>JAKAEJ010000090.1 GCA_021818335.1 Pseudomonadota bacterium | reverse complement strand
CTCACTGATCGCGACGATCCTCGTTTTTCTGATTGCGATGACCGGCTTCCTGTACGCGATCCTGCGCCACCGGGTGGTGGACTTCACCGTGGTCCTCAACCATGCGCTGGTGTATGCGGCGACCACGAGTTTCGTGCTGGGTCTGTTTGCGCTGTTCGAGAGCCTGATCGAGCGCACCGCGCTCGGCCACGGTGCCAGTCTGCTGCTGGAGCTCGCTGTGCCGCTGGGTCTCGGCGTGTCCCTGAGCACCGTGCACCGGCGCATCGACAGCACGGTCGAGCGGTTCGTGTTCCGGCGCCAGTATCGCGAGGAGGTCGCGCTGCGCGGCTTCGCCAGGGAATGCGCCTTCGTCACCCAGCCGCAGAGCCTGCTGGATCTGACCGTGGACCAGATCCGCCTCCACGTCGGCACGCCCTGGGTGGCGCTGTACGAGCACACCACGGACGGCTATGTCCGCGTGCGCCAGCGCGGCAGCCACGACCTGCCGGCGCAGGTGGACGCCGATGACCTGACCCTCGTCAAGCTGCGCACGCACGACACCGAGGTCGACCTGCATGACACCCCGAGCCAATTGGGCCGGGATGGTCATGCCTTTCCGCTGCGCGTACGCGGCAGCCTGCTGGGCGTATTGCTGGTCGGCCCGCGTCCGGGTGAGCACTATGCGGCCGAGGAGCGCGAATTGCTGGGGCATGTCGCTCATGAGGTAGGCACGGCCCTGTTCGCGTTGCGTGCGCAGGCAACCGAAGCGCGTGCGCAGGCCAGCGAGGCCCAGTTGGCCGAAGTGCGCGCGCGCGAAGGAATACTTTTGGAGAGCCTGCGCGCGCTCGGCGCAACGACCACGGCATCAGGTGCGCCATGAATTTCATTTGACATTGGGCGCTGTGTCAGTGCGCCACTGCTTCAGGCCTCGCCCAATCGGGAAGCTGACATTGCGATCCACGTCGCCAAGGGAAACAGTCCACCCATAGCGGACCGTGGCGCTACTCAATGGCGGGAGGACGGCGCAGGACATCCAGCCCACGGGTCCTGCACTAGGATGACGCCATGTGTGGCCGATACGCCCTGAGCTTGCCTGCGCCTGACGGCACCGAATGGCCGCCGGGATGGATCGACCGGGTACGCAATCCGCTGTCTGCAGTGCATCGCTACAACATTGCGCCGAGCCAGCAGGTGCCGGTGATCCGGCTCGAGAAAGGGGAGCTGATCGTCCGGGACGCGCGCTGGGGCCTTATCCCGCCTTGGGCGAAGGACAACAGGATCGGCTATTCCACCATCAACGCGCGGGTCGAGGGACTAGCCGGCAAACCCGCATTTCGCCATGCCTGGAAGCACGAGCAGCGTTGCCTGATCCCCGCGCTCGGCTGGTACGAATGGAGGGCGGAACCCAGTGGCAAGCAGCCTTACTTCCTGCGACCGCAGGGCGGCGGATCGCTGGCGATGTTTGCGGGGCTGTGGGACCGTTGGTCAAACCCCCAAGGCGCGGCGATCGAGACCGCGACGATTCTGACCTGTGCGGCACAGCCAGAGTTGCAGCAAATCCATGACCGGCAACCGAGGTTGCTAGGGCCCGTTGACTGGGAGGCCTGGCTCGAGGTTTCCGCGGCGGATGCAGAGCGCTGGCTCAAACCCGAAGCATTCGACATCGAGGCGTATCCCGTGTCAAAGGTGGTCAATCTGCCGCGCAACGACGGCGAGCAGCTCATCCAACCGATCTGACATTGAAACGCTGCATTGCCGAAGCCGCCGGCTGCAACACCCGCATCCATAGGTATATGATTGGGCTCGTGAACCCGGAACTCACCGTAGGTCTGATCCAAGTTATCGCAATCTGCGGATTGGCGATCGGCACCATCATCGCGATGAAATTCCTTGCCCGCCGGGATCTGGCGAACTACACCAAAGGTGCGCCTAGCCGCAGGCGAACGAGGACTGCGCGCGCGCGTCGTTCCTGATCCGACTCACCCGGGCTGACTAAAAAGCGAGCCCTTCCACTCCCGCGGAGTTCCACCGCGGGGCGCAGCTCGGGGAATGTACGGCTGCACAACGGTTGCGAGTCCGGGAGACCGCATCTGCTGGCGTCACTGGTCACAAAATAGACGATCCAGCATTGCAGGAATCTGGCTGACAAGCCCCCACCTGCACCCAGCCTCGGCATTCGACTCGGCCATCCACGGCGCGCAGCCCAAGGCCTGAAGCACTTGAACGGCAGAGGCAGCGTGCATGTCCTCGTCGAGTGCTAGGTGCTGTCGAGAGACCCTCGGCTGCCACTGGCTCACCGCGGCGCAGCTCCCCATGGCGGATTCACGCCAGTCGATAGGCGTCGATCGCCGCGAAACCCCATACCCGCCGCGCACCTGGCGCGCCGTGTCATGGCGCTCCGCGAGCAAGGCCTCCTCGAAGAAATACCGTTACATCCAAGCGTGCTTGGACTCCGTATGAGTCCGGTGGACATCAAGCTTCCCGGATTGCGCAGTGCAATTCTCGTGCAGAGATGACACCAACCCGGGCCAATCGCTGCGCAACGACACTAACGCAGGTATCGGCTGGGAACCAGCATGGGCCTCGCGCTTTGAAGGATCGAAAGGCCATGACCATCATCCGCCTCCTGCTAGGCGACCAACTGAATCCTGGGCACAGCTGGTTTGCGGTGACCCAGCCGGACGTTGTGTACGTGATGATGGAGGTTCGGCAAGAAACGGATTACGTTCTGCATCATGCGCAGAAGGTCCTCGCGATCTTCGCAGCAATGCGCAACTTCGCCCATCACCTTCAGACTGCCGGGCATCGCGTTTGCTATCTGGCCATTGATGACGCAGCCAATCGTCATGCCATTGCCGACAATCTGGATCGCCTGATCCTTGATCTTGGTGCCTCGGCTTTCGAATACCAGGCACCGGACGAGTGGCGGTTGGATCGCCTACTGGCCGACTATGCTGGCGGCCTTCGAATTCCTGCACGAATGGTTGATAGCGAGCACTTCATTACGCGTCGCCTTGATGCCGGAAAGTTCTTCGCATCACGCTCACGCTGGATGATGGAGCCGTACTATCGGCACCTGCGCACGTTGCACGAAGTCCTCGTCGAACCGAATGGACGGCCGGTCGGCGGGCGCTGGAATTTCGATGCCGAAAACCGCAAGGCATGGCGTGGTGTTCCGGAAGAGCCCGAGGATTCGAGGCCGAGGCACGACCACCGGACGCTTTGGGAGCGCATCGTCGCCTCGGGCGTCAGGACTTTTGGTCAGCCTCATGCAGAAGACTTCCGCTGGCCGATCAACCGTGCAGAAGCGCTTCTGCAGCTCGAATCCTTCATGCGCCATGGCCTACCGTGGTTCGGTGATTACCAGGACGCAATGAGCACTCGCGCAGCGCAGTTGTTCCACTCCCGGCTGTCCTTCGCTCTCAACGTCAAGATGCTGTCGCCCCAGGAGGTAATCGCCCACGCTGTCGCATGTTGGCGGGCTGGTACTGCGCCACTGCCAGCGGTGGAGGGTTTCGTTCGGCAGATCCTTGGTTGGCGGGAATACGTACGCGGCGTCTACTGGGAGTACATGCCCGAGTATGCCGAGGTCAATTTCTTCGACCACCGACGACGATTGCCTGAGTGGTTCTGGACCGGTTCGACGCGCATGAATTGCCTGCATCATGCCATCGGCCAATCCCTCGAACATGCGCACGCCCACCACATCCAGCGCCTCATGCTGATCGGCAATTTCGCATTGCTCGCCGGCATCGACCCCCAGGAGGTCCATCGGTGGTACCTCGGCATTTACATCGATGCCTTTGAGTGGGTCGAGCTCCCGAACACGCTCGGCATGAGTCAATTCGCCGACGGCGGCCTGCTGGCGACCAAGCCCTACGTGTCGGCCGCAGCCTATATTCGTCGGATGAGCGATTACTGCGGCCGATGCCACTATCGGCCGGCTGAGCGTGCTGGGGAGCGCGCTTGCCCATTCAACTCCCTCTACTGGGACTTCCTGACTCGTGAACGGGGCCGACTCGCAGAAAACCCACGTCTCGCGATGGCCTACCAGCAGCTCGATCGTCTTGCGCCCGATCAAATTGGTTTGCTTCGCGCCCGGGCTAGCGATCTGCGGGCCCGTCTGGATCAGCTTTGACGGCGATCGGCAGGGCCGCATCCAATTCGCTCTAGCGTGCGTATGAGTCTGGTACCCGCCTGCGGCGACGTTAACTTCCGCCAGCAGCCTGCTGAATGTAACGCGCCATCGAGACCGACCCATGTCCACACCGAGGCCCACTGTTTCGCCCATCTCGCATTTGGCGACCGCTACCGCTTCGCAGCGGATCGGCGATCGATTGCGGGCCGCAGGGGCGAGGTTCCATGCCAACGACAATATCGCGGGCTTCCTTCAGCCCGGCGAACTCGAGGCGATCGAGGAGGAGGTGGCCGGCAAGGCGCAAGCGCTCCTGCGCTCGCTGGTCATTGACGTGGATCAGGATCACAACACGCAGGATACGGCGCGCCGGCTCGCCAAGATGTTCGTGCGGGAGGTGTTTGCCGGACGCTACCAGCCTCCTCCGCCGGTCACCGAGTTTCCGAACGCGGAACGCCTGAACGAACTCATGGTCGTTGGTCCCATTCGTGTTCGCAGCGCCTGTTCCCATCACCTATGTCCGATCATGGGGCGCGTCTGGATCGGCGTGTTGCCCAATGCCAACTCCAACTTGATTGGACTGTCCAAGTACGCGCGGCTGGTCGATTGGGTGATGAGCCGCCCGCAAATTCAGGAAGAAGCGGTCAGCCAGATTGCCAATTTGCTGGAGCAAAGGCTGCAACCGGACGGTATCGCCGTGATCATGGAAGCCGACCACTTCTGCATGCACTGGCGGGGCGTGAAGGACGACGAGACGCGCATGACGAACAGCGTCATGCGGGGAGCCTTCCTCGGCGACGCGTCGCTCCGCAAGGAATTCCTGAGCCTGTTGCCTCGGCACGGGACCTGAACCAATGGAAGACCGCGGGGGGACGCCGTGGCGCGTACCACCCGCTCCTCCCACGCCATGGCCGTCGACGGTGCGAGGCTTCTGGTGATGGCACGGACATTGAGCCCAATGGGTTGTATCCGCGGCGCCGTCACAATGGATGGAAGTTGAATTGGAGCATGCCATCCTTTCCATCCAATCGTTGGCAGGTGCGCTGGAGCGAAAGGGTGCGTGCGTAATCTGTT
>JAKAEJ010000034.1 GCA_021818335.1 Pseudomonadota bacterium | reverse complement strand
TCCGATCTAGATCGCGGCCGCGTACGGCCCGCTCGAGCAGCGCCGCGAACCCAGCCAATCCGGGATCGGCCCGAGCCACATCCAGCGCGTAGTCGAGAACGCGCGGCAGATCGGCCAGATAGGCGGTCTTGCCGTCCCGATAGCAGAGGCGGCAAAAGATACCGAGTACCTTGATGTGCCGCTGCAAGCCCATCCGATCGAATGCGCGCAGGAAGTCCGATTCGCTGCGTGACGCGGGCCAAAGACCGGCGCCGGTGGCGCGCGTGCGGTATTGCAATGCCCACTGCCGGACCTGCGCCTTAGGCCATGCGACATAGCAGTCCTTGAGCAGCGATACCAGATCGTAGGTGATCGGCCCGCAGACCGCGTCCTGAAAATCGATGATGCCGACCCCTCCAGAAGCGAGCCTTAACAGGTTCCTGCTGTGAAAGTCGCGGTGAACGAACACGCGAGGTTGCCCCAAGGCGGAATCGACGAGCGTACGCATGGTCGATTCCAGAATGTCCCAGTCGGCGCAGGTGGGCTCGATGCCCAGATGGCGGTCCAGGAACCACGTGGGCATGAGTTCCATCTCGGCCACCAGCCGACCCTCGTCGTAGGGTTCCAGACCAGCGCACTCGACAATGCGCTGCATTCGTAGGAGTGCATCGATCGCGGTGCCATAGAGGTCGTGGACTCGGGATGGGTTGAGCAGGGGCAAATAGGTTTCCGTGCCGAGGTCTTGCATTGCGATGAATCCGCGAGCCTCGTCGCTCGCGAAAACCTCAGGAGCCTCCAGTCCGGCGGCACGCAGGCGTCTGGCGATGTCGAGCCATGAGCGGATGTCCTCGTGCGTTGGCGGCGCATCCATGACGATGACGTTGCGGCCATCTCGGCGCCAGCCTCGCCAATAGCTGCGGAAACTTGCATCCGAAGATGCGGGCGCCAGCCCGAGTTCGGGCTCGCCAAGGATCTGGCGTGCCCACTCGCGGCGTTCATGTTCACGGTCGGAAGCGGCATCCATGGCGTGAAATGTGCGATGGTGAAGCGGCCAGAATAACTCGGGGCCACGCAACCAGGGGCGGCGGAGGGTGTGGCCACGAACCAAGGTGCTGATAGACTGACGTGCTTTCCGAGGTTCTTGCCATGCATGTGATCGAGGGCGCATTCGCCACTCCCCGCGGCCGCATTGCGATCGTGGCTTCCCGTTTCAACGGACATATCGTCGACGCACTCGTCGAGGGTGCCCGTGACGTGCTTGTCCGTCACGGCGTGTCCGATGAGGCCATCGATTTGATCCGCGTGCCCGGGGCATTCGAGCTTGCCGCGGTTGCCGAGAAATTGGCATCGCGTGGCAGCCATGATGCGGTAATCGCGCTGGGCTGCGTCATTCGCGGTGCAACCACCCACTTCGAGCACGTCGCTGGGGCGGCAGCAGCGGGGATCGCCGCAGCGGCGCGCGCGGCTGGTTGCCCGGTAATCTTTGGGGTGTTGACCACTGAAAACATCGAGCAAGCCATCGAACGCGCCGGAACCAAGCACGGCAACAAAGGTGCTGACGCTGCGCTGGCCGCGATCGAGATGATTGACCTCTACGCGAAGCTTCAAGCATGAATGACGCGACGCGACGCCATGTCATTCCACCCGGCGTCGATCCCGTCGCGCGCGGCCGAGCGCGACGCCGAGCGCTGCAGGCGCTGTATGCTTGGCAAATTTCGGGAACCCCCGTTGTTGGCGTCATCGAACAGTTCCGCCACGAGCAGGACATGGAAGTGGCGGATCTGGAGTACTTCGAGGATCTGGTTCGAGGTGTTGCCGCACATGTTGACGAATTGGATGCGGGACTTGCGCCGCTGCTTGACCGACCGATGGGTCAAGTTGATCCGATCGAGCGAGGCGTACTGCGGCTTGGTGCCTACGAGTTGCGTTATCGCGTCGACGTTCCCTACCGTGTAGTCCTCAACGAGGCGGTGGAGGTGACCAAGCGCTTTGGTGCGGATCATGGCCACAACTATGTCAACGGCGTGCTCGATCGTTTGGCTGCGCAATGGCGTGCGCCCGAGTATCTCGCAGGGCGTGACTAGGGCATTGTTGCATCGTCCCATGCGACCAGGCAGCGGGCGTGGCTGAATTTGACCTGATTGCACGAATCCGGACCTGCGCTGGAAGCGATCGGCGCGACGTTGTGCTCGGTATCGGTGATGACGCTGCGGTCCTTTCAGTCGAGCCCGGGATGCAGTTGGTCGCTTGCGTTGACACGCTCAATGCTGGCGTGCATTTCCCAGTGGATACCCAGCCGAGTGCACTCGGCTGGAAGGCGCTGGCCGTAAACCTTTCCGATCTAGCGGCAATGGGGGCCCAACCATGCTGGGCACTTCTGTCGCTCAGTCTTCCTTCTGCGGAATGTCCGTCGGTCGAGGAAGTGATCGCCGGATTGACGCACTTGGCACGCCTTCATGGCGTGGCGCTTGTGGGAGGGGATACGACGCGAGGGCCGCTCAGCCTAACCGTTACGGCTTTGGGGCAGGTGCCCGCCGGTACTGCGCTCGTCCGATCAGGTGCCCGCATTGGTGACGCGATCGTCGTCACCGGCAACTTGGGTGACGCCGCGGCCGGGCTTATGCTCGCGACGGGCCAGGTCGTCGCGCAAAGCCACGCGGTGAGTGAGACGCTGCGCAAGCGGTTGGACTACCCGACGCCCCGGGTTGCCGCAGGTATCGCAGTACGAGGAATCGCAAGTGCCAGCATCGACGTATCCGATGGCTTGCTGGCTGACCTCGGGCATGTGTGCGCAGAAAGCGGGGTAGGGGCAGCGATCGACCTTGAGTCGGTGCCGCTGTCCGCCGAAATCCTCTCGGCGCTGCCGCGTCACATGGCACAGCTCTTGGCGCTCAGTGGCGGTGATGACTACGAGCTCTGTCTCACTGTTCCGCGAGAGCATCTCGAAACGGCCCTGGTTGCGCTTCGCGGAGCCGGCTGCGCGCCTCACCTGGTCGGCCGCGTAACGGCAGAGCCTGGTGTACAGGTGCTGGATGCGGCCGGCATGGACGTCACGCCGCGGCAGCGTGGCTACGAGCATTTTTCATGAGCGATTCACTCAGTCCTGATGATCGACGCCGACTGCTCACCCATGCCGATGGGTGGATTGCACTTGGCTTTGGTAGCGGCCTGTCGCCTGTGGCACCGGGAACCGCGGGTTCACTGGCTGCGTTGTTACCATGGCTGGCATTGCGCCGGTTGTCGATGCCGGCATACTTGACGGTGCTCGTTCTTGCGTTCGCAATCGGGTCGTGGGCGTGCGGCCGTGCTGCAGGCAGGATCGGCAAACACGACCCCGGCGCATTCGTCTTCGATGAGTTTGTCGGCCAATGGGCTGCACTGTTGTTCGTCATGCAGGGCCCTTGGTGGGGCGTGCCTGTGGCCTTCGCACTCTTTCGCTTGTTCGACGTGTGGAAGCCCTGGCCAATAGGGTGGATGGACCGGCGTATCCGCGGAGGCCTTGGTGTCATGATCGACGATGTCGTTGCCGGATTCATGGCGGCTGGCTGGGTTTGGATCCTCCTGCATGTGTCTTGATTATTTCAGGAGCAGCCATAGCCCCAGTCCCGCAAATAGCAATGCCGCGAGCGAGCGCGCCAATTTCATTGGAATGACATGCGAATAACGTGAGCCCAGCCACACGGTAGGTGCGTTGACGGCGAGCATGCCGAGCGTCGTGCCGGTCACGACCTGCCAATAAGGTGTGAAGTGGGCGCCCATGATCAGGGTTGCGATCTGGGTTCGGTCTCCCATCTCGGCCATGAAGAAACTTACGGCGCTGGCGACGAAGACGCCACGTCGCTGGTAGCGCGTCTCTCCCGCGTCGTCGATGCCTTCGGGCATGAGCGTCCAAACGGCAACGACCAGGAGCGATAGCCCAATCATCCAGTGTTGGACGCCCGGCGTGAGAAGCGAGTCGAGCCAATGCCCCGCGAGGGCGGCCAGTGCGTGGTTGACCAGCGTGGCCACGAAAATGCCGGCCAGGACGCGTCTGGGGTTGCGATAGCGCGCAGCCAGCACCAGCGTGAGGAGTTGCGTCTTGTCTCCGAACTCCGCCAGTGCAACGCCGACGAATGCTATCCAGAGCGTATGCATGAATCCGCCCTCAGGGACAAGTTGCGAGGCGGGTACAAGCGCCCAGGTTGGCCGGCAGCCCCGGCCCGCGTTCTTGCTGGTTGCATCGCATAATTGCCGGCCTTGCCCGTGCCGTCCGGCTAGGCGTTCTGCACACACAGGTAACCATCGAGGCTAGCAAGGGTGCGTGCGGTGTGGCAACCCGCGTCGCGTCGCCAAGCGGAAGGCTCCGCAGGCTAGATGAATGGTCGGCTGCGACATGGATGGGCGTCGGGGCAGCATCCGGGGCTCGAAGCGCACGCGAGGAATGTTTGCTTTCGCGAAATTGCGCTGCATCGCAGCAGTGGGCTGATTACAATCGGGGATTCATCCGCGAATGGTCGAATCCCAATTATGGCGCTCTCCCCCAGCTTTGAGCCCGGCTCACTCGAGTCGAAGTGGTATCACCACTGGCTTCAGCACGGCCTTTTCAAGCCTGCCGGGAACGGGGACCCCTATTGCGTCCTGTTGCCGCCGCCCAACGTCACCGGCACGCTGCACATGGGTCATGCCTTTCAGCAAACGATCATGGACGCGTTGGTGCGCCATGCGCGGATGTCTGGCAAGCGCGCACTTTGGCAGGGTGGTACCGACCATGCCGGGATTGCGACCCAGAAAATCGTCGAGAACCGTTTGGCCGCCGAGGGTAAAACGCGCCGTGACCTGGGGCGCGAGGCCTTTGTCGAGCGCGTGTGGGAGTGGAAGACGCAGTCCGGATCAACCATCACCAACCAAATGCAGCGTCTTGGGGCGAGCGTCGACTGGTCACGCGAACGCTTCACGATGGACGAGGGGCTGTCCACGGCGGTACGTAAGGTGTTCGTCGAATGGGCCCGGGCTGGACTGGTCTACCGCGGCAAGCGTCTCGTGCACTGGGATCCCGTATTACGAACCGCCGTTTCGGATCTCGAGGTGAACAGCGAGGAACGAGACGGCTTCCTGTGGTCGATTCTGTATCCCTTTAACGATGGGCTCCTGCAAGGCCCCGGGGGTACGCGAGGCCTCGTCGTGGCAACGACGCGCCCGGAGACCCTGCTGGGCGATGTCGCCGTCGCCGTGCATCCCGAAGACGAACGCTATGCGCATCTCGTCGGAAAGACCTTGGTGTTGCCGCTGGTCGAGCGGCGAATTCCGATCATCGCCGATGCGTCCGTCGATCGCGCATTTGGCACCGGTTGCGTCAAGATTACGCCGGCGCACGACTTCAACGACTACGCCACCGGCCAACGGCATGGACTGCCGCTGATCAATGTGTTGACGCTGGACGCCCGAATCGTGTCACCGCACGACATTTCGGGTGATGACATGAAGCGCGGGCGAGGGCGATCCGGAAGTGCGCCAAACGTTCCGGATAGCGACGATGACCCGCATTCCGCAGCGCCCGCGTGGGAGCAGATTCCAAAAGCCTATTGGGGTCTGGATCGCTATGAGGCGCGCAAGGTGATCCTTGCCGACCTCGAGTCGCGTGGGCTCCTCGTCGGTGCGTTGCCGCACAAGCTGCAGGTCCCGGTGAGCCAGCGTACGGATGCGGTCATCGAGCCAATGCTGACCGACCAGTGGTTCGTGGACCTGACGCGCGAAAGGCAGCCTGACGGGCGTCCAGGGGGACTCGCTGCAATTACTCGGCCGGCGCTCGAAGCGGTCACTTCCGGTGCGATCCGGTTTGTCCCCGAGAATTGGAGCGCCACGTATGTGCAGTGGCTCGAGCACATCCAGGACTGGTGCATCAGCAGGCAGCTTTGGTGGGGTCACCGCATACCGGCGTGGTACACGCCGGACGGCGACATTCTTGTCGGCGAGAATGCGAAGGAGGCGCTGGGTTATGAGCTTGAGCGCCTGCGCCAGGAAATCAGCCGATGCATGGCGAATTCACCAGGGGAGCCTGGATGCATCGCCCATCTTGAGGACAAGCTGGCAAGGATCAAGCACCATATCGAACATCCGGGTTCGCTGGTCCAGGATGAAGACGTCCTCGATACCTGGTTTTCTGCAGCGCTGTGGCCATTTTCGACGATGGGTTGGCCGAAGCTTGATGGTCCGGTCAAGAATGACCGGGGTGAGGTTCTTGCAGATTGGCGTGTAGACCAGGCCTTCTTGCCAAGCGCCGCACTTGTCACTGGATTCGACATCATTTTCTTCTGGGTGGCTCGCATGGTCATGGCCACTCGCTATTTCACGGGCAAGGTTCCCTTCCGCGAGGTCTACATCAACGCCATCGTGCGTGATGCCGAAGGCCAGAAGATGTCAAAGTCCAAGGGCAATACGATCGATCCACTGGATCTGATCGACGGGATCGATCTTGAGGCGCTGGTCCGCAAATCCACGTCCAGCCTGCTGATCCCGCAAGTCCGTGCCAAAGTTGAGAAGCGCATTCGACAGGAATACCCGGACGGCATCAAGGCGGTTGGTACGGATGCCCTGCGATTCACATTCGCGGCACTGGCTACGCATGGGCGAACGATCAACTTCGACCTCAAGCGTGCCGACGGATACCGGAATTTCTGCAACAAGCTCTGGAACGCCGCACGCTTCGTCCTGATGAATACGGAAGGATTTAGTGCCGGTGGGGATCCGCCACTCGCCACGGCTGGCGAGCAATGGATCTATGCGCGCTTCGAGCACGTGATGCACGGCGTGGCGGAGAACTTTGCGTCCTACCGTTTCGACCTCGTTGCCCAGGAGCTTTACCAGTTCGTTTGGAATGACTATTGCGACTGGTTTCTGGAACTGTCGAAGCTGTCGCTCAACGGCGGGCAGGAGGCCGAATCTCGCTCCTCACGTCATACCCTGCTGCACGTCCTGGAAGGCGTCCTCCGCGCACTACACCCCATCATGCCCTTCATCACCGAAGAGATCTGGCAGCAGATCGCGCCACGCCTCGGGCTTGAAAATACCAGCATCCTGGACCGGCCCTACCCGCTAGGCGCTCCTGGAAACGACTATCCAGCCGAAGCCCGGGATGTGGAAGCGCTGATCAGCATGGCCGGACAGATTCGCAGCCTGCGTAGCCAATTGGGTGTATCGCCCGGGAAGCGGGTGCCGCTGCTCGTGGAAGGCGTACCCAGCGATCCAGGCGTGCTTTTGCGGATCGGACCGATGCTACAGGCCTTGTGTCGCCTCGAATCGGTCCAGTATTTGGCGCCTGGGCAGCTTCCCCCGCCTTCGGCAGCCAGTCCGGTGCTTGGCGTGGTGGTGCATGTTCCCTTGGCCGGCCTCATTAACCTTGATGCCGAGCGTACGCGACTGGCCAAGGAGCGCAGGCGCGTCGTGTCGGAAATCGACAAGTGCGAGAAGAAGTTGGCTAGTCCGACCTTTGTCGCGAATGCACCCACTGCCGTGGTTGCACAGGAGCGCGAACGGTTGCTGCACTGGCGCGATGAACTGACAAAGCTGGATGCACAGACGGTACGCCTTGGCTGATGACGTTGGCGAGGACGCTCAACCTTGGGGTCCTTCATTGGACGGTAATAGCTCGAGCGCCATCACGATTGCGTCCTCGCGGGCCCTGGCTGCCGGGTAGTAGCCGCGGCGGCGGCCTATTTCGTTGAAGCCGGCCTGGTCGTAGAGCTCAATGGCGCGTCGATTGCTTGGACGTACTTCAAGAAATACCCGTTGCGCATCGTGCCAGCGTGCGAGGTCAAGCATGCGTCGGAGCAAGCGGCGACCGTAGCCCTGACCTTGTTCGGACGGTGCGACGCAGAGATTGAGGAGATGGGCTTCCTGTGCTGCGACGGAGAGGATGCCATATCCCAGAATCCGCGAACCGCTGGCCAATACCCAAGCGTCGTAGCCGGCAGTCAGGCAATCGCGCAAGACGCCGCGGGTCCAAGGGAACTCGTACGCGGCCATCTCGATTTCGGCGACCTGCGCCAGGTCATCGAGACGCATCGGACGCAGCGCGACCGGCTGCGGATTCGGCTGTGCGACCATCACCTTATGGTCGTTTGCAGATGCCGCGCGCGCAACGTCTTGAGTACTTGCCAGAGCGCGCGTTTCCTCGCGGGATGCGCCAGCAGTTCACTGGGTGCGTCCGCGGCCAGGACGCAGGCTCGCTCCCTCGCAGCCGCTGGCAAATGGCCATCCAGTGCATCCGTTGTTGGCGAACCGAGCACGAGATAGGCATCAGCAGCTGGCAGTGGCTCCCGCAGTGTCGAAAGCTCGACACATGGCGCACGCTGCAACGCAATGGGAAGGCTCGTGAGCGCTGCACGCAAGAGCGCCTGCTGACGTGCATCACCGGCCGCGCCTGCGGGGAGGAGAACAATGAGCGGCAGGCGTTTGCCGGCTGCGGGGTTCGCAACAGAGGTTTCTCGCGACGGCTTCTCAGTCGCTGGCGCGGCGTTGGCCATCACCCGTGCGGGCTGCGCTCGGCGAAGCACCAGTGGTTGCAAGCCGAGCGCGCGGAGCATGCGCTGCCGTTCCGCACTGGAGGAAATGGCCATAGTCATGGTGCGGCCCGCCCCCTCCGTCGCTTGCGCTGGCGCGCGGTGAGGCCCCACAGGGTGAGGACCGGGCCGGAGAGTACGTAGATGAGAATGACGCCAAATGCAACGCGAGGGGGGTCAATCGCGAGCGCAACAAGCACCAACACGACCACGAATAACGCAATGAAGGGCACTCGGTCGCCGACGGGCCAGGCCTTGAAGCTGAAATATCGGAAGCGACTGACCATCAGGAGCGCAGCGGCACCGACCACAAATGGCGTGACAAACGCCAGCGTGTGCCCGCTCCATCCCAGATTCTCGGCTGCCCATAGGTAGATCATCGTGAATCCGGCAGCAGCAGGGCTAGCCAATCCCTGGAAATAGCGCTTGTCGGCGACGCCGACCTGGGTGTTGAAGCGAGCAAGGCGCAGTGCGGCGCACGCCGCGTAGAGAAATGCGGCCGTCCAGCCGATACGGCCCCAGACGGGCCCATATGCCGACAGCTTCGACAACGACCATGCGTACAGAATCAAGCTCGGCGCGAGGCCAAAGCTCACTAGGTCGGAGAGCGAATCATATTGGACCCCGAAGTCGCTTTGGGTGCCGGTCAGTCGCGCCACGCGCCCGTCCAGACCATCCAGGATGGCAGCAATGAAGACCCCAAGCACGGCATTGCCGAAGCTTCCGCCCATGGCGGAAATGATGGCGAAGAAACCGGCGAACAGTGCTCCTGTGGTGAACAAGTTGGGCAGCAGGTAAATGCCGCGTCGAGGTCGCCGCACGGGGGCTGGTGAATCACTCATCCGGCGAGTTTAATGCAACGCATGTGCACACCGCCGATAGATCCCCTCCCCGTTTAATCGAGGAGGTTCGAGCGACGCGAGTCACGCTTCTGGTGCAATTCAGCGTCGCGGCTGCCGGCGGCTCTGCTAAAGTGGAGCTGCTCGGGTTTTGGGGAGGCATGTCGATGCGGCATTCGTTCTTGCTTGGCTTGGCGCTGCTGCTGGTCCCCTTGGTTGCATTGGCGCAGGTCTACAAATGGGTCGATGGCAAGGGCACGGTGCACTTTTCGCAGACGCCGCCACCTGCCGGAGTGACCTATGAGGTGATACGCCTCTCGAGTGACACGACAAGCGCGACGGCGAGTAGTGCGCCCGCCACAGAGGCCAGTGTGGCCCCGGAACGATCAGGCTCGATGGCGTCGTCGCTTGCCAATACGCCGGCCAATCGGGCTGCGCTTTGCAAGCAATTGCGCCAGAACTTGGCTCTGCTCAGCGGCAACGAGGCGCTCAACATGGCAGGGGCCGACGGCAAGCCGGTCGCGCTCGAAGGCAAGCAGCGCGCGCTTCAAAAGGCGACTACTGAAGCGCAGATTAGGCAGTACTGCGCGTCCCCTGTGACCCAGTAGCGGGTTTGCCGGCGTCCGCTGGTCAGCCGAGCACGCCCTGCTGGCGTAGCCACAGTTCGAATTGGCTCAGCGACATCGCGCCCGACATCCGTGCCGATTCCCGGCCATCGCGGAACGCGATCAGTGTCGGGATGCTGCGAATGCCCAGCATCGCCGCCGTAGCCGGGTTATTGTCCGTGTCCAGTTTGGCGAATCGCACATGGGGCTCGAATTGCCTTGAAGCCTGCTCGAATACAGGCGCAAAGGCCCGACATGGGCCGCACCATGCTGCCCAGCAATCGACGACGACCGGCACACGCGTCCGCCCGACCAGGCTACTGAAGTTGGCGTCAGTCAGCGCGGCCGGATGGCCATCGAACAAGAACTTCCCGCAGCGCCCGCATTTGGGCTGTTGCCCCAGCCGCGCGGCCGGCAAGCGATTGACCGCAAGGCAATGGGGGCAGGCGATCTCAAGGATTTCATCGGGCATGGAGCATCTCCAGTCGCGCGCGGCGGGCTCGCCGCTCGTGGATGACCCTCGACATGGTGGCGGGTGCAGACGAGTCAAGCGCCGTCCCGCGAGTCCCCCTTGGGCTTTGCACGACAAGGCCCGGCGGTTATATCGTCTGCGACATGAAAACACAGGGGTTATCGCGCGCTTCGGCCTTGGTCCAAGCGCTGCCAATGCTGGTGCTGCTTGTATTGGTGGCTGGATGCGCACCAGTGGCCGTTCGACCGCCTCCGGCTCCACCGCCAGCGATGGTCCGCTTCCACGGCAGCGTGGTGTACCAAGGGGCCGGATCTCTGCCGCCTGGCGCCACGTTGATTGTGAGCCTCTACGAGCGTGGCACCGTTGGAACTCGTGTTTTGGCGCACTCCTCCCCGGTGCCGGCCAGCGGGTCGCCGCAGGCCTTCGTGCTGGAGGTGCCGGAGTCGCTTTTGCGCGACGGGCACTTTTATGTCCTGCGTGCACTCATCAACGACGCAGCCGGACGGCCGCTATGGATTCAGGCGGCGCCGGCGCCGGTGGACGTCGCTGTCGCCTCCCGGCCCGTCACGTTGTGGCTGATCAATATGGCGGCCAGTTTGCCGAAACCGGCGTCGCGGCCGCTTGCCAGCAGTCAGGCTGTGCCGTCGGGACCGCCGGTACTGGTGGCGGACGGGATTCGCCCGACCTGGGCGGCACGGATCTATGGCATTGGTGGCGCAAGGCAACTGCGCACCAGCGTGGGCGCGGATGCCCCTCTGCGCCAGAGCTATCGTGGTGTTTCCCGGCAGCGACTGGCGTCGGGCGTGGTCGTGTACGCGACGGCCGACGGCTTCGTCACGCTCACGATAAGCCCGGGCAATTGCAGGCTTCTGGCACGTTCGCGGTCCATGGTCTGGCATGCGATCTTGGAGACGCCGGCAGCCACGTATCGCGGTTGTGCAAGTGGAATTCCTTGAGCAGTCCCATTGCGGCCGGGATACACTTGCGTTTTCGTCCGGTCCCCTAAGCCATGCCCATTGCTGAAAATCACGTCGTAAGTTTTCACTATCGTCTCAACGAGGGCGGTCGGCAGGTTGAGAGTTCATTTGATCGAAATGAACCGCTGCACGTGCTGATCGGACACGGAAACATCATTCCCGGCCTTGAGCAGGCGCTGGTGGGTCGTGAGGTTGGCGACCGTTTCAGTGTGAGCGTGCCCCCGGAGCTCGGCTACGGTCCGCGTCAGGAAGGCTTGGTGGTGCGCGTGCCGAAGAAGTATTTCAGCCATGTCCCGCGTCTGGAGGCAGGAATGCTGGTGCCGTTGGCGTTGAAAGGGGGTGGACAGGAATGGGTTACCGTCGTCAAGGTGGGCATGACCGCCGTTGATGTGGATCGCAACCCTCCGATGGCTGGAAAGACCCTCGACTTCGAGATCGAGATTCTGGCTGCGCGCGAGGCGAGCAGCGAGGAAATGGCGCACAGACACGCCCACGGAGCCGATGGGACGCACGCGCACGGATGAAGCCTAGACAGCTGTCGCCGCAGCCGCCGGGCACTTAGCGCAAGACACGCTTGCCGTAGAGGAAATGGCTGCGCCAGTACGGGTTGTCCAGCCGGTCGAGGCGCACGGTGCCTCCCGTATCTGGCGCGTGGACAAAGCGACCCTTGCCCACGTAAATGCCGACATGGCTGACCCCATCGCCATCGGTTGCGAAGAACACGAGGTCGCCCGGCTCGAGGTGGTCGCTTTCCACGCGCCGGTCAGGCAATCGGCTCATTGCAATGGAGGTTCGCGGGAGGTCTACGCCGGCATCCGTTCGGAAGACATAGTCAACTAATCCACTGCAGTCGAAACCGCCTTCTGGCGTATCCCCGCCCCAGCGGTAAGGTGTGCCCACCAGACTGATAGCGCCGAACAGCACATCATTGGAGAGCATGGCCTGCGTGCTGTCAGGCTGCAGGTGCTGGGGCGTGCTTGCGCAGGCGGCCAGCAATAGGACGGCGCAGGCGATCAGGCCTAATCGCAACTGTCGATGCATAGGTCGGCCTCACGTGGCTCGCCGTGAGGTTAGCGCGACCGTCAGCTAGCGCAAGTCATGCCCGCGATGGGCAATGCCCCCCCAATCGCCATTGCGTGCCCGTCAGGCCGAGTCAACTCGCGGCGGCCAGATTGGCGCTCTGCTGGTCCAGCTGGCGTTCGAAGTCCAGCGAGCGTTGCAATGCCGCGGCGCGCACGACCGTAGGGACAACCTGCCCGGATGCGCAGAGTTCGGCCAGGAGCGTCTGCTGCTGCGTCGTGAAACCGGGATCCATCTGGGCTTCGCTCAGCGCGACGATCAGCGTGGCCAGCCAGCCACTTCCCGGATTTCGCAGGGCGAGCAGGAGTTCAGAGGTGGCGGCCATGGCGGTGGTCTCTTCGGCGAGGGCGTGAGCGATCATGTCCCAATGGAAGCAGGCTTCGTGCCACACATTGAGACAATGTAGAAACAAAGCTTTACAGCCCAATTCGCAGGTGTTCCGGAGCAATCCACGGTAGGCGACGCGTCACATTGCGACGCTGGCACGACACACCGCGGCAGATTGGCGCGTCGATGTAGCGGTTCGGTGCCGTAAAGCCCTTACAATCGCGTGATGAGCGAAAGGAGTGACGTGCTGGTGTTGGGCGCCGGTGTGATCGGGCTGGCCTGCGCAATGGAGTTGCTGAAGCGGGGCGCGACGGTACGGGTCCTCGAGCAGGCAGAGCCTGGCGCAGGAGCCTCGCACGGGAACTGCGGAACCATCACACCCAGCCATGCGCCTCCGCTGACGGCACCGGGAACCATCATGCGTGCGCTCCGATCGCTCGGACGGGTCGATGCGCCATTGCGCATCGACCCGCGCCCTGATCTTACGCGCTGGCGATGGCTGTTCGGATTCGCCGCGCAGGCACGCCCCCAATCATTCTGGCGTGCCGCGCGTGCGCGCGCAGCGCTCCTGAGTCGTTCGCGGGAGATGTTCCCCGACTGGCTGGCCCGAGCAGCCATCGACGCGGGCTGGCAGGAGCCGGGATTGCTGCTGGTCTTTCGTGATGCCCGAGCGCTTGCCGCCGAGCGTCATTACGTCGAGACACTGCATCGTCTGGACATCCCGGCGCGCATGCTTGCCGGCGACGAGGTCGAAGTGCGCGAGCCAGCGCTCCGGGCTGGTGTCGTCGGCGCGATCGAACATGTTGGGGATGCCGTATTGCGTCCAGAAAGGCTCGTTGCCGGACTAGCTGCCCGAGTAGAGGCCTTGGGTGGCGTCATCGATACCGGCGTGCGCGTCGAAGGGTTCGACTGCGCCGACCAGCGCATCGTTGGCGTGCGGTCCGGGCGTCGGCGATTCGTGGGCAACCAGATCATTCTGGCGTTGGGAGCATGGTCGCCGCTGGCGGTTCGCGATCTGGGCCTCCGCATACCCGTGCAACCTGGCAAGGGCTATTCGATCACGTGGGATGCGCAACCCGGCGCACCGCGCGCCCCCCTTGTTCTCAAGGAGCGCAGTGTGTGCGTTACCGCTTGGCCGGACGGGTTTCGACTCGGCAGCACCATGGAATTCGCCGGATGGAACGAAGGGCTCAACCCGCCCAGGCTCGCCGCACTTCAACGTGCTGCCGCCGAGTATCTGAAAGTGCCGCCCACGGGCGGCCCGCGGGAACGGTGGTGGGGGTGGAGGCCGATGAGCCGTGACGAAGTGCCGCTTGTCGGCGCGAGCGGGCGCTGGCGCAATTTATGGCTTGCCACCGGACACGGGATGTTGGGCGTCAGCATGTGCGCGGCGACCGCCGAACTGGTGGCGCAACAGATGAGTCGCGAGCCGCTGACACTGGATCCCGCACCGTACGATCCAGCCCGCTTCGCCCTGTAGGACCTCGTCTCGAGCTCAGCCCGCCAGCACTGGTTCGACTAGCGCATTAGGATGGGACTCCCTTGTATCGGAGGCATGCCATGAAAGCCAATGTCGGCAGTCTGGATCGCATCATTCGCATTGCCATCGGCATTGCGCTGCTCGCGCTCGTCTTCATTCTTCCCGGGAGCGCACGCTGGTGGGGCCTGGTGGGACTACTCCCGCTGGCGTCTGGACTTTTCTCGATCTGCCCGGCGTACGCGTTGTTCGGGATCAACACCTGCTCCCTGAAGGGCCGCGCGGGCCATTGAGCATGATGGCCGACTTCACCCTGCTGACCGGCAGTGCGCCCCTGCTGGTCAGTTTGCCGCACGATGGCGTCGAGATTCCGGCCGAAATTGCGGAATCGATGCGGCCTGAGGCGCTTCGCGTACCGGATACAGACTGGCACATCGCGCGCCTGTATGAGTTCGCCCACGGACTAGGTGCCAGCGTGCTCGTGCCACGCTGGTCCCGGTACGTCATCGACCTGAACCGGCCACCCGATGGAGCGCCCTTGTACCCGGGCAAGTCGGAAACATCGCTGTGCCCGACCCGGAGCTTTGCCGGCGGGCCGCTGTACAAGCCGGGCGCAGAGCCGGATGCCGGGGTGATTGCGGCACGCCGTCAGCGATACTGGCAGCCTTATCACGATGCGCTGTCGACCGAACTTGATCGACTGCATTCCTGCTACCCACGGGTGCTCCTCTGGGAGGGTCACTCGATCCGCTCCCGGGTACCGAGGCTGTTCGATGGTGTTTTGCCTGATCTGAACCTGGGCAGTGCCGACGGCCTAAGCTGCGGCATGCCGGTCCAGGGGGCGGTTGCCCGTGTTCTTGCCGCCCAGGGAACGTACAGTTTCGTCATCAATGGCCGCTTCAAGGGCGGCTACATCACCCGCCAATACGGGCAGCCTGACCAGGGCGTGCATGCCTTGCAACTGGAGCTTGCGCAGCATACCTACATGGACGAAGAGACGTTTGCCTGGAACGCCGCTCGCGCCACTCGCCTGCAGGCGGTTTTAGGCGCACTTTTGGCCGCAGGCTTGGCCGCGGTTCAATGAACCGATGAGTTGGCGCCGACACAGGGATCGTCTAGCGGTGGCACTCGGCACGAGGCCCGCCGCTACGATTTGCCGTCCCAGCACGTCCACTATTGCTGCTAGCCGACCGATGAGTTGTTCAGCCTGCAGCGCACGAGGCTCGGGCAACGTGGAGTAGCCGCATAACAGCTGCGGTCGCGCCGTGGTGCGACAACTGCAGGCCAACCCACGAGGATTGATGTCATGAGGCTTTCGCGCCGTTCGCTCGAGGAAGCTGTCAGCGATTGCGTGATTGGCCTCCGGCGTCATCTGCACCAGCGGCGCGCCGAAGCGAAGGCGGCGCAGTGGATTCCCCGGGCTGGACCATCGTCGCCAGGGAATGACTGACGGCTCTGCCGCGTCCGTCACATGACGGACGGGCGCATGGCTGGACGCGAGACGATGACGCAATTGCCCAAGCCCCCTAACGCTCGTGGGCGACGGGCGGGCCAGCGGTTCAGCGTGCGAAATCGACCGGCTTGGTGAGTCCGTCGAGCGCAGTCGCTTGGGCTGCGGCAAGATCGTCGAGGCAGTCAACGCGCATGCCGAGGGGACGAATCTGGCCATCGAACAGGCTGTAGATCCATGCATGGACCGCCAGTCGCTGGCCGCGCGTCCAAGCATCCTGCACCACGGTCGTCAGACAGACATTGGAAGCTTGCTCGATGACATTGAGTTCGCACAGTCGGGCATGCCGCAGGCTGTCCATGTCGACGACATCGAGGACCGCCCGGTGCTTGATCATCACGTCCCCGACGTGGCGCAGCCAGTTGTCCACGAGGCCCATCCTGCGCTGCTCCAGAACCGCTTGCACGCCACTGCAGCCGTAGTGGCCGACGACGAGGATATGCTTGACCTTGAGAACGTCGACGGCGAACTGAATGGTGCTCAGGCAGTTGAGATCGCCATGGGCGACCACGTTGGCGACATTGCGGTGGACGAATACTTCGCCCGGTGGAAGGCCGACGATCTCGTTGGCGGGGACCCGGCTGTCGGCACAGCCAATCCACAGGTACTGCGGCGCCTGCTGCCGTGAAAGTCGCTTGAAGAACTCCGGTTCGCGCGCGCGTTGCCCATCCGCCCAATGGCGGTTGTTGGCAAGCAACTCGGCAATCTCGGGCATGGGGCAAGGATAGCGCATGACTGACGGTGGAACCCGGTGGTCGTCATGGCGACTCTTGCGCCGCGCAAAGGCTCGTTCTGTCCATCGACTGGGACTTCGCAGTGCGGATGGGGCCGACAACGTGCTTAGTAGAGGGCGCTGCCGGGCGTGCGCGGATACGGGATGGCATCGCGAACATTGGCGAGACCGCACAAGTACACGAGCAGGCGCTCGAACCCCAGGCCAAAGCCGGCATGCGGCACGGTCCCGTAGCGGCGCAGATCCCGGTACCACTGATAGTGCGCGGGGTCGAGGCGGAACTGCGCCATTCGCCGGTCCAGGAAGTCCAGCCGTTCTTCGCGCTGGCTGCCGCCGATGATTTCACCAATGCCGGGGGCCAGGACGTCCATGGCCGCGACCGTGCGCCCATCATCATTCAGGCGCATGTAGAAAGCCTTGATCGACTCGGGATAGTTCATGACCACGACGGGACGACCGACATAGTCTTCGGCGAGATACCGCTCGTGCTCCGTTTGCAGGTCCATGCCCCACCGGACGGGAAATTCGAATCGTCTTGGTGCTTTCTGGAGGACGTCAATGGCATCGGAATAATCGAGTCGCGCGAACGGATGGCGGATAAACGATTCGAGACGACTGATGGCCTTCGGCTCGACTCGCTCGGCGAAGAACGCGAGGTCATCCGCGCGCTCGGACAAGACGGCTTCGAAAATGGCCTTGAGGAAGCCTTCCGCAAGCGTGGCATCCGCATCCAGGTCGGCGAAAGCGATCTCGGGCTCGACCATCCAGAATTCCGCCAAATGTCGTGCGGTATTGGAATTCTCGGCGCGAAAGGTGGGTCCGAACGTATAAACCTTGCTGAGCGCGAGACAGTAGGCCTCGACGTTCAACTGCCCGGAGACAGTGAGGAAGGCCTCCTTCCCGAAGAAGTCCTTCCCGAAGTCGATGCCGCCACCGGGCGTGCGCGGCAGATTCGCCATATCCAGGGTGGACACGCGGAACATTTGCCCGGCGCCCTCGGCGTCGGATGTCGTGACGATGGGCGTGTTGACCCAGACGAAGCCCTGGTCGCCCAGCCAACGGTGTATGGCGCTCATGGCCGTATGCCGCATCCGCGCAACGGCGCCGATCAGATTGGTACGTGGCCGAAGGTGGGGGATTTCGCGTAGGAACTCCAGTGAATGGGCCTTCGGCTGGATGGGATAGGTCTCCGGATCGTCGACGAAGCCGACGACCTCGATGTCGGTTGCCTGCAATTCGACTGCTTGGCCCTGTCCCTGCGACGCGACGAGCATGCCCGTCGCGCGCAGGGCGCAGCCTGCCGTCAGGCGCTTCACTTCCGACTCGTAGTTGGCAAGGGTGGCCGGTGCCACGATCTGGATTGGGGCGAAACATGAACCATCGGTAAGGTTGATGAATGACAGGCCGGCCTTGGAGTCGCGCCGCGTCCGCACCCACCCCTGAATCGTCGCCTGGTAGCCACTCTGATTGCCGGTCAGCGCCTGCTTGACACTCACGATTGCCATTGTTCGTCTACTCCGCTTGCGCGCCCGCGCATGCCCCTAAAGCGGTGATCGTACCCGACGCGCCGCGGCGCGCTAAACTGCGCGCATGAAGACCGTCGCATCCCTACCCATCACGCTCAGTGACGCGGCGCGCGCGCGCTGCGCCGAGTTTCTGGCACGCGATCCCGCGGCGCGTGCCGTTCGATTTTCGGTCAAGCGCAGCGGCTGCTCCGGGTACAGCTATGTCGTCGACCTTGCGCAGCGCCTCGACGATGACGACCTGCTGGCGGAATGCGCCGGCGTGCCGGTGGCGGTGGCTGAATCGAGCGTGCCGGTGCTGACGGGCTTGCACGTGGACTTCCGTCGGCTCGGCCTCAACGCGCAGTTCGTTTTTGAGAACCCGAACGCGACCGGTTCCTGTGGGTGTGGCGAGAGCTTCACTGTTGGTTGAACTGGCAGGGCAGTCGCCGCATGGAGCCAGCGCCTTGCCGTAAGGGCGGCGGTGCAAGTACACTTTCGCTTCTGTCTGCCCTGTGCAGGCAGCCCTTGCCTCACCGCCGGCTGCGCCGTGACGGGAGGCTGACCCCAAGCCCCAGACGGGGCAGGGCCACCCGCGAGGAACCAACATGCGTCATTACGAAGTCGTGTTTCTGGTCCACCCTGACCAGAGCGAACAGGTGCCGGCCATGCTCGAGCGCTACCGCACGCTCGTCGAGGCCGATGGCGGAAAAGTGCATCGTGTCGAGGACTGGGGGCGGCGCCAGTTGGCCTATACCATCCAAGATCTCGCCAAGGCGCATTATGCGCTGCTCAACATCGAGTGCGGTGCGAAGACGGTTGCCGAGCTGGAATCCGGATTTCGCTTCAACGACGCGATCCTCCGGCATCTGATCGTGCGTCGCGATGATGCGGTCACCGAGCCGTCGCCGATCCTGAAGGCCAAGGAGAAGGAAGAATCCAAGTCCCCGCGCCGCCGCGATGACGAGGGCGAATCCACCGAGTCACAAGACCAGGCCGCCTGAGGAACATTCCCATGTCCAAATTCTTCCGCCGCCGCAAGTTCTGCAAATTCACCGCCGAGGGCGTGACCGAGATCGACTACAAGGATCTCAACACACTGCGGCAGTACATCACGGAAAACGCCAAGATCGTCCCGAGTCGCGTGTCGGGCACCAAATCGAGGTATCAGCGGCAGCTGGCGACCGCGGTCAAGCGCGCCCGCTTCTTGGCCCTTCTGCCCTATACCGACGCGCACGACCTGTGAACGGCGGCTGCTGATTCGGACCGCCGCAAGGCTGCGCCGTTGGCGCTAACGAATTGAGAGAATCACGATGGAACTTATCCTGCTCGAGAAAGTAAAGAACCTGGGAAACCTGGGTGACAAGGTCCGAGTTCGGCCGGGTTACGGTCGGAATTACCTGGTACCGCAGGGCAAGGCGGCGCCAGCAACGGCCGCGAATCTAGCCGAATTCGAAAAGCGTCGGGCTGAACTCGAGGCCAAGCACGCGGCTACGCTGGGTGCAGCGGAAGCACGCCGCGCGGCGCTCGAGGGCCAGGAAGTGGTCTTGAGCGTGAACGCCAGCCCCGAAGGCAAGTTGTACGGTTCGGTCGGCCCGCGCGAGATCGCCGAAGCACTCACAGCCCGCGGCCTGCAGGCGGAAAAGAGCGAAGTCATCATGGCCGAAGGGCCGATCCGCGCTGTTGGTGAGGCCAGCGTGACGCTGGCGTTGCATGCGGACGTCAGCGCCACCGTGAAGGTGATCGTCCGGGCACTCTGACGAGTATCGCGATTCGAGGTACCACGACGGGCGCTACGGCGCCCGTCGTCGTTTCGGCTCGACGAAGCGTCGCAGCCGTTGAGACGCATGCATGCGAAATAACGCACAGGTTATTCACAGGTAGTCCTCTTCCAACACGGCACAGTGGGGTCCATCATGTTCCAGTGGTCCCGCGCTTTGGGGTCAAGTCCAGTCGGAGTCACCGATGTCTGCGTTGATGCCTGAGCGCAAGCCAGCAACTTCCATCGAGAGCCTGCGTATCCCCCCGCATTCGATCGAGGCCGAGCAGGCTGTGCTGGGAGGGATCATGCTGCAGCCGGAAGCTTGGGACCGCGTCGCCGACGTTCTGCAGCCCGAGGATTTCTACCGACGGGATCACCGGCTGATTTTCACGGCGATCGGGAAGCTGGTCGAACGCAATCAGCCTTGCGATGCCATCACGCTTGGCGAGTGGTTCGAAACCCAGCAGCAGGCGGGAGACGTGGGTGGCGTAGGCTACTTGGCCGAGCTGGTCAACAACACGCCCAGTGCCGCCAATGTGCGCGCTTATGCGGAGATCGTGCGCGAGAAGTCAATGCTGCGCCGGCTGATCGACGCGGGAGTTTCGATCGCCGAGGATGCGTATCGTCCCGATGGCCGCGCCACGCGGGAATTGGTGGACCTCGCCGAACAGCGTGTCTTCGCCATCGCCGAAGGGGGCAAGCGTACCGGGCAGGGTTATATAGGCATGCACGAGACGGCGCGAGAGGTCTTGCGACTCTTGCAGGATCGGTACGCCAACCGTGGCCAGCTGACCGGGCTGGCGACCGGTTTCATCGACCTCGACAAACTCACGTCGGGGCTGCAGCCGTCCGACCTCATCATCGTTGCCGCCCGCCCGTCGATGGGCAAGACTGCTTTTGCGCTCAATGTCGCCGAGCACGCGGCATTGCGTGGCAAGCAGACCGTGCTCGTGTTTTCCATGGAAATGTCGGCCACCCAGTTGGGCTTTCGCCTGGTGTCATCGATCGGCCGCATCGACCAGACGCAGTTGCGTAATGGCGATATCCCGGACGAGGACTGGCCGCGCGTGACCAATGCCATGAGTTTGCTCAGTGGCGCGCGAATATTCGTCGACGACACGCCGGCGCTTGCCCCGATGGAGCTGCGCGCGCGTGCACGGCGTCTTCAGCGCGAGCATGGTCTCGGTCTCATCGTGATCGATTACCTGCAACTGATGCAGGTTCCAGGCAGCACGGAGAACCGCGCGACCGAGATCTCCGAAATTTCGCGCGGACTCAAGGCACTAGCGAAGGAGCTGAACGTTCCTGTGGTTGCCCTGTCGCAGCTCAATCGCTCGCTGGAACAGCGCACCGACAAGCGTCCGGTCATGGCCGACCTTCGCGAGTCGGGAGCCATTGAGCAAGACGCCGACGTGATCATGTTCATCTACAGGGACGAGTACTACCACAAGGATTCGTCAGACAAGGGACTCGCCGAAGTGATCATCGGCAAGCAGCGCAATGGTCCGACGGATACGATCAAGCTTGCATTTCTGGGTCGCTACACCAAGTTCGAAAGCTACGATCCGGGCCATTACGGTGGCAGTTTCGAATGAGTCGGCTGGCGGTCGCACACGTCGACATCGCAGCGCTGGCCTTCAACCACGCCCGCTTGCGGGCCATGGCGGCACCCGCCCGCCTCATGGCGGTTATCAAGGCAGATGGCTACGGACACGGGCTCGAGCGCGTGGCGCGTGCGTTGCATGGCGCTGATGCCTTCGGCGTCGCGGCGATCGCCGATGGGCAGCGTCTGCGTGCGGCGGGTCATCGTGAGCGAATTGTGGTGTTGTCGGGTCCTGATGGCCCGGACGATCTCGCCGAGTTGCGTCGGCTCGATCTCGAGGCGGTGATTCACCATGACTCCCAGCTACGGTGGCTGGAGGCGGAATCCGTTGGCGCGCCCCTCCGCATCTGGCTGAAGGTCGACTCCGGCATGCATCGCCTCGGATTCGCGCCCGGGCGGGTGACCGAAGTCCATGCACGGTTGTCGCGACTGCCGCATGTCCATCGGGAGATCGTCCTGATGACGCATTTTGCTGCGTCAGACGAGTTCGGCAAGTCCACAACAACCATGCAGATCGACGCATTTGAAGCAGCCACGCGTGGATTGGACGGCCCAAGGTCGCTGTCGAATTCAGCGGGCCTTCTCGGCTGGCCTGGCGCGCGTGGCGACTGGGTCCGCGCAGGCGGATTGCTCTACGGGCTTACGGTGGTCGAGGGGAAGACTGGCGCCGATCACGGCATGCGTCCTGCGCTTCGCCTGTGCACGCGGCTCATTGCTATCAATCGTGTTGGCCAGGGGGAGGGCATCGGTTACGCCGGTACCTGGACATGTCCCGAAGACATGCCGGTCGGTATCGCCGCCATCGGCTATGGCGATGGATATCCGCGGAGCGCGCCGAGCGGGACACCGGTGTTGGTGGGCGGGCGCGAGGTACCGCTGATCGGCCGCGTGTCGATGGACCTCACGGCGCTGGACCTGCGGCAGGCTCCGGATGCGCAAGTGGGGGATGAAGTCGTGCTTTGGGGGGCCGAATTGCCCGCCGAACGGGTGGCTGCGGCAGCGGGCACGATCAGCTACCAGTTGACCTGCGGCCTGACGCGGCGCGTGCTGTTCATGGAGGCATGATGCGCGCGTCCCGACGACGGCCCGCAAACCGGTGCCTTCTTTGGGCCGTGCGTCCGACCGCAGAGGAATAGAGGCCATGGCCAAGGCAAGAACTGCTTACGTCTGCAACCAGTGTGGCGCGGAACATACGCGCTGGCAGGGTCAATGTGTGGCATGCGGTGCCTGGGACACGCTTGGCGAATTCGTCATCGAGCCAGCACGGGCGGCGACTTCCGCGCCGAAGCGCTCCGGTTATGCCGGACAGGTCGATGCGCCTCGCGTTACGCCGTTGGCGGAGGTTGCACAAGGCATCGAGGCCCGAAGCCTCACGGGGATTGGCGAACTCGACCGGGTACTCGGTGGCGGAATGGTGCACGGTTCGGTCGTGCTGGTTGGGGGGGATCCAGGGATCGGCAAGTCCACCCTTTTGTTGCAGATGCTCGGCACGCTGGGCTCGCGGCTCCAAGGATTGTATGTGACCGGCGAAGAGTCACTGGCGCAGATCGCCGGACGCGCGAGCCGCCTTGGCCTTGCGCTGGAGCCCCTCAGAGGCCTTGCGGAAACCTGTGTCGAACGCGTCCTCGAGCATGCCGAGGCGGCACGTCCGCAGCTGGTCATCGTCGACTCGGTACAGACGCTCTGGAGCGAACAGCTGACTGCCGCGCCGGGCTCTGTCAGTCAGGTTCGCGAATCTACGGCGCGGCTCGTCCGGTTTGCCAAGGGAACAGGAACCAGCGTCTTTCTCGTTGGTCACGTGACGAAGGAAGGCGGCATTGCCGGTCCGCGCGTCCTGGAGCATATGGTCGATGCCGTGCTGTACTTCGAGGGCGATGCTGGCAGCCGATTCCGTGTTCTTAGAGCTTTCAAGAACCGCTTTGGCGCGGTCAACGAATTGGGCGTTTTCGCGATGGGTGAACGAGGGTTGCGCGAAGTGCCCAATCCATCGGCGATCTTCCTCGGTGCGCACAATGGCCCAACGCCGGGGAGCGCAGTGATGGTTACGCGCGAGGGCACGCGGCCGCTGCTCGTCGAAGTCCAGGCGTTGGTTGACGCATCGCCATTGGCGAACCCCCGGCGCGTGGCATTGGGGCTGGATGGCCCGAGGATGGCGATGCTGCTGGCGGTCTTGCATCGCCACGGCGGATCCGCGGTATACGATCAAGACGTGTTCATCAACGTCGTCGGTGGAATCCGGGTTCAGGAGACTGCGGTGGACCTGCCGGTCCTCCTGGCCGTCCATTCCAGCCTGCGTGACAAGGCCTTGCCTATGAAGACCGTGACGTTCGGCGAAGTGGGTCTGTCGGGCGAGTTGCGACCAGTGCCCAACGGCGAGGAACGCCTGCGGGAGGCAGCGACCCATGGTTTTCAGCGCGCGATCGTGCCGCGAGCCAACGCGCCCAAGAAGGCGCATCATGGATCGATGGAGATCATTGCTGTCGAGCGTCTGGATCAGGCGTTGACGGCCGCATTCTGAGCGTCTTTCATGGAGCAGCGCAATGAGCACTGGCAGCGAGGTACGTGTGGCGGTGACCCAGGTTGGCGATTACGCCTTCCGCGTCGAGTTCGAAGGTACGCAACTGGAAGCGTTGATTACGGATGAACCTTCTCCCTTGGGCCACGATGAGGGGCCCAATCCGTCGCGGCTGTTGTTGGCTGCGATCGGTAATTGCATGGCGGCGAGCCTACTCTTTGCCCTTCGCAAGTTCCGCAATCAGCCCGGTCCGATCGTTGCGACGATCCGTGCGACACCTGAACGAAATGCCGCGGGCCGATGGCGTATTCCTAAGGCCGAGGTCGAGCTGAGGCTCGCCGAGCCCGCCGCGAGCCACGTGCAGATGGATCGAATCCTTTCGCAATTCGAAGAGTTCTGCATCGTTACCCAGAGCGTGCGAGAGGGCGTTGCGGTCAGTGCCCGCGTCGTCGATGCCGAAGGCCGCCAATTGCATCCACCGCTCACAACCTGACCCAATTGTTCTGGACAAGGGCCTTGAGCAGGCAGGAATCAGTGGCCCAGGTCCGCAAGTTCGCGATGCAGCAACTCTGGCTGGGGAAGGTTCAACTCCAGCAAGCGCTTGAGCCGCGCAAAGCTATCCAGATCGATGCGATCCCATGCAAACGCCAGTTGCGCGGGAAGGATGCGCACGAGGCTGACGCCCATGCTAACGGGCAGGTTTTCGAAGATTCGCAGATCCATCCGGAATCGCGCACCCGTGGCCGCATCGCAGCCGTCGGGGCGGCCCACCAGTACGCCGCGCAGCGAGAGGTCCACCAACGCCGCATCCCAGGATCCGTCGCGCGCGTAAAGCTTGACGGTCCCGGCGAGAGGGACCCGCTGGAAGCGGCGACGATCGTGCTTGGCAGGGGGTGCATCCATGGCATGGCTCCCGAATCGGCCGTGATTGTGCGTGGGCGTGCGTGCGACAGCAACCACCTGCG
>JAKAEJ010000033.1 GCA_021818335.1 Pseudomonadota bacterium | reverse complement strand
GCTTCGAGCTTGCGCTGCCGGATCTCCTGATCGAACAATCCCAGCGGCCGAGAGGTCATCCGGCAAGCTCCGAATAGGTCACTTCACTTCGACAGCGGCAGCGTGGGGAGGTTTCGCAAACTGCTCTTAAGTTCGGCGTTACCTAAATGAAACCTGATTACCCACTTGTCGCAGCCTTTGATACGCGCCGGTCGTAGCGTGCAACTTCCTGATCCAGCGAGGGTTGCACCATGGCCAAGAATGCCATCCAGTTCCAGCCCGGCATGAGCCTGCCGGCCTTCCTCGAACGCTACGGCACCGAAGCCCAGTGCCGCGAGGCCCTGATGCGCATGCGCTGGCCAGGCGGGTTCCGCTGCCCGCACTGCGGGTATGCCGGCCACTGCCAACTGCGTGGGCGCCCGGTGCTCCAGTGCATCCGCTGCAAGCATCAGGCCTCGCTGACCGCCGGCACCCTGTTCGCGCGCACGCACCTGCCGCTGCGCATCTGGTTCTTGGCGATCTACCTGCTGACCCCGCACAAGAACGGCATCTCGGCCCTGAGCCTCCGTCGGCAACTGGGCGTCAACGCCAACACCGCCTGGCTGATCAAGCACAAGCTGATGCAGGCCATGATCGAGCGCGATGACACCAAGCCGCTGGCCGGCATCGTCCAACTGGACGATGCCTACTGGGGCGGCGAGCGCCATGGCGGCTCGACCGGCCGCGGCAGCCCGGGCAAGACCCCGTTCGTGGCCGCCGTGCAGATCACGGCCGAAGGCTTCCCCATGGCGATGCGCATGGACGTGGTGCCGGGCTTCCGCAAGACCGCGTTGGCGCAGTGGGCGCAGCGCCATCTGGCGCCGGGAACGGCCGTCGTTTCGGATGGGTTGAATTGCTTCCCTGGCGTCACCACCGCCGACTGCACGCACGTGCCGCTGGTCACCGGTGGCGGTCCGGCCAGTGTGGCGCACCCGATGTTCCAATGGGTCAACACCGTGCTCGGCAACGTCAAGAACGCCCTGCACGGCACCTACCACGCGCTGAAGCCCAAGTACCTGCAACGCTATCTCTCCGAGTTCTGCTATCGCTTCAACCGCCGCTTCAAACTGCAAGACCTGATCCCACGCCTCATCTATGCTGCCGCCCACACCCCGCCGCTGCCGTACCGGCTGCTAACTCTGGATGGCTTAGCTGGGTAATCAGGTCAGGACTTGACGTGCCCGGTTAGCCGAACGCCGAGTTCCGACTGCCAGAACCTTGCCGCCACTGACCTTGGTGCCCGGACACAAGCACAGCCACGAGCAAAAGTGCTTCACAGTCGCAAAGCGGCCGAGGTCCGGACCAATCTCGGCCAGAAGTTTCATAGCCGCGCTGACGCCCAAGCCGTTAATGCGCGTCAGATCGACGCCGGGCCAGTTGGCCAGAGCTTGACGGGCATCGAAGGTCAGCGCGTGTTTGACCCGGGTCTTGGGCACAGAGCGAAGGGATACAGCGTGCTGCTGCAGGGGAGCCAGCAGTACCTCGATCTTGCGGTCGCACTCGATCACGCGCTGGCCGAGGGCATCGAACACGGCAAGCGCCTGCTGCAGCACGAACAGGTGCTCCTCGCGCCAGTTGCCGGTCAACGCCCGCTGGACCTCTTCCCAGCTGGCCTTGAGCCGCTTGGTATGGTGCTTCGCCAGGACCGCGGGATCGCGCTCGCCTGCCACGATCGCGCGCACAATCGCCTGACCGGTCACGCCCATGATGTCGCTCTGAGCTGCAGGTTCATCTGCACCAGGGCCTTCTGCATGCGCTGCACCCAGCTGGCCTGTTCGGTGAGGAGCACATCGCGTTGACGTACCACCGCGCGGATGGTGCACACGACCTGTCCGGGTCGCCATGCCGCGCGCAATAGACCCATGCTCATCAGCTTCTGGATCCACTGGCAATCCAAGACGTCGCTCTTGCGCCCCGGGACGTACTTCATCTGGCGTGCATCCACCAACCACACCGACAGCCCGCGCTGCTCCAGTACCTCGTATACTGGATTCCAGTACACCCCGGTGGATTCCAGTGCCACGGTGTCGACGCTGCACTGCACCAGCCAGTCCGCCATCGCCTCCAAGTCGTCCGTCATCGGCCCGAACTCACGCACCGGTTCCGCTGCCACTGCTGCTGGTACGGCCACCCTGTGGCTGGATGCACCAATGTCGACACCAGCCGCGCTGGGAAACACCTGCTCTGCCTGCTTGCGTGTTACTCGCTTGCGCTTCGTCATCGCCCACTCCAAGATCGTTGAGGAGTGGCGGTGCCACGGGAAACGTCGTAGTCGACTCGATCTTACGAACGGGATATGCATCGCTGCGTTCACCACTGTCGCCGACGAATCCCTGACCACGCTGATTCGCGGGCTCGCATAAATTCGCACCAGTGGTAGGTCGGTCATCTCGGCACCGCCACTCCCTTTGTACCGCATCTTGTTTCTCTGCGAACGCCCGGCCCGGTCACGGGCTTGAGAAGCTGAGTAGCCTCGAAACTCAGCCGGATATGTCTGCATCTCGTTGCCCAGCAAGGTCTTCGTCACCATCGGTGCGTCTACCAAGGCTACGAAGACTGCATGCCCACCAGAGTGCATACTGGCGCGGCTTTTTGCTTTTGCCTGCTGAACTTCAGGGCTAATCAGGAATTTCTTTCGCTTTAAGTCTCTGTGTCTCAAGCATTGCCGAACGGCATTGCGTTTGAAAAATCATGTTTCTGGTCTGTGTTCGTCTCGTCAACCAAATCGGACACGGTCGATTCCACCTGCGCGGTGCTACATGCCAGCCTTGAGATAAGCTCGGAAAGCACGCGACATTCATCTGCGCCGGCCATGCTTCCAAGAATCACTCCCGTGGGATGTTTCTTTATATTCATTTCCTCAGGGTTATTTGATGCCGACTTCTCGCCGGGAATCGCTTCGGCAAAAAATGCGACAACTGCGACAGCGCCGAATGCAACATAAGCAAGAACAACTTCATCCGCCGCAACGAGTTCAGAAACAGCGACGCCGAACTGGAGGGACGTCTCGGCCACATAAACTGTATTTGTCACAGCGGCAAAGGAGCTTGCATAGAGCCCCGGCCCCACCGGCATTATGTCCGGCGGAAAGCAGTGCGTCCCGACTTTCGCGGCAAACTCTACGAGCATCTTTTTAAATATTAATGCGCGAACTCGGTCGTCGATTTTTTTACGATTTTCTCGATCAACTGGCGACAAAACACTAATCGCAGTATTTTTCAAGACCCCTTTTACATCATCGATCAGTTCCGAAAGATTTTCAGCCTGGAGCAAGTAGTACAGAGGGGCATATTCAGATCGTGAGTTTTTCGAACCGACTGCAAGATACTCAGATCGCGTACGTGAATCATTTCGAACCTCCGAGATCATGTGCGCCGTCTCCGCCACTGCATTTGAGTCTAAAACAATGAATGGCGATAGATCGTGTCCTTCAATCCGATTCATCGACTCGTTAAACGTTTCCATGGCCCTTTTCCTCAATTATGATTGCTATGCAACGAAGGGTGATCTTGATGTTTCACTATGTCCACCTATTAGCTATGCCATTGTTATTCTCCTCTGTGTTGTTTCCGTTCGTTCGTATACCGCAACTCCCAAATGCAGGGTCCACTATGGCCGGTTCAACGGTCGCGTCCGGTTTGCGGTGGAAAACAAGGGTTTCACCCGCCCTCCGCCTGTGGGCGCAGGGCGACTGATTCGGCACGACCCCGCTGCAGCACGATCACGCGATCGGCGCTGGCCAGGGTCTCCGGCCGGTGCGCCAGCACCAGCCGGGTAAGCTTCATGCGTTTGACGATGGCGTTGACCTCGCGCTCCTTGGCCACATCCAGGTGGCTGGTCGCTTCATCCAACACCAGAAATTTCGGTCTGCGGTACAGCGCTCGTGCCAGCAGCACGCGCTGCTTCTGGCCGCCCGACAGGCTCGAACCCATGTCGCCGACCAGGGTCTGATAGCCCATGGGCATGGCAGCAATCTCGTCGTGTATATGCGCCAAGCGTGCCGCCGCCTCGATCTTCAGCGCCGTGGCCTCGGTATCGAAGAAGGCGATGTTGTCGGCGATGGAGCCGGCGAACAGTTGGTCGTCCTGCATCACCGCCGCCACCAAGCTGCGATAGCGTGCCAGCCCCAGCTTGCGGATGTCGATGCCGCCGAACAGGATCTGCCCTTCGGTCGGCTCCAGCAGGCCCAGCACCAGCTTGGCCAGCGTGGTCTTGCCCACGCCCGAGGGCGCGGCGATGGCCACGCTCTCGCCGGGCTCAATGCGAAAGCTGCAATCCTCGATCACCCAGGGCTCGCCTTCGGCATAACGAAAGCGCAGGTTCCTGACCTCCAGGCTGGCATCCGGCAGCGGCCCGGCGTGCACGCCCTCGAGTTGCGCCTCGGCCGGGGTCAGCGCGATGTCGGCCACGCGCTCGGCGTGCAGGCCCAGCATCTTGAAGTCGTTCCACTGGTTGATCAGGTTGGCGGTGCGGCGCGAGAACTGGTCGGCATAGGCGACGAAGGCGATCAGCATGCCGGCGCTGAATTCGCCCTTCAGCACCAGCACCGCCGCCAGCCAGATGACCAGCACACGCTCGATGCCGAAGATCAGGCCGTTGCCAGCGTTAAAGGCGATGCCGAGGCGCTGCATGTCCAGGTGGCGGTTGGTGGTTTCCACTTGCGCATTGGCGTAGCGCGCGCGGCGGTGGTCCTGCTGGTTGGCCAGTTTCAGCGGCTGCATGCCGCGAATCGATTCGAGCAGGTCGCTCTGCTGGCGCGCGGCATAGACAATGTGGTCTTCCGTGGCACGGCGCAGCGGGCGGAAGATGCTCCAGCGCAGCAGCGCGTACAAAACGAACGCGCCCAGCACCAGGGCGGTCAGCCAGACGCTGTAGAACGCCATCACCACCAGGGTGAGGAGGGACATCAGCCCGTCGATCACCGCGCTGACGAACTGCGTCGTCAAGGTGCGCTGGATGGTGTGTACCGAGCCGAAGCGCGAGACCACGTCGCCGACGTGACGTTTCTCGAAGAAGTCCAGCGGCAGGCGCAGCAGGTGCCCGAACAAGTTGCCGACCCACTGCACGCTGAGCGTGGCGCTGATCCAGGTGATCGACCACGCGCGCATCGCGGTGACGGCCACCTGGAACACGGTCAGCAGCAGAAAGCCGATGCCGAGGACCGTGAGCAGACCCTTGTCGCCGCTGGGAAAGACCTGGTCGAGGACGAACTGCATGTAGAACGGCCCGGCCAGCACCAGCACTTCCAGCCCCAGCGCCAGCAGGAAGATCTGCGTCAGCGCACGCTTGAGGCCGTGCACTTCACCGCTGAGGGCCTTCAGCGAGATCGCCTCACGTGCCTTCTGCGGCTTGAAACTCGCGGCGGGCCACAGCTCCAGTGCCACGCCGGTGAAGTGCTTCGATGCCTCGTCCAGCGTGAGCCGACGCACGCCCTGTGCGGGATCGTGGATGACGATGCGCTTGGCATCGGCCTGCTTGAGCACCACGAAGTGGTGCTGATCCCACTGCAGGATGCACGGCGTCTTAAGTTGCGACAGCTCATGCAGTTCCAGGCGCAGCGGGCGCGTATCGAAGTCCAGTCGGCCGGCGATCTCGATGACGCGCTTGAGGTTTGCGCCTTTCAGCGACAGCGAGGCCTTGCGGCGCAGGCCGGGCAGGTCGATGTCGTGACCGTAGTAGCGCGCGATCATCGTCAGGCTGGCCAGTCCGCACTCGGTGGCTTCGGTCTGCAGGATCACCGGCAGGCGCTTGCCCCAGCCGAAGCGCAGCCCTTCCAGCACACCTTGGCCGAGCACGGCACTCATGCATGTACCGCCGCGGGCGCCGGCGTACCCATGAAGCGCCGGCCAAAGCCATATAGCGGCTCCAGCACCCAATCGATCAGACGCCGGCGATCCAGCAGGATGTCGGCGTGCAAGGCCATGCCGGGCAACAGGCCCACGGGCTTGCCGTAGGCATTCACCGTCTGCTGGCCCAAGCGCACCATGACGCGGTACAGCGGCACGCTCGCCTGTTGACCGATCAGGCCCGACACCTCCTGCGGCGACAGCGCACTGCGCGAGACCTGGGTGACGATGCCCTCGTGCAAGCCGAACTTCTGGTAGGGAAAGGCCTGATAGCGCAGCACCACGCGCTGCCCGCTGCGCACGAAGCCGATCGCCTGGCTGGGCACCAGCAATTGCGCTTCCAGGATCGATCCCGTCGGCAGGACCGCGAGCAGGGACTGGCCAGCGGTCACGGTCTGCCCCGGCTTGAGCAGCAGGGTCGAGACCACCCCGGCGCGCGGTGCGCGCAGCACCCACGCGCGCTGCGCTTCGTTGTTGGCCAGCGCCTGTTCGATCTCGGCCAGCTTGCTGTGCGTGGCGCTCTGCTGCGCGGCCAGATTGAGCGGAATCTGCACCAATTGCTGTTCCGATTGCGCAAGCTGTTGCTGCGTGCTCAGCAGTTGCCGGCGCAGCACCTTGACCTGCAATTGCGCGTTCAGGGCATTGGCCTGCTGCTGCTGCAAGTCGAAGTCCGAGATGTAGCCTTTGCTGGCCAAGGGCGTGATGCGCGTCAGCAACTGCTGCGTGCTGGTGGCTTCCTGCCGTTGCAGGACCAATTGCCCGCGAATCTGCGTGGCTTGCGCCCGTAGGCTGGCGATGGACGCGCGCAGCGTTTCTGCTTGACTCGCGGCCAAGGCCTGCTGGGTGCCGAGGTCTTGCCGCAGACCGGTGCGCTCACGCTGCAACTGCGCGGTGATAAACGCCTGCGTGTTGCCCAGCGCGGCGCTGTCCAGCGGGTTGTCGAACTCGGCGAGGATCTGGCCGCGGGCAACGTGCTGACCCTCGTGCACGTCCACGCGCATCACCCGGCCCACGCTGGCGGCGCTCAGCGTGAGCAGCCCGGCGCTGGGCACCAAGGTGCCGGCCACGGTGGCGCGGCGCGTGTAGTGACCCAGGCAAAGAAACAGGAGCAGCGCGCCGATGAAGACGACGACGAAGCCGCTGATCGCCCAGTGCGCCAATGGCGTGTTGACCTGGATGCGGCCCAGCGCAGCACGGCGTTGCGCTTGCAGCGCTTCCGGCCGAAACAGGCTGTACGTCCCGGTTGTACTGGCTGCACCCACTCCATTCCCCTGCGCATGCGGCTTGGTGCTCCGGGAGTACAGCGGGTGCGAAGTCCGCGCAACTTACGGACGGATACGATTTCGCAAGCTTTGAGCGCGCGGCACGCAACGTATTGAATATGCAGCACGTCAACGGCGTTCGGGGCGCGGATCGGTGTGTCGGCGCAAGGATCACCGCGCGTCAGCCGCGGACTACAACGCGTCGGGGAAGTCCTACACATGGGGCGGGATCGGAAGATTTCGCGCCGTGTATCGCTTGCTCGCCGCCAAGGTCACCGGCGTTACTCAAAATGCCCCGCTTCGAGCAGTCGAACCAGCACTTCGATGGAAGGGCCGTACTCGATGACCCGGCGCTCCGGTACCCGACTTCTCGTGGTGGCTCGGGTGAAGTAGGCCATGCCCGCATCGTCATCGCGCCGCGCCGCGGTTTCGAGGATCCGTCGCGTCGCCTTGCGCGCCCGCTCGTCATAAAGCATCCGCGCACGCAGTACCTCGAAGCTGTAACCCCGTCCCATGCGATGCATCAACCGGGTCAGGCTGTTGGCCGATTCCGTGTAGGCATTGGTGATCCGGTTATCGAAGTAGGAAAAGACCTCCTCGTACCAATTGCGCATGGCCGTGGTCAGCGCCTTGAAGCCATCTTGCAGCTCAGGATCGATGTGTCCGAGCCAAGTCTTGAACCGGGCCTCGGCATCGGCGCGGTTGCGCGCGTCCCAGATCGACAGGAAGCCCTCCTTGAGCGCGTGCGCGCGGTTGAGCTGCGGAAACCGGTCGAACCATGCATCGAGTTGCTGCATCGGCAGTGGATCGAGATCATGCTGGCGCTTGAGCAGCAGGAAGCGCTCATCCTTCAGCTTGAGCCGCTCGCGCTCCGGCAATGTTTTGCGCAAGTTCTTGCGCAGTTTCTCCAGCACTTCATTGGCCATGCGCTGGATATGGAAGCGGTCCACCACGATCCGGGCCTGCGGCAAGGCCGCGTGTACGACCTGCCGGTACACGTCATACATGTCCATCGTGACCCACTGGATCCTGTCCTTGTCCGGCAGGTTCTTGAAGTAGGTCAGGAGGTCGGCTTTGCTGCGACTGGCGCGCAGATCGAAGATCGATTTGTGCTCGACGTTGGTGATCATGGCGCGGTAGTCGCCGATGATCTTCAGCTCGTCGATCCCAAGAACGCGCGGTGTTTCAAAGCGGACCTGCTGCGCCAATTGTGCGACATGGTCGGCAAAGATCTGGCGGACGGTCTTCTCGTCCAGGGCGGCCTCACGAGCCACCGCCGCGAACGTCTGGCTGAAACTGCGCGCGCGGACGAACGCGACCAGGCGCGTGGTGGCGCGGCGCTTGCCATCCAGGTCCGGGATCGGATCGAACGCGGTCTGCTTGCAATCCAAGCACCGATAGCGCCTCCGCAGGATCTGGATCCGCACCGGCTTGCCGTGTGAAGGCGCATCACGATAGGTCTGCGGTTGCGCCCCGTGCCGATACAGCCGCGCACCCTGGCATCCCGGACACTGCTGGAGCGACTGCGTGCTTTCGGCTTCGATCGTGTAGGCATCGCCCGAATCGGTCACGGAGAGCGTGCGCAGGCTGGGCAACTGGAGAAAGTCAGTCATGCCGGTTCCACAGTGAAGTCCTGTTTACAGACTAGCACGGCTAGCGGACGAAGCAACAGTGGAATCCTGTTTACGGAAATAAATGACGGGCGCAGGAGCGCACCCATTCCAACGCTCAAATCCGGATACCCAAAAAAATGCTCCGTACTCGCGTTCGCGTGCGGGCGCCGGCGCGCGCCGTTCCGGCGCATGAGCCGGCTCGATCGCACGCTCCGGTAAGCGTTCCGCCACCACGGCCTTGGCGGCGGTCGGCGTCAGCGCCGTTTCGTTGCCGCCGCGGTTCATCTCGAGTCGCGCGGCCAGTTTCCTCGCGTCGTCGGTCACGAGCGTGACGCCCTCCCGGGCGCGCGAGAGCGCCACGTAGAAGCGGTCCTGGCTGGCCAGGTTCTGCTGCGTCGAGCGCACCCAAGCGATCACCTGGTCGCAGGTCTTGCCCTGCGCGGCGTCGGCGGTCATCACGTAGCCGTGATCGAGGCGCAGTGCGCGCGAAGTCTCCAGCTTCAGCGCCTGACCGTGTGCATCGCGCACGTGCAGGTGCGTGGCATCGGAACCAGTCACCGTCAGCGTGCTGCCGTTGGGCAGACGCTGCACGCTGCCATCGTCTTTGCGCGCCTGCAGCGGTGCGCGCGTCACGATGCGCGCACCGGCGCCGACCGCAAGCGTTTTCGCATCGTGGACCTCGAAGCGCGTCACCGTGTGCGGGTCGAAGGTCCATTGCGTGCCGTTCTCGCGTGCGACGGTAATGCGTCCGTCGCGTTGCGACAGGACCGGCGTGACTTCGCCCCTGCGCGGCCCGTCCTTTTCATCCATGGCCCATTCGATCCGGTCGCCGGGCTGATAGCGCGCCGCATCGCGGCGCTGCGCGGCCGTCCATTGCTTCGACTCGAGGACCTCGATCGTTCGCAGCGGCCCCAAATCGCCGGCAGCGGCGCGCCGCGCGAGGATCGCGGCGTTCAGCTCGTTGCGATCCGCCCGGCTCAGCGCGATCACCAGCGTGTCCTTGCCCTGGCCGGTTGCCTCCAGGTAGTGCGTGGCGATGCGCTCGATCGCCTGCTCGCGCACGCTGGGACCCGCGTCCTCGCGGTCCTTGCCCCGCACGGACTTGATCTCGTGCACCTCGATGCGCCGCAGCGCCTCGGCGGTCTTGCCGGCCAAGGCGTCATAGACCGCCTGACGCAGGGCGTCGTGACGCTGGCGCACGATCTCGGTGAGATTCTCGCTGCCCAGCTGTTCACGCAGCTGGGTGAAGGCGGCGCCGGCGCCGACGCTGCCAATCTGCTTTGTGTCGCCCACCATCACCACGTGCGCGCGCTCGGTGCGTGCGCGCTCGAGCAGGCGCTCCATATCCTTGGCCGCGACCATGCTGGCCTCGTCCAGGATCCACAGCGCACGCGCCGGTGTCGCGCCGGGCTCAGCCGGCATGCGCGCCAGCGCGGCGCTGACGGTTTCCTCGCGAATGCCGAGCGCGGTGCCCAGCGTCTGTGCGGCGCTGCTGGTCGGCGCCAGGGCGCGGACCTCCCAGCCGCCGGACCGGGCGACCTCGGCCACCGCCGCCAGGACGGTCGTGGTCTTGGCCGTGCCGGCGTGGCCGTGCAGGATCTGCAGGCCACTGGTGCGCCCGAGCAGGCTGGCCACGGCGGCCCGCTGCTCGGCGCTGAAGGCGTGGCCGGTCGCCTGCTCGCGCGCCGCGATCACGCCCTCGATCGCGGCCTGGCGCGCGGCCGCCGGGCGCGCCGTACCCGGAGCTTCGCCGATCCGCGCGGTGCCCTCGCGGACCAGCGCCGCGGCGTGACCCAGCAGGGCCCGCTCGGTGCGCAGGCCTTCGCGCGTGGTGAAACCTTCCCGCCAGTCACGCTGGCCACCGGCCGCGCGGCCCCAGGTGCGCCGCGCCTGCAGCTCGCCGACCTGCTGCGCACGCGCGATGGCGGCGCCAAGCTCCTTCTCGCCCACTTGGCCCTGACTCGCGATGCGCGCCTCGTGCAGGAGATCGCGCACGGAGAAGCGCGCGTCGCGCTCGGCGAGGTGGCTGATCGCCTGCGCCACCGCGGCGTCGGCCGCGGCAGCGCGCGCCGCCGCCTCGAGCGTGCGGTCCTGCGGCCGCTGCTCGGGCTCAAAGCCGTGCGCCCGCGCGGTGGTGCGCCATTCCGCGGCCAGCGCGGCGCGATCCTCGACGGTTTTCGGCGCACGTGTCGCCAGCGTCGCCACCTGCTTCTCATCGGCGCTGGCGGTCTCGCGCGACAGGCCGCGCGCTGCCAGCGCGGCATCGATTTCGGCGCTGCGGCTCGACCACGCCTCGCGCAAGGCTTCCGGCACCTCGCGCAGCTCAAAGCTGGCGTGGCCCTGGGCATTCACCGACCAGTCCACCGTGTAGCCCGCTTCCCGCGCCCCGTGCGCGAGCGTGTTCATGTAGATCGCGTTGGCTTCGGCCTGCGCGGCGTAGATCTCGCGCGAGTCGATCGAGCGCCACGCGCCCGTCTCCGGGTCGCGCGTGACATTGGCGATCACGCAGTGGCTGTGCAGTTGCGGATCGGCGTTTCTGGAAGTGGTGTGGCGGAATACCGCCGCCGTCAGGTCACCCTGATGCCACACATAGCCGCCCTCCGCGTCGCGCTGACGCGTGACGACGGCGTGTCGCTCCAAATGCGAAAGCGCAGCCGCTACGGCCGCGTCGTGCGCGGCCACCAGGCGATCGTCGCCGGCGGCCAGCGCGGCGACGCTGGCCGACTTCGGCGCACTGAAGGTCACATCCCAGCCGGGCGTGTGGCGCTCGGCCTGGCCGACCTGCTGGCCAGCCACGCGGCCCTCGAGGATCGCCGCGAAGGTCGCGGCGTTCTCGCGCACCATCGGGCCGCTGAGGCCGAGCGCCGCCGCGCCCTCGCCAAAGAACCGCGCCGGCGCGGATCCACCCTCGCGGTAGTAGTCGTCGCGCTCCGAGTAATACCCCAGCGCCTGGCCGGCGTGGCTGACCTTGCTAATCGTGATCACGTCGCCTCCGGCTCCGCCCGCAGATGCGTGTAGAGCAGGCGCCACGGCACCCGGTCGGTCTCGACCAGCGCGACCTCCCAGCCCAGCGGCAGCGTGATGGGACCCGGTGGCAACTCCTGGATCGCGCATACAAAGGGCGCCGCCAGCAGCACCACGGCGTTCTCGCCGCGCTCCAAGAAGTCCGCTGCGCGCAAGCGCGTGCGCAGCAGCGCCTCGTCCTTGAGCGCGCTGCGCGCACCCTCGCGCGTGCCGTCGTGCTGCACGCCCAGGCGGTCCGCGATGCGCTCCCAGCGCACGTTTTGCCAAGCCGGCAGCTCGCCCGACATCGGCGCCTCGGCCTCGCCATCAGCGCCGTAGCTACTGTCCGCCGCGAACAGGCGCACGAGCGTCTCGCTCTCCACCTCGCGGTTCCAGACCGCGAGGGGGAGCTCGGAATAGCCCAGGCACTCACGCACGCGCGCGACCAGCGCCGCACGGGCGCTGGTCGTATCGATCATGTCCACCACCACGGCGCTCATGGGCACAGCCCCGCGTGCCAGAAGCCGCCCGCGGCACCAGCCGGGCAGCTCGAACCGGAGTAGCTCCAGTACGAGCACGTCGTCGCGGTGACGTTATGGGTTTGGCAGGTGGCGAAGCCCGATTCGGTGCTCCCGCAAACGCGCGAGCACGTCGGGCACGTACCCGCATTGACTTGCGCCAGCGTGCAGCCGCTGCTACCGGAAGGAACCGGGCAGCTGCCCGTGGTCGTGTAGCTATAGGTCTGCGTGCCGCTGCAGAAGGACGGAGTGCTGCCCGGGTTCGATGCGAACTGGCCGTCCGGCGTCCCGGCCGCGGGACAGCCAGCGCCGCCACCCGATGCCCAATACCCCGTGTAATTTCGGCTGAAACCCGCAACGCTGACCCTGCAACTCACCGGGCAACTCACGTCGCAGGTCTGCTGCCCGCCGTGGCCGTTCTGCGGCGTCGCGCACTCATTGGCCACGGCTGGCGACCACGCCGTGGCCGAGGTCACCGGCGCACCGCCGGCGCCGGCCGGGCAGCTCACTGTGATTTGCCGCGACTGCGTGAAAGACGTCTGGCCGGCGGAGATACCGCCCACCGTTTCGCCGGCGGGGCAGTTGACCGGCTGCGATTGACCGTAGTTCGACGGCGTGCAGCTCGCCGGCGGCGGACCGCCGCCACCGTTGCCCGGCGCGTGCGGCAGCGGAATCGTCACGCTGCTGTCCTGTGGTCCCGGGATGCCGTTCGACCAGAGGGTGCTGTCGGCGCCGGGCGTCGGCGGATTCGCGACCGCCGACATCGGCGGCGGCGGCACGGTGATCACAGGGAAGTTGCCGGTACTGCCGGCGCCCGCCGGCGCCGACTGCGCGAGCGCGGCCGCGCTCGCACAGGCAAGGGCCAGCGCGAGCGCGCGGACCAGGTTGAATTTCGGTTGCATGGGATGTCTCCGATCGGACGCGAGGCCATCCGCCCCGCATGACATAAGAAAACGGCACGCAACCCCATGATTTGCATGTCGTTCTGGCGGTGGGTGCGTTTCGAGCCGCGCCTGCGGCGCGCTGGCCCAGAGCCTTCACTGCGCCTTGGGCCGCGCGTCGGCGTGCGCAGGTCCGCATGTCCTCGCTGCCACTGCCAGTTGCAGCCGCCCCGCTCGTTGGCCCCTCGCCAGCAGCCGTCGCGCCAGCGATGAAGCCGCTGTCACGCCGCCCGCCTGCTCGCCCGCTGCGCGGATTCGGGCCGCCTCGCGATTCAGTGAGGCGGCTCCAACCGGCAGAACCCACAGCGAGGACACAGCCATGCTCGACCTGACGACCACCCCGAACACCCGCGCGACCCAAGACGAAGCGAGGCTTTCCCCCTCGCGCTCCCCCGAGGCTCACCAGCCGGCAGGGGAGGGAAAGACCGACAAGCCGCCGTTCCTGGCGATGCTGCGCGATGCGCTGACCCAGCCCGGCCGCGTGGCCGCGTGCTATTCGATGTTCCACAGCTACAGCCTGAGCAATGCCCTATGGGTCGCAGGGCAACTGTGGGCGCGTGGTGAACCGCTGGCACCGATCGCTAGTTTCCACCGCTGGCGCGAACTGGGCCGCGTGGTCAAGAAGGGCAGCCGCGCGCTGATGATGTCCATGCCCGTCACCGTGAAGGCCAAGGCCGACGCAAAGTCGGCCGACGCCAACCCAGGCACGGAGGACGAAGGCCGCCGCGTGATCTTTGTCGTGCGCCGCAACTGGTTCGCGCTGCATCACACCGAACCGATGGAAGGCGCCGAGCCGCAGACGCTCGAAACCCAGACGCCGGACTGGAACGCCGAACGCGCGCTGGCCGCGCTGGAGATCACCCGCGAGGACTTCCAGCACTACAACGGCAACGTGCAGGGCTATGCAATCCCGAACGAGCGCCGCGTGGCGGTGTCGCCTCTGGCGGTGAACCCCATCAAGACCCTGCTGCACGAGATCGCCCACTGCCTGCTGCACAGCGATCAGGCGCGCATCGAGGATGCGGCCGAGCTGACCCAGAGCCTGGCCGAAGTCGAAGCCGAGAGCGTCGCGTATCTCTGCTGCGCCGTGCTGGACCTGCCCGGCCTGGAGGAGTCGCGCGGCTACGTGCAGGGCTGGCTGGCACGCAGCGGCTGCACGGCCGAGGCCTTCACCGACCAACACGCCCGCCGCGTGCTGGGCGCCGTGGACAAGATCCTGAAGGCCGGCAAGCCGGCCACCACCGAGACGGAGGCCTGAGCCATGTTTGCAGACGACGACCTGATCTATTCCTATACCCGCGCCCAGGCGCTGGCCGATGGCGTGCTGGTGGACCTCACCGAGCGCGCCCGCCAATGCGGCATCCGCTACCCCACCGCCTGCACGGCGGGCTTGTGGGCGCGGATCCAGGCCATTCCGGAGCAAGACCGCGACCTGCGCGAGGTGGCCGAGGCCGTGCGGATCTCCGCCGTGTTGTCGGCGATGCTCGAGGCCATCCGCCAGGCGCGCGGTACCGACCGCGTGGCGTTCCGCGCGCTGGGCGCGGCCTTGTGGGCACAGTGCGGACCCGGCGACACCGCGGCGCCGGTCATCACGATCATGCTCGAGGGCGAGGATTGAGCGATGGCGACGAAACCGACGAACCCGCCGCGCCCGGAGATCGGGCGGCGCTACCGCGTGCGTGCATACGTCAGCGGCGCGGCCTATCTCATCACCGTGACCGCGCGGGACACGCGGCACGTGTACGGCCAGGACGAGGCCGGACACCCCCTGCGCTGGTCGCGTGCCGCATGGCGCGCCGCACGGCCGGAGCCGGCGGCGGATGCGCCAGTGCAGCGCTGAGGCCTGCCGCAAGCGCAGAGCACGCCGGCGACCTATACTGACGACGAGGGCTGCGCCATGAACGAGAACATCGAAAACTTGCTGCTGGAGCACATGAAGCGCTTCCAGGCAACGCTGGAGCGCGTCGAGCGCAAGCTCGATGAGCACGGCCGATGCTTGTCCAACCTGGAGGCCGGCCAGGCGACGATCATTCAGCACCTGGGGCACCTGGCCTCAGCGGATGCCTAGCAGCAGGTGAGTGCCGATGGCTTCAATTTGCGGCTCGAGCGCATCGAACGGCGCCTCGAATTGGCCGGCGACTGATCCACGAACCCGGCGGGCATTCCGCCCGCGCCTCGGCGCCATCGCGCCGAACCCTAGGCTGCTCGCACCTCGAGCCTGAGGCCCAGCGCGCGGCATACGCGCGCCACGGTATCGAAGCGCGGCTGGGCATCGCGGCGCAGCGCCTTGTAAAGCGCCTCGCGGGTCAGGCCAGCCGCCTGCGCGATCTCGCCCATGCCCCGCGCCTTGGCAATGTCACCCAAGGCCGCCGCGAGCAGGCCGGGGTCATCGTCTTCCAGGATCGCCGAAAGGTACTCGGCCACCGCCTCCTCATCATCGAGGTATTCGGCGGCGTCGAACTCCGGCAGATCACGGACCTTGATCTTCGTCTTCATCTTCATTCTCCAGCAGTGCGGCCAGCCGCTTGGCCTCGGCGATGTCGCGGTCCTGGGTGGACTTGTCGCCACCACCCAGCATCACGACCAGCGCGCCACCGCGCTGGGCGCAGTACATGCGCCAACCCGGCCCGAAGTGTTCGCGCATCTCGAACAGGTTGCGCCCGATCGGACGCACGTCGCCGAGATTGCCCAACTGCGCCTTGCGCAGGCGGGCCGCCAGGCGCGCCCGGGTCTTGGCGTCGCGCAGTCCTCGCAGCCATGCGTCGAACTGCGGCAAACGGCGGATCGTGAGCATGTGCGCAATGTAATCGAACGATTACATTGCGGCAAGACCCACCGGCGCCAAGGCGCCGGCCGCCGCGTCGGTCCTCGTGCCCGGCGCGGCGCAGAACCCCCGCGCGCTCCCTGCGCGCGCAGGCGACCGCGATGCGGCCGAATGCCCAGAGCCCTCATTGCGCCTTGAGCCGTGTGCTCGGGCTGCGCAGGTCCAGGAATCCTCGCTGTCACTGCCGATTGGAGCCGCCCCGCTCGTTGGCCCCTCGCCTGCATCGGTCACGCCAGCCCTGCGGGACGCGCTGCGCGCTCTGTCATGCCCGCTGCCTGCTCGCCCCGCTGCGCGGGGTTCGGGCCGCCTCGCGAACCCGTGAGGCGGCTCCAACCGGCAGAACCCACAGCGAGGACGACCCATGCATGACCTGACAAACACCCCGAACCCGCACACGGCCCAAGGCGAAGCGAGGCGTTCCCCCTCGCGCTCCCCCGAGGCTCACCGACCGGCAGCACGCGCTGCCAGCACCCGCAACACCCACCACCAACCGGAGGCAATCCAAATGAACACGAACCCCCAGACCCGCAGCACCAACGAATCCACCGAGCGCTTCGACGCCTTCACCGTGCGTGAGTACACCTCCGGCGGCGAGCAGCGCCGCGAATGGACGCGCATCGGCGTGGCCTTCAAGCACAAGGATGGCAAGGGCTACAGCCTGCTCCTGCAGGCCCTTCCGATCGACGGCAAGGTCGAGCTGCGCGCGCATGAGCCGAAGGAGAAGGACGCCTGAGGGCAGGCGCCCGGCCGGGGCCAGCGGGCTCCGGCCACACCCCCCGCCAGAACCTGCGCGGATTCAATGCATTGCGTGCCGTTTTCTTAATCGATGACCAATCTGAGGGCAACACCATGACCACACATCGCAATCTGCTGACCCTCGCCATCGCCGCGGCGCTGGCTTTGTCTCTGACCGCCTGCTCGGGCGGTGGCGCGGGCGCCAACGTGCGCCCGACGCCAAGCCCGGCGCAGCCCGGCACGACCAGCAACCCAACCCCGCCGCCGGTCACCTACACCTACCCGGAGTACAGCCACCTGGTCCCGACCGGCGCGCTGGCCGCGCAGCAGGGCACGGCCTGTGACGGCCACGGCTGCACCGGCGCCGGCGTGAACGTCGGCATCCTCGACTCCGGCGTCGATCCGAGTCTGGCGGACCTGCAGGGCCGCATCACCTGGTTCAAGTCCTATATCTCCGGCGGCAGTCAGACGCCCAACGACACCTTCGGCCACGGCAGCGTGATCGCGCAGATCCTGGGCGGTTCGGCCGTTTCCGGTTTCCCGGGCGGCGTGGCACCGGATGCCAACCTGTATATCGCGCAGATCGCCTCGAGCGAGAACAACTACCTGGGCTATGACCAACAGCCGTTCGAGGACTTGATCGCTCAGGGCGTGCGCATCTTCAATCTGAGCTACGGACCGCCGGATGAGGTCACGACCGCCACCCAAGGCCCATTCCTGTCACTCCGGTTCAATCCGCTGATCCAGAGCAGCAACGGATTGTTCGTCGTCAGCGCCGGCAACCAAGGCAACCCGCAGCCCGACTCACTGGCCGGGCTGCCTTACCTCGATCCCGCGGCGCTGGCCAACTGGATCGCCGTCGTCAACGTCAACCTCGACAGCAACGGCAATCCGGCCGGGCTGTTCGCCGGCAGCAACGGCCAGGATCCCAGCAATGCCTGTGGCGCGGCCGCGCAGTGGTGCATCAGTGCGCCGGGCGAAGTGCAGTACCTGCCGGTGCCCGGGTTCGGCAACGAAGGCTACGGCACCAGTTTCGCCACCGCCGTGGTCTCGGGCGTTGCTGCGCTGGTGCAGCAGGCCTACCCATGGATGCAGGGCCCGCAGCTGCAGGACACGATCCTGACCACGGCGACGCCGCTGGGCACGGGTCCGTATCCCAACGCCACCTACGGCTGGGGCATGGTCAACGCCGCCGCGGCGGTCAATGGCCCCGCGCAGTTCGCCTTCGGCGCGTTCGACGCCGACCTCGGCAGCGATAGCAGCACCTTCAGCAATCCGATCGGCGGCACGGGCTCGCTCGATCTGACCGGCACGACCGGCACGCTGACGCTGACCGGCGCGAATACCTACAGCGGCGGCACCACGGTCCAGTCCGGCAATCTCTGGCTGTCCGGCTCGCTGGGTAGCGACGTGGCGATCTCCGGCGGCAGCTTCGGCGGCCCCGGCACCGTGAACGGTAGTGTGACCAACAGCGGCGGCACGCTGATCAGCCAGGCGCCGATCGGCGGCTCCGGTCTGACGATCACCGGCAACTACACGGCCAACAGTGCCAGCACCACCGCGATCGCACTCGGCAATCCGCTCACCGTGGCCGGCAACGCCAGCTTGGCCGGCATCCTCGAGATCCTCGCGCCGGCCACGACCTACACGCCGACGTCCACCGAGACGCTGATGAACTACGGCAGCGAGACCGGCACGTTCGGTTCGCAGACCTATGGCGCCGGCGTGTACTGGACGGTCAGCAACCTGATCTATGGCAGCAAGGCGCTGACCGCGACGGTCACCGCCAGCAACGTCGCGCAGGCCTCGGCGCTGCTGCCAGGCGCCAATGCCGTGACGCTAGCCACCGCGCAGGGTGTGCAGGGTGCACTGAGTCAGGCCGACGGCTGGAGCGCCGCGCAGCGCGCCGCCCACAGCGGCTTCCTGGCCAACGCCGCGCAGTTCATGTCCGCACGCACGGCCGCACAGGCCAATGCCAGTCTCGCCAGTCTGTCGGGCGAGATTTACGGCACCACCCGGCTGCTGGAAGTGCAGCAAGCGCTGGACACCGACCAGACGCTGGCGGATCGGGTGAACGCGCTGGGCCAGGGCACGCGGCCCGGCGTGTGGCTGCAGGCCACGGGCGGTTCCGGCACCTCGGCGCAGACGGGCACCGCCACTGCGCACGACAATCTCGGCGGCGTCATGGCGGGTGTCGATGTCCCCGTCGCTCGCCACATCCAGATCGGCGCCGCGCTGGGCCGCAGCCACCTCGACGCCACGCTGGACGGCCTCGCCGGCCGCATCGATGGCGCCCTCGACACCGTGGCGGTCTATGGCCGCGCTGGCGGCACGCAGGGCCTCTATCTGTCCGGCCGCGCCAGCGAAGGCCGACTGACCGAGAACACCGAGCGCACGGCACTGCTGGGCAACACGCTGCAGAGCCTGGCCAGCCACCGGCGCGACACGATCGACGCCGGCACGCTGGAGCTGGGCGATGCGCTCGGCCACTGGACGCCCTATGCCGACCTGACCGGCATCCGGCTGCACCAGGCGGCCTTCACCGAGCAAGGCGCGCAGGGCTTCGGTTTGACCGCGCCGGCGCAGGGCCACACGGCGAGCTACGCCACGCTGGGCCTGCGCTACGGCACCGGCTTCGAGTGGGCGCTGGGCCGCAGCAGCCTGCAAGGCTGGCTGGCCTGGCAGCGCCTACTGTCGGGGGCGAACCTCGGCTTCACGGCCGCCTTCGCCGGCACGCCGACGGCGACCTTCACCGCGCAGGGCCAGAACCTCGCCCGCAACACGCTCGAGGGCGGACTCGACCTCGACACGCGCTTCAACCGCACCTGGTCGGGCTTCCTCGACCTGGGCCTGGCGCGGGCGCGCGGCAGGGACGTCAGCACGCTGGCCAACGTAGGACTCGAGGCGGGGTTCTGATCATTTCATCGCAATGCACAGGAGGTAACACCATGACCGCAACCGATACTCAAGTCAGCACGGAGTACAGCGAGGCGCTCGAACGCGCCGCCGAAGAATTCGAAGGGCGCCAGCAGCACACGCGCCAGCCCATTGGTTACTACCAGGGCGGACAGCGCTGGTGGCCCGACGAGACGCGCGAGCGCCGTTGGTGCTGCTCAGGCCTTCGCGAACCGAGTTACAGCTGGCCCAACAGCCTGCGCAACCACTGCCGGACGCTCGCGCACGTGGCGGAGGTGTTTCAGGTCTTGCCGGAGGACTTGCGGCGGCGCGTGCGCGAGCGCGCCGCGGCGAAGAAGAACGCGTGACCCGGATCCAAACCAGCACGGAGCACGACCATGTACCACATCATTTCGATTGGCGACGAAGCCTATCTCTACAAGATCTTCCAGTTCCTGGCGATGCTCAACTCGAGCGGCACGGACCTCTACGAGCGGCTCGGATTCCTGGCCGCTCTCATCGGCGTGATCCTGGTTTTGATCACCGCCGTGACCAGCGGCGGGCGCCAGTTCCCGCTTGGCACTTACGTAGTCTCAATCGTGCTGTTCCTGGTGTTTTTTGGCCAGACGACGAGCGTCGAGCTCGAGGACTTCTACACCGGCCGCACCGACATCGTGCAGGACGTGCCGCTCGGCACGGCACTGATCGGCTCGATCGTCAGTCAGGCCGGCGTGGCGATCATCAACAAATTCCAAGAAGGTCTCTCGCTGCCGGGCAGCGAGACGCTCTCGCCGCAGTACGCGCTGGACGCGCTGATGGCCTATCGCAACCTCTCCAATTCGGCGAGTTACTGTGGCTTTGGCAGCACGGCCATGTGCAACTGGTCGCGCACCTTCAAGAGCTACGTCAGCAACTGCGTGCTGCCCGAGTACAAGCTGCGCGGTGGCTGGTGGAATGGCGATCCCAACAGCAGCAGCAATCTGCTCGCCTCGATCCAGGTCAGCGATCTCGGTTTCGTCACCGACGACTATCTTGGCAATCCCAGCCAGGCCGCCGCCGGGCAGACCAGCACCGGCGAGGTGTCGGACTGCGCCAACACCTACGCGGACCTCAACCAGGCCTGGACCAACCCACAGACCGGCATCGCCGCCGGGTTTGCCGGCCTGATGAAGGTCCACACGCCCGCCGGCACCAGCGTGCCGGATGCGCTGGGCTCGGCCTTTGCCGAGCTCGGCGCCAACACCACGCAACCGGGCGGCCGCAGCGGCGGCCTGCCGGCGCTGCTCGGCCAGGCCTCGCAGAATGCCCAGCAGTCCATCCAGAACGCGGTCAGCGCCAACCTGCTGGCGCGCGGCCTGGCGCAGGGCTACCGCGATGCCAACCAGGTCGGCGAGGCCGGCGTCATCGAATCCGCGGCCAACCAGCGCAACGTGCAGTTCGCGGCCCAGAGCACGCTGTTCACACGCACGCTGCGCGCCACGATGACGTTCTTCGAGGGCGTGATCTATGGCCTGGCGCCGTTCCTGGCCTTCCTGATCCCGCTGGGCCCGATCGGCTTCCGCTACGCGGGTCGCTATCTGCAGCTGCTGGTCTGGCTGTTCCTGTGGATGCCGCTGCTGAGCTTCGTGAACCTGTTCGAGGTCATGGCGGTGCTGCGCGAGATGAACGCGCTGCTGCCGGCGATCGGCAACGCGCCGCTGATCTCCGCGATCGGCCTCAACCAGATCGAGTACACGGTCAGTGACTGGATCGGCATGGGCGGCTACCTGACCACGGCCGTGGTCGGCCTGTCGGGCATGATCGTGTTCGGATCTGTCGCCGCCTTCCAGGGCGTGGCCGCCGAGGCCAACGCGCCGACGCGGCTCGATCCGACCTCGCTCGCGCCGGACGCGATGAGCACGGCGCCGCCGGTGATGATGGGATCCATGTACGCCGGCAGCGGCGGCAGCGCACTGGCGCTCTCCGGCGCACCCATGCTCAGCTGGAACGCCGGTCAGCTGATCTCGACCAGCGAGCAGGCGACGCTGGCGCGCGCCAGCACGCTGGCGCAGCAACTGCAGGCATCCGGGCATTTTGGCAAGGCGATCAATACCCAGACGCTGCAGGCGTGGAGCGCGCGCTACGCGCTCACGCACGGCACGCATGCGCAGGCCGGGCTTAACGCGGCCGCACCCAGTAGTGCGCGCACCTCGACCGGCACCTCGACCAGCGTCAGCACGGATAAGTCCCTCAGCGGTCACGTCGGCGGCAACGTCGGCGTCGGCGGCGTGGGGCTCGGCGGCGTGCAAGCCGGCGCCGCCGAACACTGGCGCGCCAGCACCGAGCATGCGCAGCAGCAGAGCCACGCCGCGGACGTGACCCCGACGGCGGGGTTCACTGAGACCCACGGCAACGACCGCAGCCTCAGCCACGACCAGGGGACGAGCCTCACGGGCAGCAGCTCGACCAGCGCCAGCATCGCGCGCACGGAGAGCGAGCTCTACAACACGATGCAAAGCTACAACGCGCTGGCGCAGGCGTCGCATAGCGTCGGCGCCAACATGACCGTGACGCTGCCGCAGGCCGCGAGTGCACTGGCCAGCAACGGCGGCGCACTGGATTCGATCGTCGGTGCGGCGCACGCCATTGGCGGCGGCGAAGCGTTCCAGCGCAACTTCAATCACCTCAGCGGGCTGTTCCCGGACGCAGCGCAGCGCACGGCGGCCGCCAGCCTGATGACCCTGCAAGGCGCTGCGCTGGGCGGCGGCGCCCACGCGGAGGCTGCACAGCTCGAGCTGGATCGTGGCCTCTCCGCCGTACCCGGCTGGTCCGCCTTGGGCAGCGTCGGCACCGCCGCGCGGGCCGGCGCACAGCTGGGCAGTGGTGCCGCATTTGGCGGCACGGTGGCCGGGCAGACCGGAGGCGTCGCCGGCGACGTCGCCGGCGCCCGCGGGCTTGACGTCGCGCCCAGCAGCATCGGCGGCGTACCCAGCGATGCGCGCAGCGCGTTCTCGCAAGCCTCAGCGGATCCGGCGTATTCGCCCGAAGGCCTGCGCGGCGGCTTCGAGGACGAAGCGGCGCGCGGGCTGCACGGCGTCACCGAGTTCGGGCCGGCGCCGCTGGCGCCGATCGCGCTGCCCGACCACGCCGCCGCGCTGCCGGGCGAGCTGCAGACCGCAATCGATCAGCAGTACACACCCGGCGCGCATCCCAGCGGCAGCGTGGGCCTCGGCCCGTCGCTTGGCGAGCAGGACCTGCTCGATGCCGATGCATTGCCCAGTGCCGGCGAATTCATCCACATGACGCCCGAGCAACAGAAAACCCTCGACGACTTCGCCAAGCGGCCCGCCGACCCCCAGCAGTAACCACCCCACCCAGGAGATCCACGATGATCCAGCAAGCCATCCGCAAACTGTTCCGCCCGGCACCCGATGCCGAGGCGCTTGCGCGTGCGCACGAGCGCACGCTGCAGGAAGCCCAGCAAATCGTGCAGCGCACGCATGTTTTTATCCTCGAGACCCTGCGCGGCATCGAGGTCGATGCGATCGATGCGACCACGCAAGGGCGCGTGCGCTGTGCGCCGCCGCACCGCGACGCGCTGCGCACGCTGCTCGCCGAGCGCACGCCGTTGGCGGACGGCGCGCCGCTGCCCTGGCGGCTCGGCGGTCACCTGCCTCGCGCTGTGCGCGAGGTGCGCGGGCGCTGGCCGCAGGCCACCGCGCACCTGCGCGAGGTCCTGCCGGAGTCCGGCTTGCCGGATCCCGGCACCGCCGCGCTGATCGAGTTTCTGCGCTGCGCATCCGACACCGCGCAGGCGGCGCCCTGGCTGTGCCGCACGGACGTCGGGCGCGACGCGGACTTCCTGGCGGAGATCACGCGCGGCGAGATCCTCCGCGCCGCCACGTGGCCGAACGACCTCCACATCGTGTTCGACCCTCTCGAGGTCGGCGATGCCGCGATCTATGGCGCGCTGAGCGCCTTCGCGGCGCACCTCGAAGCAAATGCACCGGCCCTTCGGGAGATCTCCGCATGAACGGCGCGCAGCAGCTCGCAATGCAAATCCGGGAATGGCTTTCAAGCAAAGAGCAGCAGCCGGTCTCGAACCTCGACACCGCCGAACGCGATGCGGCGGCCATGCACATCACCATGCTCGAGACACTGGCCGGCATTGATCCCGACGATCTGGCCACGGTCACGCGCGGGCGCGTGACGTGCCCGGAAGAACACCACGCTGCGCTGCGCGAGGCGATCGCGCGGCCCACGCCGCTCGAGCCCGGCATGATCGTGCCCTGGCGGCTGGTGGGAAATCTCGAGTGCGCGGTGCATTGGACGACCCGGGCGCCGGTACGGCAGGACGCCTGGAGCCAGGACGAATGGCTGCTGCACGCGGTGGAGTACCGGCTGATGCTGACCTTCCTGCTCAGTGCGCACCGCCACGCGCGCACCTGCGGCTGGCGCTGGCGCGTCATCGAGAATGCCGAAGTGGCCGCCATCGACGGTGCCCGCGCGGATCAACTGCTCCGCATGGCGGTGGAATGCCCGCGCACGCGCCTGCGGCTCGTGTTCGCGCCGCCGGATGCGCAAGAGCAAGACTGCGCGCGGCGGATCCGCGACACCGAGCGGGGTTTCCAGCGGCTCTACGAGGCCAAGCTGCAGACGCGCGCACTGCTCGCACGGGTGATGCAATGAACGGCCCCGGCACCGCCGCGATGGTCCTGCTCGGGCTCGGCGCGCTGGGCATCAATCTGTTCGCCGGCATCCTGATCTGGCTGCTGGCCTTCAAGTCTGGCGCCGTCGGTGCGGCCGCCCAGGAGATCGATCGCGCGATCCGCGAAGGACGCGCGCAGGAGCAGGCGGATCGCGACGCGGATCAACCTCCGCTTCGAAGCGAGCGCTAGAGGACGGACCATGTGGTCATTGCAACATGTCGAGATGTACCGCGAATCGCGCGAGCTGACGCATGCGCTGCTGCAATGCATGGCCGGTCTTGCGGCCGATGGCATCGAGATCACGCACCTCAGCAATCGGTCGAGCCGCTGCGTTCGGACTTTCCTGGCAGCGCCGAGCGATGTGCACAGGCTGTGGTCCGAATCGATGACCTCTCCGTTCCGATTGCAGGACGTCGAGCGGGCTATGTTCACGCTGTCGCGTCGGCCACGGGCGTTGACGTTTCCGAAATACCCGGCCGAACTCGCGGACTTGAACGACCTGATGCGCGGATTCGTGCTTGGCGCGCAACGTGCAGCACGTGTGGATCCGCGACTGTGTGCACTGTTCTATGGCTTGAGCCTGCGCGAGGCCAAGATGATCCAGTCGTTGTCATCCATCGACCTCGTGGACATGGCGCACCATGTCCGCATCCGGCTCGACGAGACGCAGGTCCAGCGCCTGCAACAGGCCGTTCCACCGCGTCTCAGACTCACGCCGCCGCAAGCTCTGGGCGTGGCACTGTCCGTCGTCGGATGCGGACTTGCCACACCAGGGACTGTCGCGAATACCACGCCGGGTGTGGCAGCGCAGGAGCAGTCCCTCCCGACACGTCGCGCCGACGCCAAGAAGGTCCGGGTGCGCAGCGACGAACTCAGGGCTTGCCTCGAGTCGCAGAGCGATCGCGTCGGAGCCCTTGCCCACCTGCACGAGAAAGGCCTCAAGCGCCCCGCCTTGCAGAGCCTGCGCGGCGTCACCAAAGCCGAGTTGATGCTGTCGGGCGTGGGCACGAAGATTCCACAGGACGATCGCAGGCTGAACATGCGAGGCACCGGTGTGCTGAGAACCCTCGAATGGAACAAGCGCGCGTTCGCGCAGCACGCGCTGCTCCTCATCCAGATGTACAGGGCGCTGGATCCCTGGGTGCGGCGGGACATCAGCCTGGATCCCTGGGCGTTCGGCGTCGCCTCGGACCTGCTGGGCGCCGTCCGGCGCCAACATCCGCTCAACATGTTCCACGAAGATCAGGTTCTCCGGGCCTACAGCGCTGGCGGAGTGGAGACGGTCCGGTGTCCGTTCCATCAGCTCGAGTACCTCATCTCGGCCGGTGATGAGGACGTCACCATCCACAGCGTGTGTCCACGGTGCGAACTCGCGCAGGGCACCGCGCAGCACGCGGATGCAGCACGCGGCGCCAGGGCCGACAAGGCCGCCTGAGCATCGAGCGCGCGATTCGCGACGCGTGCGCGGCGCAGACGGCGCCGCGCCGAAAAAAAAAGCCCCGCGTTCCTCGCGGGGCTGGATGGAGTGCAAATCATGTCGCGGCTACGAAGCCGCCGCGATGGCTGCCGGCCCGGCGATTCCACACCGTCGGCAGCGCCATCCTACGCCCTGCGGCAAGGCCGTCAAGCATGCGGGAGCGGGGACAAAACGGGGACAGTGTGCCCCGCAACTGCCGCGCAACTCGGGGACAATTCGGGGACAGTCCGGGGACAATTTGGCATGAAAAAGGCCCGATTTTCGGTCGGGCCTCGTTCGTAAGTTATTGATATTGGTCGGGGTGACAGGATTCGAACCTGCGACTTCTACCTCCCGAAAGTAGCGCTCTACCAGGCTGAGCTACACCCCGACGGAAGGCCGCGCATGATACAGGGGCGGCGCGCGCGGTCGCAAGGCAG
>JAKAEJ010000032.1 GCA_021818335.1 Pseudomonadota bacterium | reverse complement strand
AGTCACGCGGCGCTTCGCTATTACGCCTCGGAGTTCGGAATCAGTCGCGCCGTACTTCCGCGCGTCCTCGCGCTGCAGCAAGTCGAGCGATTGGCGGAAAAATCCCCCGTGCCGCTGGAGACATTCGCTTTCGGGAGCTTGTGCATTATGGTCGAAGGCCGATGTCAGCTTTCAAGCTATGTCACGGGCGCTTCGCCCAATCGCCATGGAGTTTGCTCCCCCGCCAAATTCGTCCGCTGGGACGAAACCAGCGAAGGGCGTACCGTGCGCCTGAACGGCGTGCTGATCGACCGGTTCGCTGAGGGTGAGGCCGCGGGCTATCCGACGGTCTGCAAGGGGCGTTACAAGGTGGGCGCCGAGGTTTTTCACGCGCTGGAAGAGCCGACTAGCCTCGACACGCTGGAATTGTTGCCGCGCCTTGCGGCCTGCGGGATTGCCGCAGTGAAGATCGAGGGGCGGCAACGAAGTCCCGCCTACGTGGGCGCGGTCGCGGCGGTTTGGCGTCGCGCCATCGACCGCTTGCGCGAGGATGCTGCGAATTTCCGAGTCGACCCTGATTGGCAAAACACGCTCGGTCGCGTCGCGGAGGGCGTGCGAACAACGCTCGGCCCCTATCATCGATCCTGGCACTGAGTTGTTCATGCGACTGACCCTCGGCCCCCTGCAATATTTCTGGCCTCGTCGCCAAGTACTCGATTTTTACTCGGCGATGGCGGAACAGCCCCTTGATGTCATCTACCTTGGCGAGACGGTTTGCAGCAAACGCCGGGAGCTTCGCGAAGACGACTGGCTAGCCCTTGCCCGCGACCTTGTGGCGGCCGGGCGCGAGGTCGTCTTGTCGACGCTGACCCTGATCGAAGCCGAATCTGAACTTGCGCGATTACGGCGTCTGGTCGAAAACGGGAACTTCCTAGTTGAGGCAAATGACATGTCGGCTGTGCAATTGCTGCGTGAGCGGGGATTGCCATTTGTCGCGGGGCCAGGCATCAATCTCTACAACCATCGTGCGCTGGAATTGATGCACCGCGCGGGAATGAAGCGCTGGGTGCCCGGCGTGGAGCAAGGCCGCGACCAGCTGCTCGAAATCCGAGAGCAGGCGGATCCAGCGTTTTGGCCGGAAATCGAGCTGATCGCGTGGGGCCGCCTGCCATTGGCTTATTCGGCACGCTGCTTTACGGCAAGAGCACACGATCTTGCAAAGGATGACTGCGGGTTTCGCTGTATCGAAGACTCCGAAGGCCTGTTGCTCTCGACGCGCGAAGGCGATCCATTTCTGCGCATCAATGGCATTCAGGTCCAAAGCGAGGCGATCTGTGACCTCGCCCCTGAAATCAACGAACTTCGCGCCACGGGCGTGGAGCTTGTGCGCTTGTACCCGCAGTCACGGGACATGTCCTCGGTCGTTGCATATTTCCGTGCTGCCATGCACGAGCCGCCCAAAACACGGCGCGGCGAGTGCAATGGGTACTGGCATGGACGAGCCGGAATGGCACAACTACCCGCCATCGCTGCCACCTGAGAGTCGCAGGTGCGCCGAGGCGGCGACCGCGCCTCGGCGCCATCGCACGAGGCGAATGCAACCCTAACCGAAGGCTCCGAGATCGTTCCCGGCGTCAAGCCATGGCGCGCGGCAGTTTGGCCAACGTTCGTGGCGCTGGCTGCCCACGCATCTGAGCATGCGCGTCCCGTGCGTCGGACGCCAGCGTCGCGAGTCGATGCAGACTGATGCGAAGCACGAGCGGAACAGTCTCCCACGGCAACTGGTCCAACAAGTTGCGAGCAGTCAGCCCAAGCTCCGTATCACCGGTTAGCGCCAGACGTCGCTGGAAAAACAGCGTGTCGGCATCTTCCAGCCTGCCCGCGAGGAGCATGAATTCCAGTGCATTGCCTTGGACGGCCGCCTCGGCCTCTGCGTTGTGACCGCAATTGTGGATGCGGCGATCGTGTACGGTGAGGACCCAGCGAATTCCAAGATCATTGACCTGAATGGCCAATCGACGATCGACAAGGAAATCGAGCTTGCCCTCAGCGAGTGGTGCCTGAAGGACCCGCTCCACGATCATCTCGACAAACCGTTGCTGCCACGGGTCGGGAACGATGCGCAACGGAACCCCGAGCAACCGGGGTGGCGGCAACAAAGCCAGCACCCGATCCCGAAGGCTCAAAAACGCGGCTGGTGTCTCGGACGGCACGGCGTTGCCGCGCATTTGCCTGTCTACGGCACAATCGATCGTCGTGCGCATGAGTCGCTCCGCGTCATGAGGACTCAATCGCCAAAGTCCGGCCCTTCGCCGGGCTCGTTCGAGGACCTGGTTCTCGCGGTCCTCATCTCTGAGAGGCAAGCCGTCGCGCTGCTTCCGCGCGGCGAGCGACGCGACCACGTTCTGGCGAAGAGCCAGGCCATCAACCATGGCATCGTCGATGAAATCGATGACCAAGCGATGGGCCCGAAGGAAAAAGGGGCGGATGTTTTGCATGTGCGGTGTCCTCCGCGCCCTTGATAACTGCAGGCTCATCGTCGCACCTTGTCCTAGGTCAAGAATGTGAGCGATCCATATCTGAACGAGGGAAACTGCACTCAATAGATCGCCACGTCACTCGTTTCGTGGAATCCGTCCAGCAGCATGCGGCTTACGCCGGTTGGGGCGATGCGGCTCATGCATTGAGGAGCGGCTGCGAGGCGGCAGGACTTCCCATAGCAATTCAGGCATCCCCCGCGGGCCTGCAGGGCGCGGACCTGGGGGCCGATCGGCTTGACGCGGCGCGGGTCCGTTGGTCCGCACAAAACCACCAATGGCCGATTGCACGCCGCCGCGACATGCGCAATGCCGGTATCGTTCGCGACCATCCAGAGCGACTGTGACCCGACTTCGATGATCTGGAGGACATGCAATCCAGTCAGGTAGACGACGCGCCCAGGATGACTCGAGCCGATCATCTGCGCGATGCGTCGGCAATCCACGGCTTCGTCTCGTGCGCCAAGCAGAACGATGTGCGAGACGCCGCGCTCCAGCATTAGCCTGCCTAGTTGCGCAAAGTTCTCGACGCCCCACCGCTTCAGCCAGCCGCCGGCTTGGGACCCCGGCATGAAGATGCCGAATTGCTGCGCCCTCAGGCCGTCGCGGGTGAGCCTGTTGCGGACGCTTTTCGCCAGATGTTCAGGAACGTGCAACGCCGGTTGCCTCGTCCGCGACTCGATCCCAGCGGAGGCGAGCAATGCTTGCATTCTGGCGGCCGGGTGCGCCGTGCGCAAAGATTGCATGGCATTTAGCGTGTAAGGGAAGCGACCACGCCATCCCAGCCGGTGTCGGATCCGGGATCCGGCAAAGGGCAAAAGTGCGATTAGCAAGCGCGTGTGGTCGCTGCTCTGCAAGTCGACTAGCAAGTCGTAATGACCCGACTTGACCTCGCGCAACCATCGCCATGCATGCTGCAGGCGGCGCGTTCTTGCGCGTGCGTCAATGACGAGCAAGCGTCGAAAGCGCGGATCGCCGGAAAACAGTGCCGATGCTGGCGCGAGCGTATTCAGGTCGAGCGATGCGTCAGGAAATGCCAATCGCACATCGTCAATGATGGCGCTAGCCATCGCCACGTCGCCGAGCGCGCTCCATTTGACAATTAGGATCTTTCGGACATCGGCGTGCCATGCCGGTCGAGACGGTGCGACTGGGCATCGCCTAGACGGCAGGACGGATGGGTCATCATCGAGCTCGGGAGCGGGCTCGGGGAAGCCGCTCGGCGTGGATTGCGGATGGGAAGTCATCGAGCCGGTGCGCTGGAGGACGATGGTGCGGAATCCTCTGCCAGCGCTGCGCGAGCCCTGCTTTGCAAGGCGTGCCAGTGTTCCAAGCATGCTTCGCGGCGCGGCGTGCTGGCGGCAATCAGGCGCAGCACTTCGGCGTACCGCTCCAGGCGCAGGGCGATCGCATCGTAGTCCTTCTGATCAACCAGCTTCCGCTTGACGGTTCGGCAGACGCCGATACATGTCTGCGGCACCTCTTCGACGCGACCACAACCGATGCACTGCCACACATCAAGGTATTCAGGCATGAGCTACTCCAGCGGAACTCGTCGCGAAGTCTCCGGTCGGGCCGTGCGCGTGTCGATGACCTAGATCAAGCGGCGTACCTTGCGCCTCAGTCAGTGTCCCCACTGATACAGGGTAAAAAACACTGGTGCGACAGGCCCCTGGCCAGGATCAGGACGAAGCTGGCCCTCGGTATTGGCATAAAAAGTCTGTGTCGGGCCATGTGCAGGGATGATCCGGACCATGATCAACCGGCCGCCGGCACGGAACTCCTCCACAACGTCCCCCTGAACCTTGCGCACCGAAACGGTGGGCGGTGCCTGGCCCATGGGATTGTGCGGCGGAATGACCGGGGCAATGGCCTGCTGCAATCCGCTCGCGGCCGGGGCTGGGGCCGTGGCTGCCGGGGGCGAAGGTTGTGTCGACACCTGCACCGGCTGGTCGAAATCCGGTGGTGGCGGGATGCTGGCCGGCGGTGGTGATACCGACTGGGCCCCGGCGCCCGCTGCCAACAGGATCGTCGCAATTGCGGGCATCCGGATTCGGCGCGCGTTCATGGTGGCACTCCGGCAGGCTGGGACGGCCAGCGTATACCCAGGAGATGTGGACGGAATACCCGTAGGCAAGCCGCCACGCCGGCGCCACGATGCCACAATGCCCGCATGACCAAACTCGTGCTGATTGACGGATCGTCGTACCTATACCGCGCCTTCCATGCGCTGCCGCCGCTGAGCAATGCCGCCGGTGAGCCGACGGGCGCGCTGTTTGGGGTTGTCAACATGCTCCGCGCCACATTGACCGAGCGGCCGGAGCACGTGGCTTTCGTGCTCGACAGCAGCGGCCCAACCTTCCGGGAGGCCATCGACCCGGCCTACAAGGCAAACCGCCCACCGATGCCCGAGGAACTGCGTGCGCAGATTGAGCCGCTGCTTGCCATCGTGAAGGCGCTGGGCATCCCAACCCTCCGCGAGCCCGGCGTCGAGGCCGATGACGTGATCGGCACTCTCGCCACGCGAGCCGCGGTGGCCGGCATGGACGTGGAGATTTCCACCGGCGACAAGGATTTCGCGCAACTAGTGGGGCCGCGGGTCACGTTGGTCAACACCATGGATCGCACGCGGATGGACGCGGCGGGCGTCAAGGCAAAGTTTGGCGTGTCGCCGGCCCGTATCGTCGATTATCTGGCACTGGTTGGCGACAAGGTCGACAACATCCGTGGCGTCGACAAATGCGGGCCCAAGACCGCTGCCAAGTGGCTGGGCGAATACGGCGACCTGGACGGCGTGATGGCGAATGCTGGTGCGATCCCTGGCAAGTTGGGCGAAAGCCTCCGCGCGGCGCAGGATTGGCTGCTACGCTCGCGCGATCTCGCCACCATCCGCACTGATGTAACGCTGCATCTGGAGCCGGAGCAGTTGGTCCGCGGCACGCAGGATGAAGCGGCGCTGCGCGCGTTGTACACGCGTTACGGATTCAAAAGTGCGTTGGCAGCGCTGGAACGTGGCGAGGACGGCGTCGCCCATGCGCCTGTACCGCGTGTGGCACGCGCGCCCATGGTAGGGCCAGTGGCCTCGACCTGGGCACCGCCTGACCCAGCGCTGGCAGCGCCAGGCCACTATGAGACAGTGCGGGAGCGGCAGGCCTTCGAGCAGTGGCTGGCACGGCTTGGGACCGCCGAACTGATCGCGTTGGACACGGAAACCACCGCACTGGATGCCATCGACGCCGAGATCGTCGGCCTTTCCTTTGCCATCGAATCCGGCCATGCCGCCTACCTGCCGCTGCGCCACGACTATCCCGGCGCGCCGGAGCAGCTTGATTGCGACCGTGTGCTGGCGCAGCTGAAGCCGTTGTTGGAGGACGCCGGTCGGCCCAAGTTGCTGCAAAATGCGAAGTACGACATGGAGGTGCTCGCCAACCACGGCATCGCCCTGCGTGGCATTGCCCACGACAGCATGCTCGAATCCTATGTGCTCGATGCCACCGCCAGTCGCCACGACATGGACTCGCTGGCGCGGCATTACTTGGACTACACCACCATCAAATTCGAGGACGTCGCGGGCAAGGGCGCGAAGCAGATCCCATTTGCGCAGGTGGATATCGACAGCGCTACGCGCTATGCCGCCGAAGATGCCGACATCACCCTGCGCCTTCATCGTGCTTTGTGGCCAAGACTCGCATCCGTGCCTGGCCTGCGCAGCGTTTACCAGGACATCGAGCTGCCGCTGGTGCCAGTGCTGGCGCGGATGGAGCGCCGCGGCGTGCTGATCGACGCCGATCAATTGCGCCGGCAAAGCCAGGCACTGGCCGCACGCATGCACCAGATCCTGACGCGCGCCGAACACGAGGCCGGTCAGCCGTTCAATGCCGATTCGCCCAAGCAACTGCAGGCGATCCTGTTCGACAAGCTAGGCCTGCCGGTTCACGTGAAAACGCCAGGAGGCCAGCCTTCCACCAACGAAGAAGCACTGGAAGCCATCCGCGACGCGCATCCGCTCCCGGCGCTGATCCTCGAGTACCGCATGCTGGCCAAGCTGCGCTCGACCTATACCGAGAAGTTGCCAGCGATGATCAAGCCGGCCAGCGGGCGGGTGCATACCAGTTACCACCAGGCGGTAGCCGCCACCGGCCGGCTGAGTTCTTCAGATCCCAACCTGCAGAACATTCCGGTGCGCAGCGAGGAGGGCCGGCAGATCCGTGCCGCGTTCATCGCGCCGCCAGGCTGGGTGGTCCTGTCCGCCGACTATTCGCAAATCGAGCTGCGCATCATGGCGCACCTGTCCGGCGACGAGGGCCTACGGGCTGCATTCCGGCGTGGCGAGGATATCCACCGCGCGACCGCCGCCGAGGTATTCGGTGTCGATCCGGCCGCAGTCAGCCTCGAGCAGCGACGCGCCGCCAAGGCCATCAACTTCGGGCTCATCTACGGGATGAGTGCCTTCGGCCTGGCACGGCAGCTCGGGATCGGTCGCGGCGAGGCGCAGCAGTACATGGACCGCTACTTCCAGCGCTACCCTGGCGTGCGCGGCTACATGGAGCGCATCCGCGCCCAGGCACATGCCGACGGCTACGTGGAAACCCTGTTTGGCCGCCGTCTGTACCTTCCCGAGATCCGCGCGCGCGACGCTGCCCGTCGGGCCGGCGCGGAGCGCGCTGCCGTCAACGCGCCCATGCAGGGTACCGCGGCCGACATCATCAAACGCGCCATGATCGCCGTGGACGCCTGGTTGTTGACGCGCCCTGACGATGCCCATCTGCTGATGCAGGTCCATGATGAACTAGTCCTGGAAGTGCGACTCGATGCCCTCGATGCCGTTCGCACCGGCTTGATTGAGCGCATGCAAGCCGCCGCTGAACTCAACGTGCCGCTGCTGGTTGAAGCTGGACATGGCGCCAATTGGGGAGAGGCGCACTGACGGAGCCGGCGCGTTCGGTCGGTGGATGCGGCACGAGTGGGGGACGCTGGGGCTGGATCGCGCGTGCAGGGCGTCATCCGGTGGTCGTCTCGATGGCCACCTGCGTTCCGGTGCGCGGGCGCATCGCCATCCAGGGAAGACGGTCGTGTCTCGTTCCAATGCCGCTGTCCATGGCGATCGGCCTGCCATGGCGGTCATTGCCGACGCGCCTCGCAGAAACACTCCCTTCCCTCATTCCCCCTGCGCGGCGAAGCGCGGCACAATCCACGTTTACCTGCACGCGGGGTTGCCATGGACATCGGATTCATCGGTTTGGGCGCCATGGGCCAGGCCATCGCGCGGCGCCTGCTGGCGGCCGGGTACCGGTTGACCGTGTGGAATCGTTCGCCCCTGCCAGCGCAGGCGCTGGCAGGAGAAGGCGCCAGTATTGCGGCGACGCCGACGGAGGCCGCGGCGCGGCCGGTGGTGTTCAGTATGCTGGCCGACGACGCCGCGGTGGATGCGGTTTTCGTGCTGCAGGGCGCGCTGCAGGCGCTGCCCGCGGGCGGTGTGCACGTCAACATGGCGACCATCGCGGTCGCGCTGGCCGAGAGGCTGGCCGAGATGCACGCGGCACGTGGTGTCGGCTACGTGGCGGCGCCGGTGTTCGGCCGCCCGGATGCGGCTGCAGCCGGCAGACTGCAAGTGCTGGCTGCGGGCGATCCCGCGCAGGTGGCGCGCGTGCAGCCGCTGTTGGAGGCCGTTGGTCAACGCGTATGGCCCTTCGGCAGTGCGCCGGCGCGTGCCAACGCGGTCAAGCTGGCGGGTAACTTCATGCTGGCCGCGGCCATCGAGACGATGGCCGAGGCCGCTACGCTGGCGCAGGCGCATGGCGTGGCGCCCGCCGATTTCCTGGGTCTGATGACGCAGACGCTGTTCGCCAGTCCGGCCTACCAGAATTACGGCACGCTTATTGCCCAACAGCGTTACGAGCCGGCCGGATTCCGGCTGCGACTGGGCCTGAAAGACGTCGGTTTGGCACTCCAGGCTGCGGATGCGGGAGCAGTGCCGATGCCGGTAGCTGGCGTTTTGCGTGACAACTTTCTCGATGCGATTGCCCATGGCGATGCAGAGCTTGACTGGGCGGCGCTGGCCAAGGTCGCTGCGCGCCGCGCCGGGCAGGGCCGCTGCTGAACGGCGTGCTCACGCCGTGCGCAGCGCGGCATGCGATGATCGCCGCATCTGTGCCCCTTAATCCGCATGCAGCCCCTTCTCGTGCTTTGCGCCTGTCCCGATGAAGCCAGCGCCGCGCGCATCGCGCAGGCGCTGGTCGAAGAGCGCTTGGCCGCCTGTGTCACGCGGCTGTCCGGTGCGCGCAGCGTGTACCGTTGGCAAGGCGCCATTGAACAGGCCGACGAGGTGCAGTTGCTGATCAAGACCGCGCAATCGCACTATGCGGCGCTGGAGCGACGCGTCCTCGCGCTCCATCCGTATGACGTACCCGAGGTGCTGGTGTTGCCGGTGGTCGCCGGGCATGGCGCGTATCTTGACTGGATGGACGCGCAATTGGGCCAGGATGCCGGCACCGGTTGCCTTTTCCCAGAGGAGTGAGTCGCTGCGATGAAACGAATGCTGATGATGTTGGCCCTGTTGCTGGTCGCTCCCTTGGCGCAGGCCGCACCGGGACTGCTGCCCTTCGGCCAGGCCTATCGGCTGCAGGCGCGCGCGGCCCAGCATACGTTGCACTTCGAGTGGACCATCGCCGACGGCTACTACCTGTACCGCGACCGCACGCACTTCAAGGCGCTGGACGCCGGCGTCACCTTGGGCAAGCCGGTGTTCCCGCCAGGCGTGGTCGAGAACGATCCCTACCTGGGCCGGCTGGTGATCTTTCGCCACGCGATGTCGGCCACGATTCCGTATGTCGCGCCCGTTGGTCTGTCCACGCTGCATATCGAGGTTACCTACCAGGGTTGCCATGAGCGACCGCCACAGATCTGTTTTCCTCCGCACAGCGAGACGTTGAGCCTGCCCAATGGAGGCGGCGTGGTGCCATCGGCGGCGGGCAGCGGCTTGGGCGCCGCGGGGAAGGCCACCAGCGCGGGATCCGTGTTCGGTAGCGGAGCAGGTTCCGGTCCAGCCGCAAAGGCTTTTGGCGCGGCGGCGCCTGTCGCTGGCAGCGCAGCCGCATCGCCGGTGGCGCACGCTCCGTCCGCCGATGCGACGGGTCACCTGGCCGGCCTGCTGGGTAGCCACCGGTTGCTGGCGCTGTTGCTGTTCTTCCTCGGCGGGTTGGGTGTGGCGTTCACGCCGTGCGTGCTGCCCATGTTGCCGATTCTGTCCGGACTGATCGCGGGCGGTGGCTCGCGCGCCACCAGCGGGCGCGCGTTCACGCTGTCTTTGGTGTACGTGCTGGGTGCGGCACTGGTGTATGCGGTGGTCGGCGTGGTTGCCGGTCTGGCTGGCACCAACATCCAGACGGCGCTGCAGAACGACTGGGTCATCGGTGCCACGGCGTTGCTGTTCGTGCTGCTGGCGTTGTCGATGTTCGGGCTATACGAGCTGCAGTTGCCGGCGTCGCTGCAGACGCGTCTGGCTGCGGTCAGCAACCGGCAGCGCGCCGGTTCGCTGATCGGCGCCTCGGTGATGGGCATGCTCTCGGCGCTGATCGTCACCTCCTGCGTCACGCCGGTGCTGGCTGCGGGGGTGCTCTACATCTCCCAGCAGGGCAGTGCCGCGTTCGGGGCGCTGGCGCTGTTCCTGTTCGGCCTGGGCATGGGCCTGCCGCTACTCGTCTTCGGGACGGTCGCCGGCGCCTTGTTGCCGCGTGCTGGCGCCTGGATGGATGCGGTCAAGGCGGTGTTCGGCGTGCTGTTCCTGGGGCTGGCCATCTGGATGCTGAGCCGCATCCTGGCACCGGGCTGGGACCTGGCGCTCGTTGGCCTGCTGCTGCTCGGCTGTGCGGTGTATCTGGGCGCCTTGCAGCGGCTGGCGGAGGCTGCCAGCGGATGGCGGAAGTTTCGCCAGAGTCTGGCTTGGACAGTGTTGTTGCTGGGCGTCGCCGAGCTGATCGGCGCGCTGGGCGGTGGCGGCAACTTGCTCACGCCGCTGGCGGTCTACGCCGGGGGCGGTAGGCCGGCGGCTTCCGCCGCGACCCTGCAGTGGTCTCGGGTGACGACGCCGGAACAGCTCGGGGCGGCACTGGCCCAGGCCCACGCTGCGCACCAGGGCGTGATCGTCGACTACTACGCGGACTGGTGCGTGAGTTGCAAGGAAATGGAACACACCACGTTGGTCGACCCGGCGGTGCAGCGCGCGCTGGCGCCGCTGGCGTTGATCCGCGTCGATGTCACCCGCGACGATGCGGCCAGCCAGGCGCTGCTCAAGCGCTTCGGCCTGCTCGGTCCGCCGGCCACGCTCTTCTTCTCGCCTGATGGCCGCGAACAATCGGCCGAGCGCCTGGTGGGTTACGAGAATGCGGCGGGCTTCCTGGCCCGCCTTCGTCGCGCCGGTTTGGACTGAAGCGTGCTTCATAGGCTGCCGCTGCTGATCGTGGGTTTGGCCCTGGCCGCTGCGTTGGGTGGCTACTGGCTGCAGCGCGCCGAGCGAACGCCATCCCCGGGTGTGCCGGTGCCCGTGGCAACCGGGTTCAACGCCGGTGCGCCGATGCCGGCGCTCGTGCTGCGGGACCTGCACGACCGGGCGCGGCGACTGGCGTCGTGGCGTGGCCGGTGGCTGTTGGTGAACTTCTGGGCGCCGTGGTGCGCGCCCTGCCGACAGGAATTGCCGGTACTGGGTGCAGCGCAAGCGCGTTTTGGCGACCGTCTGCGGGTGGTTGGCATCGCCGAGGACAGCGCCCCGCACGTGCGCGCCTTTCTGGCGCGGGAGCCGCTCGATTACCCGGTGCTGCTGGCTGGCACCGCGCACCCTGGCTTGGCCTTCGGTAACGCCGCGCAATTCCTGCCCTACAGTGTGCTGGTGGCCCCCGATGGGCGCCTGCTGAAGCAGCACTATGGTGCATTTTCCGAGGGCTCCCTCGACGCATGGCTGCCGCAGCGCTTGCAATAGCGTCAAACGTCGCCGAATAGCGGCGAACTGGACAATTTCGCCGGTTCAGTCCACACTCGCGATTCTTGCCTCGGGCATACGGACGATTGGCGTGGCGCAACTCCTGGCCCTGCATGGCCCCAACCTCGATCTGCTCGGCCGCCGCGAGCCCGAGCACTATGGCCGCGCCACGCTGGCGGCGATCGATTCGCTGCTCGCCGAGGAGGCGCTCCGCGCCGGACATCGGTTAATGAGTTTCCAGTCCGCCGCCGAGCATGCGCTGATCGAACGCATTCACGTTGCCGCGAGCGAGGGCGTGGCCGGGATCGTGTTCAATCCGGCCGGCTACACCCATACGAGCGTCGCCTTGCGCGACGCACTGCTGGCGGTGGCGATTCCCTTTGTCGAAGTTCATCTGAGTAACCCGCAGTCGCGCGAGGCCTTTCGCCGGCACTCGTATTTCAGTGACATTGCAGTGGGCACGGTGGCCGGCTTCGGTGCCGAAAGCTACCGCCTAGGCCTTCTGGGCCTGCTGTCCCACCTTGCCAGCGCCGGCTGACTGCGGCGTCGACCTGGCCCTCCTTCCGTACCACGAGATCGCCCATGGACCTGCGCAAGATCAAGAAGCTCATCGACCTGCTCGAAGAATCCAATCTGGCCGAGCTTGAGATCAAGGAGGGCGAGGAAGTCGTTCGCCTGTCACGCGTCCCCAAGGGCGGCGGAATCACCGTGAACGCCGCGCCAAACGTGCCTGCCGCGCATCCGGCAGCGCCTGCCTCGCGCCCAGAATCGCCGGCGCCGGCCGCCTCGACCATGGTGCCGGCCGAGTCTGCGAGCGGCACCATCCCGCCCGGCCACGTGGTCCGTTCGCCCATGGTCGGCACCTTCTATGCAGCGGCCAACCCAGACGCGCCGCCCTACGTTTCCGTTGGACAGACGGTCAAGGCCGGTGACACGCTAGGCGTGATCGAGGCCATGAAAATGTTCAATCAGATCGAGGCCGACAAGGCCGGGACGATCGTCGCCATCCTGGTCGAGAACGGCCAGCCGGTGGAGTTCGACGAACCCTTGTTTGTCATCGGCTGAGCGGCCATGTTCAGCAAAGTCGTCATCGCCAATCGCGGCGAGATTGCCCTGCGCATCTTGCGCGCCTGTCACGCGCTGGGCATTCGAACCGTCGCCGTTCATTCCGTGGCCGATCGCAACTTGAAGCATGTGGCCATGTCCGACGAGGCGCTCTGCATTGGGCCAGCCGCGCCGCGGGAGAGCTACCTGAACGGCCCCGCCATCATTGCAGCCGCAGAAGTCACGGATGCCGATGCCATCCATCCGGGCTATGGCTTCCTGAGCGAGAACGCGGATTTTGCGGAGCAGGTCGAGCAATCCGGTTTCGTGTTCATCGGCCCCCGCGCCGAAACCATTCGCCTCATGGGTGACAAAGTCGAGGCGATCCGCGCAATGCAGGCGGCGGGCGTCCCCTGCGTGCCTGGCTCGGGCGGTCCGCTACCTCCCGAGGACATGGATACCTGCCGGCGGTTTGGCCGTGAAATTGGCTATCCGGTCATCATCAAGGCCGCAGGGGGCGGTGGTGGCCGCGGCATGCGTGTCGTGCGCGCTGAAGCTGAGCTTGAAGCAGCCGTGCAAATGACGCGCAGCGAGGCCCAAGCGGCCTTCGGCAATCCCGAGGTCTACATGGAGAAGTTCCTCGAGAATCCGCGGCACATCGAAATCCAGGTGCTGGCCGACGGGCAGGGTGGCGCCATTCATCTCGGCGAACGCGATTGCTCGATGCAGCGCCGCCACCAGAAGGTGGTCGAGGAATCCCCCGCACCCGGACTCACCGATGACCAGAGGCAGGCGATCGGCAAGGTCTGCGTGGATGCGTGTCTGCGCATCGGCTATCGCGGTGCCGGAACGTTTGAATTCCTCTATCAGGACGGCCGCTTCTACTTCATCGAGATGAACACGCGGATCCAGGTCGAGCATCCGGTAACCGAACTGGTGACCGGCATCGACTTGGTTCGCGAGCAGCTTCTGATCGCCGCGGGCGAAAAACTGCGGCTCAAGCAAAGTGACATCGTGCTGCGGGGCCATGCGATTGAATGTCGCATCAATGCTGAAGATCCGGACAGTTTCATGCCATCCCCCGGTTTGGTGGGCAATTTCCATGCTCCCGGGGGTCCGGGCGTGCGCATGGACACGCACCTGTATGCCGGTTATCGGATTCCGCCCAACTACGATTCGATGATCGGCAAGTTGATCGTGCATGGTGAGGACCGATCCATTGCCCTTGCGCGCATGCGCGTTGCCTTGGGCGAGTTGATTGTTGAAGGCGTGAAGACCAACATTCCGCTACAACAGCGCATTCTTTCGGATGCCGGGTTCGTGCGCGGCGGACAAAACATTCACTATCTTGAAAAGCGCATCGCCGAGCGGCGGGACAAGAGCATTCGCCTGAGCTGATGCATCTGGACGGCACGAAGCCCCGAAGCGGCGACTGCGCGGGAGCAGGATCCGCGAAACGCGGTTGGTGCGAGAGGGCTTGATGGAACCATGTCATCCTGCGCTTGTCCATTAATGGTGCAACGCGCCATTCGTCGCCGGTTCAGAGTAACCAACACCGTGGTCCTCGATTCTCAAGCAGCCGACGCGCCGGCTGATCCCTCGATCGAATGCGAGGCCGATCAGGCGCTCGCCCTCGTCCATGCCGGCGCTGCACACTTCATCGATATTCGCCAACCGTTCGAACTCGAACTGAAGGGTTCACTGCCGGGCGCCCTCCAGGTTCCCTTCTTCCACTTCAAACAACATCTCGGCTTGACGTTGGACGAAGGGGAACAAGAGCTGCTCGACGCTGATGCACCGCAAGAGGAGGACGTGCTGTCCTTCCTTCAAGCCGTAAGGCAACTTGAGCAGCATCGAACGAGCATGTTGCTGCTCGTATGCAACAGCGGGAGGCGCAGCATGCTGGCAGCGCATCTTCTGCGTGGAATGGGGTACCTGCATGCGTTTTCTGTGCGCGGCGGAATGCATACACTGTCATCGTTGGGTCCGCTGGATTGACGTTCGACCCTTGAGCACGCAAAACCTGCGTATTTGCTGATCGCATCAACATGGCCTATCTGCAACTCCAATTGACCGTGCTAAGCACGCAGCAGTCGTGTGCCGAGCAAGCCCTTGAGGATCTCGGGGCTATGTCGATCAGCCTTGTCGACGCGATGGCCGGCAAGTCAGAAGAGCGTGCAATTCTTGAGCCCGCGGTCGGTGAAACGCCCGTGTGGCAGTTGTTGCATATCCAGGGTCTTTTTCCAGCCGCCTCGGATCGTCGGGGCCTGCTTGCGGCTTTGGCGGAATTGATGCCTGACCTGACGCCAGCGCAAGTGGAGCTGGCGGAGATCGAGGACAGGGACTGGGCGCGCGTCTGGATGGATCAGTACAAGCCGATGCGTTTCGGGCGGAACTTGTGGGTTTATCCCTCGAACATCGAGCCGGTGGACCGTGTTGTCGAGGATGTGGTCATCCGACTCGACCCAGGCCTGGCTTTCGGCAGCGGCACCCATCCAACCACGGCACTATGCTTGGAGTGGCTGGCCGCGCAGCATCTCCAAGAGAGACACGTGCTCGACTTTGGCTGCGGCTCGGGCGTGCTTGCTATCGCCGCATTGAAGCTTGGGGCAGCGTCGGCTACGGGGATCGATAATGACCCTCAGGCGCTTTCGTCCAGTCGCGACAACGCCGAGCGCAATGACGTTGCGTCGCGGCTGTGTCTGGTCTCGCCGGAACTGATGGACGCGCGCACTTACGACGTTATCGTGGCAAACATTCTCACAGGGCCACTTTTGAATCTGGCGCCGCGCCTCGTCTCGACACTTGCCCCCGGGGCGCCAATAGCCCTTTCCGGGATCCTGCGCGACCAAGCAGACGAGGTGGTCGAGCGTTATGCCGCGTTGGGTATCGGCGACATTTCGGTGGATCTCCGCGAGGATTGGGTGCGTGTCAGCGGACGAAAGACCTGACGCTGATCCACGACCGAGCCCGGCGCTGTCCGTGAGCGGGGGGCGCGCCACCGTTTCCCGGATACGGCGGGGAAAGCATGTTTGCTAGCACGAACGGTGTATGGCCCGAGGTTTCATCGAGGTGGTCAGGCCGGTATCGCCGGCAACAGTCAACCGAGGCCATCGTCCGATGGGGCCGTGCAGGCCGAATTACGCCATCCAGCCTCCCAGCACCAGCAACGCTGCAAGCACCAGCCATACCAGCAGGACCCGGTTGAGCAGATGGGCGAGATCCTCAAGCTCTCCAGCAACGTCGGTCGTGTCGACAGCGTAGCCGTCGCCAGCCTCAACGTCGGCGTTGACACCGGCCACGGCGATTGCGGGCAGAAACGCCGGGTCCAAGCCCAGCCAGTTGCGCCCTGCCTGTTCGTGCCAGGTACGCAAGCTGCCAAGCACGGCATCGAAGTTCGAAACCAGCGCCATTGACAGCACCATGAGCATCGCTGCGGGCCACTCGAGCGCTGCGGCTAGGCGACGGAGTGCTGCTTGGGCCTCTGGAGTCAGGGTCGCGCTGTGGACTGATGCATCCGCGCCAAGTCGCGCCAGCCGATACAGCAAGGCGCCGCCAGGACCAACAAGGAAGAACCAGAATACGGGCGTATAGCGTCTGCGCAGGGCGGCGTTGACCCCTGCGCCAACCACGCTGCCCGCCGTCCATATGGGCGCACCGTCGTTGTCGGCGGAAAAGTTGTCCAGCGCGGCCGCGCGAGCAGGACCTTCACCCGCATTGAGCAGTTCCTCAAGGTCACCTTCAAGCTCCCGTGGCCCCAGAGTCCAGAGGAGCGTCGCCAGCGAGAAGGCAAGCCAGAGGAGGCCGAGCCAATGCCACCGGAGGACATAGCCAGCGCCGGCGACGGCGGCTGCAGGCAAAAGAACCGCGAATATCGCCCCGGCGGGGCTGGTGCCCAACGCGCGAAGCCAGGGCTTGAGCCAGGCAAAGCCTCGCAGGTGCGCCAGCGTAGGCACGCCGCGCGCAAGCAACAGCGCCATGAGCACGGCGAGCAATTTCAGGGCCATTGAACTTCCTCGGCAGAAGAAAGGATTGTAATCAACGTCCGTGCGCCGCACAGGCTTGGCGCCATGCCAACCCAGTGGCGTGGCGCCGCAAGGCTTCAGGCGGTGCCGCGTTCCAACCAGTCATGGATGAGCTGAAATGCGACCGAGAAGCGAGGCGGAAGGCTGAGCGTCCCGGAATTCAGGCCATCGCGCAGGTCACGCCGGGTCAACCAGCGGAGCTCGGCAAGTTCTCCGTCCCCATTGCCGAGCTGGCGTGACGCAGCCTGTGCGGTAAATCCCAACATGAGGGACGAAGGAAATGGCCAAGGCTGCGACGAGTGGTATTCGCAGGCAGTCACCTGGGCTCCGGATTCTTCGGCTATTTCCCGCCGTACCGCATCTTCGAGTGATTCACCCGGTTCAACAAACCCGGCCAATGTCGAAAAGCGTCCGTCCGGCCAGCCTGGCCTGCGGCCCAACAGTGCTGCTTCGTCATGTTCAACCAACACGATCACCGCGGGATCGGTTCTCGGAAACTGGGGCAACGAACAGGATGTGCATCGCGCACGGTGGCCGGCCTCGTCGTGCATGGTCGTGGCGCCGCATGATGGGCAGTAGCGGCTGTGCAACTGCCAATGTGCGAGCGCGGAAGCGTATGCCGCCAGTCCCGCGTCAAATGCCGGGGCATTGGCAGCGAGTGAACGCAGCCCGAGCGCTTGTCCGGGAAATCGCGGGTCTTCGTCACTGGTGCAGAGAAAGTACGCGTGGCCATCGGTATCACGGCCCAGCAACGTCGACGACGCGCGTTGCTCTTGCGCAAGACGGTCGGGAGGCACCAAAGCCAACCCGGTGCCCGTGGGCGTTGCCCAGAGCATGCTATCGGGGAGCATGACCACGTAGAGAGAGGTGCTTGCATCGCGAGCAAGTTCAAGCGCGGTCGCGTCGCTGCGCAAGGCGGGCGCACGATCCAGCGCCAAGGCGGAGAAGGCATTGCGCTGGGAGCGTTGCGTTGCACTCACACTGCGAACGAGGATCCGCAACCGCAAGTAGTCCGAGCGTTTGGGTTGCGTATCACGAACTGTGCCCCGCTCAGGTTTTCCCGATAATCGATTTCGGCACCGGTAAGGTACTGAAGCGAGAGTGGATCGACCAGGAGTGACACACCATCCCGTTGAACCACCAGATCGTCGTCGGCTTGCTGCTCTTCAAAAGCGAAGCCGTACTGGAAACCCGAACATCCTCCGCCGTTGATGTAGACGCGTAGCTTGAGAGCCGGATTGCCCTCCTCGCGGATCAGCTCGCGAACTTTTTCTGCTGCCGCACTTGTAAAGACCAAGGGAGAGTCGGTGGTGCGGTAATCGGGGGTAGCAATTGGAATGTCCATGGTGCGACCGTTGGGGTAATGAGGCGAAAATCAAGCTTTGCAAGTGACCGCCGACGGGTTGCCAAGCGGCTCGGCCAGCCGCCGACGAGTCCACCGACCGCGACCTTGAGACAGGCGAAACATTCATCACCCCGGACGGGCTCGCCCAACGCAAGTTACCAAACATCGAGGCGCAAGGGGCAACTTAGCACTGAACGCCCATGCGGTACCGGGATTGCGCTTGGGCCTCGGCGCGGCAATCGACATCTGACTCGACGGGCCGCGATGTCCATGGGGTTTAAAGAGTTGCGCCAAATAAACGCTGGAGAACCAGCCGCGTCGAGCATCAGGAGGAGTACCGTCACTCGTCGGTGCGTCCGGCACGCAGCCGGCTTGGATTCGGATGCGTACGGACGGCTACCCGCGTGATCCGAAGGCCCCCGATGTCATGGCCGGCGGTCCAGATGAACCCTTCCGGTTGCGGAACGAGTGGGCCAATTGGTTCGCAAGCCAAGTCAGCGAACTTTCGCAGGGGCACGCTGTGGCTATACTCGGGCATAGCGGAGAACGTTCATGCTTTGGCTGAAGGCCTTTCACATCATTTTCGTGGTGACCTGGTTCGCCGGTCTGTTCTATTTGCCGCGGCTTTTCGTGTATCACGCGGAGGCCACGGAGCCGGATGTGCGTGCGCGCCTGAAAACCATGGAGCGAAGGCTCATGATCATGACGCACATTGGCGGCACCCTTGCGGTAGCGTTCGGCCTCGCGTTGCTCGTCTGGTGGATCCGACATGCGCCGGGCTATCTGCAACAGGGGTGGCTCCATGCCAAGCTTGGATTGGTTGCGTTGCTTGTTATCTATCATTTTTGGCTGGCGCAGCTCAGGAAGCTCTTTGAGCGCGATGCCTGCCGGTGGAGCAGCCGGCGGCTGCGGTGGTTTAACGAAATTCCGTCGATCCTTTTGGTTGCGGTCGTTATCTTGGTCGTGGTCAAGCCGTTCTAAGCCTTCTGGCCGCGAGCATGGATGCAGTGGGAGAGGGGAGAGCAAATGAGGGTCACTGAGCAGCAAATTCGCAGTGAAGAGCTGAAGACAGCCTTTCTGCGTCATTTGCCGCAACGCGTCAAAATTCTCGCGCGGCGCGCAGAGCGACAGCGGCGGGATGGATGGGACGTCAATGCATTGCTCCTCTTGGAGACCGAGTTTGCACGCCTGGCTGATGCCGCGGGCCGCTATGGATTACCGGAGCAGGCGGCCCCCCTACAGGCCCTTGCCGACTCGCTGCAACCCTTCGTGCAAGGCACCACACTGCCTGACGCTGCAGCAAATGAAGCGATTCTGGAGGCCCTAGAGGCCCTGCATGCACCAATGGGCCAAGTCGCCATGCAGGCATTCGGCGCCTTTGGCGACTCGCTGGTGCGGGCTCCGTCCACTGAGAGCCCGGGTATTGCATCCGAACCGACAGTGACGGACGGCTACGCGCGCGAGACGTCGCCACCGCAGGAATACTGGCGTGCACTGGGTATCGACGAAATCGCTCCCGAACTCTCCAGAGCTTCTGGTTCCGAGGCCAAGCCCTCCGAGCAACCAGCCGAGGCGGCTCTTTCCCAACCGCAACCTTCACCCGAAGTTGCGTTCTTGGGTACTGACGAAGTGCTCCATGACTTGGCCATGCATCTGGAACAAACGGGACACGTCGTCGTGGAACTCGCCAACGTCGAGGCCATGATCGCCACCTTGCAGGCTGGACAGCCACCACGATTGCTGGTCGTGGGCCCGCGTGCACTGACTGCCTTGCCGTTATTGGCGCCCGCCCTGCGTCATTCACGGGTCGAAGTGGGGCATCGTGTGACACTGTTGGCCGTGCTGGAGCAGGACGATCTGGGTGCGCGCCTTGAGGCGCTGCGTGCCGGTGCAGACCACGCGCTGCCGCGCACGCTAGGGTTGCCGACGCTGCTGGCGCAGTCAGAGCCCTTGCTGAGGGACGACGCCGGCGAAGCGCCATATCGCGTGCTGATTGTCGAAGATGATCCGGCTCAGGCAGCCTTCGCGGAGGTCGTCCTGCGCAAGGCGGGCATGCAAACGCGCACCGTGGTCGAGCCGCTCGCTACGCTTGATGAACTCGAGCGCTTCCAGCCAGACCTCATCTTGATGGATATCAATATGCCAGGTGCCGATGGCTTGGAACTGACCACCCTCATCCGCGAGCGCGACGCATTCGTGTCGACGCCGATCGTTTTTCTCTCGGGTGACCCGGATTCCGAGCGTCAATACGCAGCGTTGGATGCGGGCGGCGATGACTTCATCGCCAAGCCGGTGCGCCCTAAGCACCTGATTGCGGCAATCAGCAATCGGGTTCGTCGCGCTCGCGCATCGGCACAGCGCGGGTCGCGAGGCGGATGGTCCGGCGAGGCATTGGTCGAGCGAAACGTGCTGTTCGACCGCATTGCGAGGCAGCTTGCAGCGCGCGCGGGTACTGTGCCCCTTGGTTCGCTGCTGCTCGCGGAAATCAGCGACGCGCCGCGGTTGCGGGAGCACCTTGGCCTGGGCGGATTCGATCGGCTTCAGCAGCAAGTCGCTGCATGGATCGCGGCGCAGGCATTGCCGCGAGAGATCTTGGCGCCGTTTGGACCCAGTGCCATCTTGATGTTCGCGCCGCACCGTGGCGAGACGGCTATGCTGGCATTTGCCGAGGATATCGCGGCACGCATCCGCCTCGAACGATTTGAAGCTGCGCATGCATTAACCCTGACCATTACCGTTGGCGTCTGCAGCATGGGCGTTGGTGCTGATCCAATGGCTTTGCTCGGTGCGTGCGAGCGTGCATTGGATGCGGCACGGCGCCGAGGTGCGAGCGTGGGCGGCCAGGTTGCCTCCCGGGATTCGATCGGGGATTCGCTTTCGTCTCTTCTACGCAAGGCGCTTGCGGACGACAGCCTGCATCTTGCCTTTCAACCACTGGTTCCGATCGCTGGCCTAGCCATGGCGCCGCGCTATCAGGCACTGTTGAGGCTTCGTGATCCGCGCGGTACGGAACATGCAGCCGGCGCGCTGCTGCCCGAGGCGGAGGCGGCCGGCCTCCTGCCGCACGTCGATACTTGGGTCCTCAAGCGCGCGCTGGCGGTTTTAGACGCGCGCAGGAAGCTGGGTAAGGCCCTTACGTTATTCGTGAGCCAGAGCTTTGGCGTTTTCAAGGAAGTTTGGCAGGACGGCGAACTCATGCACGCACTCAGCGATGCGGCGCTGCCGCCGGGAAGCTTGGTTCTGGAATACCGATGGGAAGCGCTGCGTGCGGAATATGCGGAGGCTGCACGTCGGTTCGAGGCATTGCGCCAGCACGGACTCGGTGTACTGCTTGCGGGCGTCACGGCCTTGACGCTGAGCCAGCCCGACTTTGCAGCGCTACCCTTGGACTACGTTCGCTTAGCGCCTGAACTGGCCCGGGACGGCCAAGCACGAGCCGTCGTGGGGGTTGCGCACGCTCGCGGCGCCATCGTCATCGCGCCACGGGTGCAGGATGCAAGCACGGCGGCGGCGTTCTACGCTGCCGGGGCTGACCTGTTGCAGGGGAATTTCGTGCAGGAAGTCGGCGCGCAACTCGACTACGACTTCGCCAGCCATCCCGCCTGATGAGGAACCGCATGTCCGCCTCACAACGCGATTCGATTGCCGCCTCGTTATTCAGTGCCAGTCTCGTATTGCTGGTGATACTGGCTTTTTTTCTTTTCGCGCGGCTACCAGGAACCTTGCTGCTCAAGGCGAGTTCGGCGTTGGCTGTTTTGGCTGTTGGCGCCCTGTTCTTCGTTGCGTATCGACGGTTGAGCCGTCGCTGGTTGGAGGCCGTCGCGCTCCAGGCGCCGCCGGCGCCGACCCCCGACGCGGCGAGGATGGCCATCCTTGAGAAAGAGCTCAGTGCGCTCCAGGGCATGCAGAAGGAGCTCGTTACTGCCAAGCGCGCAGCCGAGGCTGCTACGCTGGCCAAGAGCGAATTTCTCGCGACGATGAGCCACGAGATTCGCACGCCGCTTAATGGCATCCTCCCGCTGCTGGACATCGTGCTTGGAGGCCCGCTCAACGGTGAACAGCGCGACTATCTGGCTACGGCACAACGTTCTGCACAGGAGCTATTGCGGATCGTCGATGACATTCTCGACTATTCAAAGGTCGAGGCCGGCAAGCTCGAACTCGAAAATGTCACGCTGAACCTCCGCGACTTGCTGGACAGTGTGCAGGCGCTGATGGATAAGGCCGCGGAAGCGAAGCATCTGACTTTAAGACTGAGCGTCGATGACGACGTTCGCACGCTATTGCGCGGCGATCCGGTGCGGATCCGCCAAGTTCTCAGTAACTTGGTGAGCAACGGCCTGAAATTTACGGAGCGCGGTGGTGTGTCTGTCCGCGTAAGCCGCCGCGCGGAAACGCCAACGCATGAGGAAATCGTTTTTGCCGTCCGCGATACAGGCATCGGCATTGCGCCTGAGACGGCATCACGGCTATTCCAGCCATTTAGCCAAGCTGAGAGCAGTACGACCCGTCGTTATGGCGGCACGGGTCTTGGACTGACGATCTGCAAGAAGCTAGTGGAACTGATGGGCGGAAAGATCGGCGTACGATCCGAGCCTGGGAAAGGCTCCGTGTTTTGGTTCAGCCTCCCGCTTGCGAAGCTCCCGGGCGAGGTTGCGCAGGGACGGCTTAACCTGCAGGGCCTGCGCGGCGTATACGTAGGGAGCCAGCGCGGCTACGAAAAGCTCAATCCACTTCTGGCGGGTCTCGGGCTGCAGGTCGAACTCGTGCCACAACCATCCGAAGCGCTTGCGCGCTTGCGCCGCTCAGCACCGCTTGGACGCAGCTTTGGGCATGAACTACTGGTGGCTGAAATGGGCGGGGCCCCGGGGGAAACCCAAACCCTCGTGCGCAATGTCTTGCGGGAACCCACATTGGAGCGCGTACGAATCCTGCTGCCCGGAGCGCCCGCCGAGGTGGGTGGGCCACGCATCGGCGTGTTGCCGCGCGAGCCTGACGAGTCGGCATTGCGTGCCGCGCTGGAAAGTCTATTTTCGCTCAGCCCGCAAGTCCGGCCTCAACCGCTCATCTCGCGTACCGGAGCTCCTGCAGGGGGCGCCAGGCCGCAGGCGCCAGTCAGTGAAGCGGATATGCCGCTCCGCGGGCGTGTATTGCTTGTCGAGGACCACCCAGTCAACCAGCAGGTTGCCACCAAGCTGCTTGCTCGATTGGGTCTCGAAGTCATTCAGGCCAATCATGGTAGTGAAGCGTTGGATCTGTTGAGCAAGGGGGTGTTCGATCTAGTGCTGATGGACTGCCAGATGCCCGTCATGGATGGCTATGCGGCGACCCGAGAACTTCGGCGAAGGGAAGCAATCACGAATTCACCGCGACTACCGGTTATCGCGATGACTGCACATGCCATGGCCGGTGATCGGGAAAAATGTCTCGACAGCGGCATGGACGACTACCTTTCCAAGCCACTGGACCGCGCACTTCTGGCGCGAACGCTCAAGCAGTGGCTACCGACCACGCCGATCGAAGAGGCGATCCCGGTCGCGCCTGCTCCAGTGGCGCCAGATCCTGTTCAGGTGTTGAGGGCCGCTGCCCGGGTGGCCGTGGCACCAAGCCGCATTACTCCGCCGCCTCCCTCGCCGGTAGTTGCCAGGCCTCCCATGAGCGCGGCTGCTGCGGCCGAAGACTTACTTGACGACAGTGTCCTGCGTGACCTTGAAGACATCATGGGCGACGAGTTGCGACCTCTGGTTTCCGTATTTCTCGGTGACAGCCCGAAGCGCATCACTCAACTGGAACAGTCAGCGCTGGTGAAAGATGTCGGTGGTCTGTCGCAGCAGGCGCATGCGTTGAAATCGGCAAGCGCGAATTTGGGCGCAAAGCGCATGTCCGTACTTGCGAAGGCGCTGGAGCTGGATGCACGCGCCGGACGAGTTGATAACCCCGTGTCTCGTGTGGCCGAACTCAAGGCCGTGTACCAGGCGACCGCGGCGGCGCTACGGGAGCGCTTCGACGCGCGAGCGTGAATATCAACGCCAGCGGCTGCAACGCATGGGTAGCGGTCCGGGTGGGTTAAGCGCTTGCATTCAAGCCGAGACGGTTCAACTGCGGCGGTGGTAGCTCGCGTGCACAAAGCCGCTCGGCGTGGAGGACGAACTGGCGTAGTGCGCGAAGATAGACCTCGCGCTTGAAGGCGACGACGTTCTCGCCCGGATACCAGAAATCGACCCAACGCCATGCGTCGAATTCGGGGTGTGGCGCCGCATCCAGTCGCACGTGAGAATCGTGTCCGGCAAAACGCAAAAGGAACCACACTTGTTTCTGGCCAATGCAGAGTGGCTTCTGATGGTGGCGCAAATAGCGCTGTGGCAGTCTGTAGCGGAGCCAACCAGGGGTCGACGCAAGGACCTCGACATGAGCAGATTGCAACCCTGTTTCCTCGTAGAGCTCCCGGTACATCGCTTCCAGCGGTGTTTCATCGCTGCCGATGCCGCCTTGCGGAAACTGCCAGCCATCGCGCGCAATGCGTCTCGCCCAGAAGACGCGTCCCTCCGGGTTGAGCAGCACGATGCCCACATTTGGGCGATAACCATCGGTGTCGATCACGTCTGACATGGTGTGCAAAGCCTGCTTTGCACCCGATTCAAGCACGCGCGTCGCCTCGCAGCAAGTTGGTGATCTTGCAAGGTTCTGGGATGGCCGCCTAAAATGCGCGGTTCATGTTGGCTAGGTAGCTCAGACGGTTAGAGCGCGGCACTCATAATGCTGAGGTCGGCGGTTCGATTCCGCCCCTAGCCACCATTCGCACTTACTCCAGCATCCCGCAAGATCCAGAAACCCGCATTCCAGCGGGTTTTTTGTTGCCTGCGACTTCCCCGGACCTTTGGCGGCTGCCACGTGGCATTATCTCCGTTAGTCAGTTGCACGTATGATTTCCAGTCGTGTCTTCCGGATGCGCGATGCTTCCATTGCCCGCCAAGCTGATCCCCTTTCTTGCTGCCACCTTGGTCGGGATCGCCATCATGCCGGCAGCGGCGCGTCCTAGTCCCGGACCGGTTCCGCACGTCGCAGTCGGTCGGATCGTGCAGCTTCAGGAATCCTCGCGTTTCGTGCCGCCGCATACGGTAGACGTATGGCTTCCGCCAGGCTATCCAGCGCAGGCGCCCTATGCCGTGCTGTACATGTTCGATGGTCAGATGCTGTTCGATGCCACGCAGACGTGGAATCATGAGTCGTGGCACGCCGCTGGCACGGCCGCTCAGCTGATCCGTCGCGGCCGCACGCGCCCGTTCATCATAGTCGGCATCTGGAATGCCGGTGACCATCGCGAGAGCGAATACTACCCGCAGAAGCCATGGCTATCTCTCAGCGATGTCCAGCGCGGCCGTGTTCGCAGCATGGGCCTGAAGTTACCGGTCGCTCCCTACTCGGACGCGTTCCTGCGTTTCTTGGTCGACGAACTGATGCCTCGCATCGATCGACACTTTCGCGTGGCCACGGATGCCAACAATACCGTGGTGATGGGTTCGAGCATGGGCGGCCTGATGGCTTGGTATGCCATGAGCGAGTACCCCGATACTTTCGGTGGCGCGGGGTGCCTATCTACCCATTGGCCGGGCACTGCACTCAGGCCACATCGCAGCAATCCGAGCCCGAACGCCTTTGTGGCGTACCTGAAAGCACACATTCCGTCCGCGGCGGGCCATCGCATCTACTTCGATCACGGAACAGTGACCTTGGATGCAATGTACGCACCGACTCAGCAACGAGTGAATCGCCTGTTCCGTGCCCACGGTTATGGCGCCGCAAATTTCATGAGCAAGGTCTTCCCCGGTGCCGCACACACCGAGAATGCATGGGCCGCGCGACTCGCGGTGCCGATGCAATTCTTACTCCCGCCGCGACAGATCACCTTCAAGCCGTCGCGCTGAAAACCGACCAAACCGACACTCGGGGCGCAGCAGTATCATTCCTTGGGGCCGCTCAAAGCTGAGCCGCTTGGGGTTCAGCGAGAAGGCATCAACGCTCGCCAGCTTGCCACAAATCGGGCAACTGGAGCTTGCACGGCCTAGGGCATGCAAGTCGGAATCTCGGAATGCGCCTTCAGGACTCAGTCCTGGGCCGCGCGAAATCCGTATCATGTCACCCTGCTGAACCGGCATTGGTACGGGCTCCGACTGTTCTTGATGTGCGGCCTTTGCCTGGATTCACCGCCGATTGATGCCGTGTGCAGCAGTTTTCGGATCGAGCGGCATGCCTCATCGGGAATGAGAAAGCCAGGGCAACCAGCCAGCATCATGCATGCGATGGCATTTGACAGCCGCAACGCCAGATATTGGATTCATTCTCATCATGAATAGACCTGTCAATTTCAAGGAGAAACTCACCAAGTTCACGGAACGCTGGTCGCCCCGCGTGGTCGCTGAGATGAATGATTGGTTCTTCCGGCTTTCCCGTGGAGTCATGACTTGACATGAGCCTGGCATGCGCGGGGATAGAGGTCGAGGCCACCGCAGTGGAACAGGGCGGCGATGCGAAAGCTGGCGTGACTGCGGAAGCCCCG
>JAKAEJ010000089.1 GCA_021818335.1 Pseudomonadota bacterium | reverse complement strand
ATCTTCTTCGCCGTCATCGCCTCCGACGCCATCCTCCGCGTCGAGCCCCAGCAAAGGATCCTCATCGGGCGCGCCAAACGACTCCACGCCGCGCAGCTTGCGCGTGATCGTCGTCGATTTTCCGGATGCCTTCTTCAGGGTCCTGCGCACCGTGTCCACCTGTTTGACGGCCGAATCCAGGATCCCGCTAAATTTTCCGAACTCATTCTTGACTGCACCGAGCAATTGCCAGACTTCGCTGGACCTCCGTTCGATAGCCAACGTCCGGAAGCCCATCTGCAAGCTGTTCAGCAGCGCAGTCAACGTCGTCGGTCCCGCTATGGTGACGTGATATTCGCGCTGCACCAGCTCGAACAGGCCAGGGCGCCTGATCACCTCGGCGTAAAGGCCTTCGGTCGGCAGGAACAGGATTGCAAAATCGGTCGTATCTGGCGGCGCCACATACTTGCCGCGGATGGCCTTGGCCTCGTCGCGGATCCGCCGCTCGAGCGCCGCAGCGGCCGCTCCGGCAGCATCCGCATCCGCACGGTCCTGCGCGTCGAGGAGGCGTTCATAGTCTTCGCGGGGAAATTTGGCATCAATGGGCAGCCAGACCGGGCGGTCACCGTCCGGGCCTGGGAGGCGAATCGCAAACTCGACGCGGTCGGCTGATTGGGGCACCGTGGCAATGTTCGCCTCATATTGTTCCGGGACCAGCAATTGATCGAGTAAGGCACCCAACTGCACTTCGCCAAATGTCCCCCTGGTCTTGACGTTGCCGAGGACGCGTTTGAGATCGCCTACGCCCGCGGCCAACTCGCGCATTTCGCCGAGACCCCGCTGGACCGCCTCCAAGCGCTCGGATACGAGCGTGAATGACTGGCCCAGGCGCTTCTCCAGCGTCGATTGCAGCTTCTCGTCGACCGTTGCACGCATCTGGTCCAGTTTGACGGCGTTGTCGCTTTGCATCGCCTGCAGGCGGGCGTCGAGGGTCGCGCGCAGGTCGGCTTGCCGCTGCTCGGTCGCACGCATCAGCGCTTGCAGCTGCTCCGCAACCTGTCGACCCAGTACTTGTTGCGCCTCGGCTTGCTCCTGACGGGACTTGCGCGCTGCCTCGGCCAGACCCTCGCGAAGGGCCAACTGGCTGCGTTCGAAGCGTTCGTTCATCTGCTCCAGTCGCGCCGCAAATGCTTCGAGTCGCCGGTGCTGCTCTCCCGCCAACGCCTGCGCGGCGGCATTGAGCTGCGCTTGTGCTTGCGATTGCGCTTCGATCTGGTCGTGCCGCGTCAATCGCATCTCGTCGCGTAGGAGCTGCTCCAGACGCTCGTTTGACGCGCGCTGATCGGCCCAGCGGTCGACGACCGCTTCCGTTCCACGACGGCGCAGGCTCCACAGCAATCCCGCGAACAGGAGGCAGCACAACGAAGCCAGCAGGACAACGGGCAGCATGAGCGCAATGGCATTCCGGGGGAATGGATGCTCATCCTAGTGGCCGGGCGCGGGTAGTGCCATCGCTCGCAACTCACAACGGGATCGAGGCTGCTAGGCTGCGCCAATCGGTGAATGACTGGGGGATCGGAATGATGCGTGCAGCGTTGCTGACCATGCTGTTGCCCTTGGCCACGGCTGCCGCACTGGCGCGCCCGGTCGGGGCGGGACCAAGCACCACGGCGCAGCGTGCCATGGCCTGGCGCCAACATCTGGCCATGGAGCACGAGTCGCCTTTCCGATCCATGCACTGGAACAGCATCGGCCCTGTCGCACAGGGGGGGCGGGTTGTCGCCATGGCGGGCGTGCCCGGCCAGCCCTACACGTTTTACATCGCGTACGCCACGGGCGGCGTGTGGAAGACGACGGATAATGGCCAGCACTTCACGCCCATCGGGCAAGGACTTCCGACCGAGACGATCGGCGCCATCGCCGTTGACCCCTTGCATCCGCGAACGTTGTGGATAGGTACCGGTGAGGCAAACTCGTCGCGTTCCTCTTTCGGCGGCATGGGCGTCTTCCGATCCGACGACGGAGGCAAGACGTTCCAGCCTGCCGGGCTGGCGGGCAGCGATCGAATCGCCCGCATCGTCATTGATCCGAAGGATCCGGAGACGGTCTATGTGGCCGCGCTGGGCAAGCTGTATTCGACCGGAGGCCAACGCGGTGTGTACCGAACGCGCAATGGCGGCAAGACGTGGCGTCTCGTCCTGGCCGGCAGTACCCCATGGACTGGGGCAATCGATCTGGCGATGGACCCGCGCGATCCCAGGGTGCTGTACGCAGCCCTTTGGGATCGCCAACGCACGGCATGGAATTTCCGTGGCAACGGCAGCGGGTCGGGCCTGTGGAAGACCATCGACGGTGGCGACCATTGGACGCGGCTTACGCATGGATTTCCCGACGGCAGGGAAGTCGGCCGCATCGGCATCGCGGTTGCGCCGAGCGACCCCAACATTGTCTACGCGAGCGTCGATGATTGGGGCCAGCTTCCAGCTGACCAGCGCTATCTGGGAAGCGATCCCCTCTCGCCCGCGCGCCTGGCCACGATGGACAAGGCCGAATTCCTCCGGCAGGCGCCGCAGGTGATCGACGCATTCATCCGTCGCAGTGACCTGCCGACCGATCTGACCGCAACGAAGCTCACAACGATGCTGCGGGACGGGCACCTGACCATGGCCGCGCTGCGTGCCCGCCTGAAGGATGCTGAAGCCGACCTTTTCGATACGAACCGCGTGGGGCTCGCCGTCTACCGATCGGACGATGCTGGCGCGCACTGGACGCGAGCCAATTCGCATCCCCTGCGCGAGGTTTACTACACCTATGGCTATTACTTTGGCCAGATCGCGGTGGCCCCCAACGATGCCCGCCGAGTCTACGTTCAGGGCATGCCCATGATTGTCTCGCGGGACGGCGGGAAGACGTGGGCCGGGCTAAACGCCCCCAACATGCACGTCGACTATCACGGCTTGCTGATCGATCCGGCGTTCCCCCGGCGCATGCTCGCTGCGACGGATGGGGGGTCGTACATCACGTACGATGGCGGTCGGCACTGGCAGGCGCTGAATCGCCAGGCCGTGGGCCAGTTCTACAGCGTCAGCTACGATTTCGCCAAACCGTTCAACGTCTACGGTGGCCTCCAAGACAATGGCGTGATGATGGGGCCGTCCACGGCGGATCCCGGCGATCCCGGGGGCCATGGCTGGAAAGCCATCAATGGCGGTGACGGCATGTATGTGCAGCCAGATCCGCGAGACAACGGGATCGTGTATTCGGGCTACCAATTTGGTTGGTACCAGCGAAGCGGCCCACACGGCGTTCATGATATTCGTCCGCGTGCGCCAATGAACAAACCGCCACTGCGGTTCAACTGGACCACGCCGATCGAACTCTCCCCGCTGCAGCCGGACGTTCTGTATTTCGGTGCCAACAGACTTTACCGGTCGTTGGATCGCGGTTCCCATTGGGAGGCCGTCAGTCCCGACCTGGCTCGCACGTCCCTACGCGGCAACGTTCCCTACGGCACGATCACGACCTTGGCCTCGTCGCCGCTCCGGTTTGGCGTGCTGTGGGTGGGCACGGATACCGGCAAGGTCTGGACCAGTGACGATGGCGGCGTGCGCTGGAAGGAGGTCGATGCGCAGTTGCCCAGGCGATGGGTCAGCCGTGTCGAGGCCTCCCATTTTGATGCGGAGCGCGCCTACGTGGCGATGAACGGGTATCGCGACGACGATGACCGTGCCTATCTCTACAGGACCGATAACGGTGGCGAAAAGTGGACCGATATCGCTCGAGGGCTTCCGGCCGAATGCATCCATGTCGTTCGCGAGGACCCGCATAACCCCGACGTTCTTTACGTCGGTACGGACCGCGGGGTGTATGTTTCCTTGGATCGCGGAAAGCACTGGGAGTCCCTGCAAGCTAACCTGCCGACGGTTCCCGTTCATGACCTCGCGATCCAGCCGCGGGACCGTGTGCTGATTGCGGGGACGCATGGCCGCAGCGTCTGGACGCTGGATGTGTTACCCATCGAGGAGCTGACCCCGGCCCTTCGCGCGAGTCCATTGCACCTGTTTCCGGTGGCTGACCTGACTGCCAGTCGCAACTGGTGGCGGCACCGGTCTCCCTGGTTTGGACATCGGCGTGAACTGACTCGGTTGGACGGGACAATTTGGTCACGCGTCGCAGGCCAGGCGGGCTTCACGGTCCTGGATGACGCGAGCATGCCGGTCCAGCATTGGACGCAGGCCCTAGTGCGAGGCATGAACCTGTGGCAGTGGGATCTCAAGATGGATCCGAGCTTGGCCTTGGCGGCGGAAAACGCACGGTTGGCCCGCGAGAAGCTAGATCCTGCGACGGCCAACTGGTCGACTATGCCGGTCCGCCAGGCCATTGATCTCGGGCAGCCGTTGCGCCTGGTTCCGGGCCATTACACCTTGCGCGTGGAGTTGGACGGCCAGCGCACTGAAAGTACCTTCGAGGTGAAGCCACCGGTCCGGGCGAAGCCGAGCGAGACGCCGACCTGGACGATGCGTACACGGGACTACTGGTCGCGGCGGCGGCCCGGCAGCAACGAAGGTAGCCATGCTGCCAGTGCTGCCGAGCGCCAGATCGAGGCCGATGGCGCGGGGACCTGAGGCTGACGCGTGCTGATCCGACTGGAATCACGGCGGCCGCTCCCCCCCCGGTGGGCAACGCCCCTTTTGGTGCTGCTTTGTGTCGCGGCCTACCTCGCATTCGCGATGGCGGCGCCTGGGCGACGGCTTGCGTTGCTACTGAACTGGGGCAGCATTCCTTATGCCTTGTTGCATCCCGCAACCGGATCCTGGTGGCGCGGTCGCGAGGGACCGGCATTGCATCTGGTCACCGCATTGTTCATGCATGCCGACCTGCCGCACCTGCTGGGCAACATGGCGTTTCTGCTGATTTTCGGGCTCCCTGTAGAACGCGCAATCGGCGCCGTTCGACTCCTCCTCCTATTCATCGTCGGCGGTGTGCTTGCCAACTTCGCCGCCGCGCTCAGCCTTCCGGAGGCCGTCATGCCGGTCATAGGCGCGAGCGGCGCCGTCTCGACCATCGTTGGCGCCTACATCGCCCTGTTTCCCCGCGCGCACCTTGGAGTCGTCTTGCCGCTGGGCGCCTATCTGGAGTTCCTACGGGTGCCTGCGGCATTGCTGATCGCCGCATGGATCCTGTTGCAGATTGCGTTCAGCCTTTACGGGCCCGGATTTGGCGCCATTGCGTGGTGGGCGCACCTCGCCGGGTTCGCCTTCGGCTTGCTGTGCGGACTCGGCCTTCGCTCTCAGGCGCGGGGACGCCTTCGTCGCGCGCAGTGACCCCCTCCTGTTCTTGGCAATTTAAGTTGCGAATTGGGCGCCGCGGATTTCGCTGTCCTGACGACGTCCCCCCGGTTTTGAGTAGCGCCGCGGTTTGGCGCAGATCGCCAACTGTCGCAGGAAACTCGAGCGTCAACTCCTGGCCGATTCTGTTGAAAAACTCGGAGGCTTGGCGGGCGCCGAAGTTTTAAAGTCGCGAGTGGCCGTCTACGACGAATTCTGGACGAAATCGTGCCGTCAGACGCCCAGAATCGAGCTGTAGCGAAC
>JAKAEJ010000031.1 GCA_021818335.1 Pseudomonadota bacterium | reverse complement strand
CCGTGGAGATCATGCAGTTGTTGGCGGAGTTTCAGGCGATCGGCACCACCGTGTTGGTCGCGACGCACGATCTGCTCCTCATCAAACGCATCCGCAAGCGCGTCCTTGTGCTGGACCACGGTCGGCTGGTCGATGACGTACCCGCCGGCGAGGTTGCGGCATGAGCGCGACGGAAGGTAAGCGCTTTCAGCCGATGGCGGCGGCCGCGCACTGGCGGCGAGCGCACCGATGGGCGATTGGGCAGAGCCTCGCGCGGTTGCGTGAGCACCCGATGGGGACGCTGCTGACGGTCGTGGTGATGGGATTGGCGCTGGCGTTGCCGCTCAGCTTTTATCTCGTGCTGGTCAACCTGGAGCATTTTGGCCAGGTGCTGGGCGAGGGCCAGTCGATCAATGTCTTCCTGCATGCCAACGCGACGCCCGTCATGGCGACGGCATTGGCGCAGAGCCTGCGGGCGGAGCCGGTGGTGGCCGCCGTCGTCCTGAAGTCGCCGCAGCAGGGCTTGGCCGAACTGGCATCATTGCAGGGATTTGGGCCGGCGATCGCGGCGATGCCCGAGAACCCCCTGCCTTGGGTTCTGGTCGTCGAACCGAGGACGAGCGCCGGGATGTCCACTGTCCGGCAATTGGTGGCGCGCTTGCGCGCCGACCCGCGCGTGGCCCAGGTCCAAGACCAGGGGCCCTTCCGTGATCGCCTGGCGGCACTGAGAGCCTTCGGGGGCCGGCTGATGCTGACGCTGGCGACATTGCTGGCCCTAGCAGCGATGCTGGTGGTTGGCGCAAGCGTGCGTAATGACATCCAGGGTCGTGCGCAGGAGATCGAGGTCTTGCAGCTGGTCGGAGCCAGCGCATCTTTTGTGCGGCGTCCGTATTTGTATGCAGGTTTGTGGCTCGGCCTGCTCAGCGGACTCGTGGCGATTGGCGTGACGCTGACCCTGGAGGCCACGCTGGCGGGCCCTGCTGGCCGCTTGGATGCAGCCTGGGGCGGCCGGCTTGGCCTCACGACGCTCGATCCGAGGCCGCTGTTGGTGATGGTGCTGGCGGCCGCTATGCTGGGATGGCTGGGCGCGCGGTTGGCCAGCGCGCGGCATCTCGCGGTAAGCGAGCCTGGCTGATCGAGGCATGCATGAACGGCGATATCGCCAGTCACCTCCCTGCAGTTTCACCACGCGTGATGGTCGTCGACGGGTCGCGCGTCGTCCGCCGGATGATCGAGCAGTTGCTGCTCAAGGAGATTCCCGGCGTCGAGGTCGTGTCCTGCGGCAGTGGTGCCGAGGCGATCGCCGCGCTGCTGGACGCGCCCGTGGATTTCGTGACGACGGCCCTGCGCCTCCCCGACATGGACGGGATCGATCTGGCGAAGGTGCTGCGGCAACAGGCGCGGCAGGCGTATATGCCCATCGTCGTGGTTTCCGGCGATGTCACCGAACGCCTGCACGCGCGGCAGCTCGGCGATGACGTGACCGACTACTTCGACAAGTCGCTGGGATTTCCGGCGCTGGCCAGCTTCATCAGCGGATACGTGCGCCCGCAACAACAAGCCAGCGGGACGGTCCTGTACGTCGAGGACAGCCGCGTGGTCGCGCTCGCGACTCGACGAATGCTGGAAAAGTGCGGTTTGACGGTCCTGCATTCGATCAGTGCCGAGGATGCGCTAGCCCTTCTGGAGGCCGCTCGTGCGCAGGGACATGTCGGCGCCGAGGTCGTTCTGACCGATGTGAACCTCAAGGGCGTGCTGTCCGGCGCCGACTTGATCGCCCGGATCCGCGGCGAGTTCAGCTATGGCAAGAGCCGCTTGCCGATCCTAGTCATGACTGGCGATGACAATCCCCGCAATCAGGCGGCCTTGTTGAAGGCGGGTGCCAATGACCTGGTCCAGAAGCCCATCGAAGAGCGCTTGCTCGTGACCAAGCTGCTCTTCCAACTGCGCCTCGCGCAGCATGTGCGCGAACGCGAGGGTGGGCAGGCCTAAGATGGCTGAGCTGCGGCTGGAAGCCAGTTGGAAGGCCGTGCTGGCTGATTGGTTCGAGCGCCCCGACATGCGCGCCTTGTCTGCTTTTCTTCGTGCCGAAAAGGCGGCAGGCAAGGTGATCTATCCGCCGGGGCATGAGATTTTCGCGGCGCTGGACCACACGCCGTTCACGCGGGTGCGCATCGTGATCCTCGGACAGGATCCCTACCATGGTCCCGGCCAGGCTCATGGGTTGTGCTTCTCGGTTCGACCGGGCGTGCCGATCCCGCCATCATTGGCCAACATCTTCGCGGAACGGAAGCGCGACCTGGGCTTTCCGCCACCGGATCATGGCTGTCTGCTGCCATGGGCCCGACGCGGCGTGCTGCTCCTGAATGCCGTCTTGACCGTGGAGGCAGAGCGCGCGGGATCGCATCAAGGTAGGGGGTGGGAAGGCTTCACCGACCGCATCATCCAGTTGCTGAACGAACGCAGGGAAGGGTTGGTCTTCATGCTTTGGGGCAGCCATGCCCAGGCCAAGGGTGCGTGGGTCGACGGAAGCCGTCACTTGCTGCTGAAGGCACCGCATCCGTCTCCCTTGTCGGCGTACCGGGGTTTTTTCGGCTGTGGCCATTTTTCCGCTTGCAACACATGGCTTGCCGGGCGTGGCGAGGTGGCCATGGATTGGTCCTTGCCGCCGCGCGCGCAGCTGGACTGCTGAGGCGGGATCCGGCCCCTTGGCCCCTGGGGCGACGCCCGCGGATGGATCGGGGCGGGCGCCCCGGGTCTCGGTGACCACTCGACGCTCCCCCGGCTGCGGGATCCCGCCTCCGGGGCCGCCCGGCAAAGGGCACTGATGGCACCGGTGCGATGACGCCGTTCCCTACCGTCTGGCCAATCAGGACGCAGGGTTCCCGAACCGGTCGTGACTGCCCGATGGCGCTACCGAAGACCGCGGAAAGCCGTCACCTGGCCTTCAGCAAGTATCATGTACCATCCAGTTTAGTTATAGGCGGGGAGCGCCTAAACCCGTGCGTTAGCACTCGTTCGCGGAGAGTGCTAACATTGCCTCAAACGAGGAGTTCACCCATGAACCAAGCTCTGGCGGCACGCTCGTGGAATCTGCCCAGCCCAGTGGGCAGCCTCGATGCCTACATTGGTGCAGTGCACCGCATCCCCATGCTCAGCAGCGAGGACGAGCAAGCGCTCGCTCGCGATTATCGAGAGCGGGGGGATCTGGAGGCCGCGAAGGCTTTGGTCGTGGCGCACTTGCGTTTTGTCGTCCATGTCGCCCGGGGCTATTCGGGATATGGCTTGCCTTTGGGCGACCTGGTCCAGGAAGGCAACATTGGTTTGATGAAGGCGGTCAAGCGCTTCGATCCCGACATGGGGGTTCGACTGGTGAGCTTTGCCGTGCACTGGATCCGTGCCGAAATGCACGAGTACATCCTGCGCAACTGGCGCATCGTCAAGGTGGCGACCACCAAAGCGCAGCGCAAGCTGTTCTTCAACCTGCGCAAGAGCAAGAAGCGCCTTGGCTGGCTGAATTCGGAAGAAGTGCGCGCCGTTGCGAAGGACCTCGGCGTTCCAGAAGCGACCGTTCTGGAAATGGAGGCGCGCATGAACAACTACGACGTCGCCTTCGATGCGCCGACGGACGCGGACGACGAAGCACCGCCTGCGCCCGCGTTGTATCTCGAGGACCATGGCGCGGACCCCTATCGCACGCTTGCCGAGGCCGACAAGGAAGGCCGGGATCTGGACAGTCTTCAGCATGCCCTGGATCGGCTGGATGCGCGCGCCCAGGACATCATCCGTCGGCGCTGGCTGGACGCGGACAGCAAGGTCACGCTGCAGGACCTGGCCGATGAGTATGGCGTCTCTGCCGAGCGCATTCGCCAAATCGAATCGGCTGCCCTGAAAAAGATGCGAGCCAGCTTCGCAGCGTGATGGCCGCGGGCAGCCGGCCCCCCGCTTGGCCTGCTGCCATGGCGGCGATGGCCAGCGAGCCGGCTCTTTCGAGCCCGTATCGTTCAGCCGTCCACGAGCGGTAGTTCAATGCGCACGATGAGTCCCCCGCCGGGGCGGTTGCTCGCGCTGATCCTCCCGCCGGCTCGCAGGATGCTGCTGCGCGCGATGGCGAGCCCCAGTCCGCCACTGCCGCCCTGCAATCGCGAATCGCTACTCCGGTAGAAGGGCTCGAAGATGCGTTCGAGGTCGTGCTCAGGCACACCCGGGCCGCGATCCAGGATCTCGAGAATCGCGTGGCGGGGCGTCTTGTGCTCGCCGCGCGCGAGCTCGACTTCGATCACGCTGTGATCTGGCGCGAAACGCAGTGCGTTGCGCAGGACGTTCTCGATCGCGCCGGCTACCAGATCCAGGTGAGCGCAGATCGGTAGTGCCGTCGAATGGGCACGCACGCGGATATCGATGGCGCGCTGGGTGGCTTCGAATCGGGCATCCGTGGCTCGCGCTCCGACGATTGGCACGAGATCCCCTATCTCGACAGACCATTGCGCGCCACTTTCGAGGCGCGATAGATCAAGTGCCTGACCAATTAAGCGGTCCATCCGTTCCAATTCTCGGAGGATTCGGGCATGACTCGCCTCTCGCTCTTCCTTCTTGACTTCGGCACGGCCCAGCTCGACCGCAATGCCCAGTCGCGCGAGCGGGGATCGAAGCTCGTGGGCCACGTCACCAATCAGGCGTCGATGGTCATGGATCAACCGTTGCACGCGCGCCGCCATCTGGTCGAATTCGCGCGCGAGCGCCACCATCTCACCACTCCGGCCGACGCGGAGCGTGCCCACACGCGCATCGAGGTCTCCGGTAGCAAAGCGATGGGCGCTGGCGCGGATCTGGCGCAAGGGCAAAGCCACATAGCGGGCGAGCCAAAGGGCGACTCCCGCTCCCAACAACAACCCGAGTCCCACGAAGCTCATCCAGAACGCTCGGAAGACCGGCCGGGGGGGATGCGGCGGGGGCAGCCAGTGAACGTCCACGCGAAAGCGTTGGCCGTTGCTTGCCGTCGCAATGCGCTGCGCGGCGATGCCGTGCACCGGTTCGTGAGGCGATCCCGCCGGCGCGCCGGGGCGTGGATCGAGCGCGAGGATTTGGACGCGAATCGGGCCACCGTTCTGGGCCTTCAGCCACCGTTGGACGGCTGCAAGGTCATGGCTACCGATCATGCGGACTGCGGCCGACGCGATGTCGTCGGCCAGGGCCTGCTGATGCAGGCTGGTGGCAGAGGCGCGTTCGCGCTCCACCAGACGCGTGGTGATCCATGCGCTGCATACCATGACCGCGACGAGGCTGGTCCAGAACAGCGCAAGTACCCGCCAATACAGTCCACCCATGTCAATCGGCCAGGCGGCGAAACAGGTAGCCACTGCCATGAAGGGTGGCAATCACGGACTGTCCGTCCGCCGCTTTGCCGAGCTTTCGGCGCAATCGAGAGATGTGGACGTCGATGCTTCGATCAAATGGCGGCAGTTTCCGTCCCAGGGCGGACTCCGCGAGGAGGTCCTTGCTAACGCCACGACCCGCCTCGCGCATCAGGATCGCGAGGATGTTGAACTCGGATGTCGTGAGGTTGAGAGGCTCGCCGCCGACCAGCGCGGTACGGGTTCCCGCGCGCAGTTCCACGGATCCGATCCGCATATCGACGAGGCGTGGGTCATCCACGTCATCGCGGTGCGCGCGGCGCAGCACTGCTCGGATGCGCGCAGCCAGTTCATGTGGATTGCATGGCTTCGTCAGATAGTCATCGGCGCCAATTTCCAGCCCGAGGATCCGGTCGACGTCGTCGCCCAGGGCCGTCAACATCAGCACGGGCAAAGTCGTCGAGGCCCGCAGGTCGCGTAGCACGTCGAGTCCCGATCGGACCGGCAGCATGATGTCCAAAATCAACGCGTCATAGGGTTCCGAAAGTGCGCGTCTCAAGACGGTCTCGCCGTCGTAAACGGGCTCAACTGTGAACCCTTCACGGATCAGAAACCGCGTCAGCAGTTCCGACAACTCGCGGTCGTCGTCAGCAAGGAGGATCCTGGCGCCAGCCATCAATGGGCAACTCCCGCGGAAACAGGCACGTTGCCGCCTAAGGGTCGAAGGTTGGCGCGAGGGAGCACGCGGTACAAGACCTCACGGACTCTTCGAGGTCTCCGGAAGGGCCTTCAGGTCCTCGGCCAGTGCCTTCCGAAGCGTCGCGATGGCCTGATCCGGCGCTGACGGCATGGCCTGCAGCCGCGCGAGGTGCTCGTAGGCGAACGTGCGCAGCATCTGGTCATGCGTCTGCGCCAAAACCTGGCGGTACATGGCGATGGCCTCCTGACGATGTCCAGCGACCAGATACAGGTGCTGAAGAACCACCATCTCGCGCATCGCCGCGCGTCGCGCCGGCGCCCAAGGCCCGCCCGTCTCCATCCGGGCCAGCATCGGCCTGCGGTGCGAATATCCGGAGGGCCCCGCGCCGCCCCAATCACAGCGGCCGCGCATTGCCGCAGGTGCGGAAGGTGGGTGGATGGCGGGTGGTTGTGCTGCGATGGCGCATCCCCAAGCGGTGACGAAGCCCAATGCGAGGCAGGTGGTCACCCGCAGTGAAAGTCCGAAGCTGTTTGTTTTCATGATCGACATCTCATCGGCATGCACTACCGCCAATGTAGAGCAAGGCGATCGCGCTGGGTCACGGCCAGCGTTGCGGGATGTAACGCTTCGTAACCGCGGACTATAGCGTCCCCGGTCGATGCTGCATCGCGCCAAAGGTTCGGGTAGGCTCGATCCACTGGAGGTGAGCATGCCCGTTCCGCAGACATTCTTGCTGGACTTCGACAGTACCCTCGTGGGACTGGAATCGCTCGAGGTCATGGCCGAGGTCTGTCTGCCCCAAGACGACACCGGTGCGGCGAAGCGCCAACGTATTGCCGAACTGACGGCTGCCGGCATGGAGGGCCGACTGGATTTTGGCGACGCACTGCGTGAGCGCATGTCGCTGTTGGACATACGCCAAGACCAGCTGCCCGACGTGGTCGCCCGGCTGATGGCGGCCGTCAGCCCATCCTTCCGTGCCAACCGCGCGTTTCTGAAGGAGAACGCAGCGCGCATCCACGTGCTCTCGTCGGGCTTCGTTGAATTGATCGTTCCGGTAATCGAGTCCCTGGGGCTGCGCGCGGAAAACGTGCACGCGAATCGATTGCTTTTTGATGAACACGGTCGATCGCTGGGCTACGACGACCACAATCCCCTGGCAAGCGCGGGCGGCAAGGTCACGCTGGTGCGCAACCTCGACTTTCCAGCCCCGCGTGTCCTCGTCGGGGATGGCTGGAGTGACTGGGAGGTCGCGAATGCTGGCCTGGTCGAGCGCTTTTACGCCTACACGGAACACGTGCGTCGCGAAAGCGTCCTCGCCCGCTCGGAGAGGCAAGCGGCGAGTTTCGATGAGGTGCTCCACGACTTGGGATTGCGCGGCATCCACTCCTATCCGAAGAGCAAGCTCAAGGTGCTGCTGCTCGAAAACATCCATCCCTGTGCGGTCGAGGCATTCACCCGCGCCGGCTACAGCGTGGAGGTGGAGGCGGGTGCATTGGACGAGGAACAGTTGTTCGCGCGGCTTGCGGACATCGCGGTGCTCGGCATTCGCTCGAAGACCCGGCTGACCGGCAAGGTGCTTGGGCAAGCCAGGCGCCTGGTCGCCATTGGCGCATTCTGCATTGGCACAAACCAAATCGATCTCGCCGCGGCGCGCTCGCGCGGGGTCGCCGTGTTCAACGCGCCCTACAGCAATACGCGCTCGGTGGTCGAACTCGCACTTGCTGAAATCATCCTGCTGCTGCGCGGATTGCCCGAGAAACTGCGGCAGATGGACCGCGGGATTTGGGACAAATCGGTCGGGCCGGCGCGTGAGGTGCGCGGCAAGACGCTGGGCATCGTTGGCTACGGCAACATCGGCATGCAGCTTTCGGTTCTGGCGGAAGCGGCCGGGATGCGCGTGCTTTATTTCGACCTCGCCGAGCGGTTGGCCCTGGGTACGGCCCGACGCGTACCCGGGTTGCACGAGATGCTCGCCGAGTGCGACGCCGTGAGCCTGCACGTCGATGGTCGCGCCGAAAACCGGAACCTGTTTGGAGCGGCGGAATTCGCCGCGATGCGCAAGGGCAGCGTGCTGCTGAACCTGTCGCGAGGCCACGTGGTTGACCTCGACGCGTTGAAGGAGGCACTGGACTCGGGACACCTCCGCGGTGCTGCGCTTGACGTGTTCCCCGATGAGCCCGCGCGCAATGGCGATCCCTTCCGTCATCCGTTGCGCGAGAATCCGCGCCTCCTGCTCACGCCCCACATCGGGGGCAGCACGCTGGAGGCGCAGGAAGACATCGGGCGCTATGTTGCCCAGCGTCTGATCGACTATCTGGACACGGGCAGCACGGAGGGCGCCGTCAACGTACCGGCGCTACGGCTCCCCCCCCAGGAACGGGCCCATCGCCTGGTCCATTTGCACTTGAATCAGCCCGGTGTCCTGGCGCGCATCAACGAAGCACTGAGCGCACACGGCGCCAACATCCTGGGCCAGTACCTCAAGACCGATGGCGACGTGGGCTACGTCATCACCGATGTCGACCGCGATTATTCGCCGGCGCTACTGGACTCCATCAAAGCGGTTCCCCATACGCTGCGTTTCCGCGTTCTCTACTGAGCCAGCGCCAGCCGACGCGTTCGGGGCAGGGCCAGGTTGAGGGTTCAGTCCAACGCATAGCCGAACTGCTGGCGGAACTGCTCGGCAAAGGCATCCCAGCTGAAGCGCTGATTCTGGGTTCCCGGATATTCGATCTTCAGGGCACCCATCAGTGACGCCATGCGGCCAGCCGTCGGCCAGTCGGCGCCTTTCATCAGGCCATGGATCAGGCCGGCGCGATAGGCATCGCCGCATCCCGTCGGATCACTGATGCGGCGTTCGTGGGCCGGCGGAATTTCCGTGACACCACGACGCGTATGGATCAGCGAGCCATGCGGTCCACGGGTCACTATGTAGGCTTCCACCTGCTCGGCGATCTGCTTCTCGCTCCAGCCCGTCCGTTGCTGTAGAAGCTGCGACTCGTAGTCGTTCACCGTTACGTAGCGCGCCTGCCCGATCAACGACTTGAATTCCTCGCCGCTGAACAGTGGCATGGCTTGGCCGGGGTCGAAAATGAACGGGATATCCCGCTCGGCAAACTCGGCGGCATGTTGGAGCATCGCCTCGCGTGAGTCGGGTGCCACAATCCCGAACGAGACGTCAGGGACATCGCGGACATGGCATTCCACGGAGCGCATCATGGCGCCGGGATGGAACGCAGTGATCTGATTGTCGTCGAGATCGGTGGTGATGAACGCCTGGGCCGTGAACAGGTCGGGGATCTCGCGCACTTGGTCCAGACGGATGCCACAGGCTTCGAAATGCCGTCGGTACGGGCCGAAGTCCTGGCCAACCGCCGCCATGGGGGCCGGATCACCGCCCAGAAGCTTGAGGTTGTACGCGATGTTGCCCGCGCAGCCCCCGAACTCGCGGCGCATGCGGGGCACCAGGAAGGCGACGTTGAGGATGTGGACCTTGTCCGGCAGGATGTGGTTCTTGAACTGGTCCTGGAACACCATGATGGTGTCGTAGGCGAGTGAACCGCAAATCAGGGCGGACATTGGTACTCCCGGGGGGCATGGGGCGGCCGCGCATGGTAGCGCCGCACCCCCGGAGCATGCCAAACCGGCCACAAGACCACGAACGGACAAGGTTTTCTTAACTACTTCGTCCTTGCTGCGGTAGATGGGTGTGCCTAGACTGTCGGGCTTCCCCGCTGTCACCGCCGGACCCGGACATGTTCAAAAAGCTGCGTGGGGTCTTTTCAAATGACCTCTCGATCGATCTAGGCACCGCCAATACGCTGATCTACGTCCGCGGCGAGGGGATTGTGCTGAACGAGCCGTCCGTGGTGGCGATGAGGCAGGATCGCGCGCACGGCGGCCCCCGCACGGTTGCCGCGGTTGGTTCCGAGGCCAAGCACATGCTGGGCCGGACGCCAGGCAACATCGTCACCGTACGGCCTATGAAGGACGGCGTGATTGCCGACTTCACCATGACCGAGGCCATGCTGCAGCACTTCATCAAGCAGGTGCATCGCGCCCGTTTCCTGCGGCCAAGCCCCCGGGTCCTCGTCTGCGTGCCTTGCGGATCCACGCAGGTCGAGCGGCGCGCGATCAAGGAGTCGGCCGAAGGAGCCGGTGCGCGCGATGTATTCCTGATCGAGGAGCCGATGGCGGCGGCGATCGGCGCGGGACTTCCCGTCCATGAGGCGCGTGGATCCATGGTGCTGGACATCGGTGGCGGTACATCCGAGGTCGCGGTGATTGCGCTCAATGGCATCGTCTACTCGCAGTCGGTGCGCATCGGAGGTGATCGTTTCGATGAAGCCATCATCAATTTCGTCCGCCGCACGCGCGGAACGCTGATTGGCGACTCCACGGCGGAACGCATCAAATTCGAGCTCGGTTGCGCTTATCCGCAGAGCGAGATCAAGGAGCTCGAGGTTTCGGGCCGCAATCTCGCCGAGGGCGTTCCGCGGGTTTTCACGCTCAACTCCAATGACGTGCTCGATGCGTTGCACGAACCCCTTCAGGGCATCGTGGCGGCGGTAAAGTCGGCGCTCGAGCAAACGCCTCCTGAATTGTGCTCCGACGTCGCCGAACGTGGCATCGTCCTTACGGGTGGTGGAGCGCTGTTGCGAGACCTGGACAAGCTGATTGCCAAGGAGACCGGTCTGCACGTGCATGTGGCAGACGATCCGTTGACGTGCGTCGCCCGGGGAGGCGGTCGGGCGCTGGAACTGATCGACCAGCACGGCAGCGACTTCTTCACGTACGAATAGGCGGGGCAGACACGCGCGGCCATGGCATTGTCCCGCGACGGATCCCCGGGCTGGTCAGCCTCGACGGCCGGAAGCACCCTGCGTCTGGCCGGGTACCTTCTGCTGGCCGGCGCGCTGATGATGCTGGATCGGCACAACGCTTGGTTGCCTCGGCTGCGCAGCTCCGGGGACATGATTGTCCAGCCGATGTGGCGGCTTGCCGGTGCTCCGGCGCAATGGGTCGAGGATGCACGTGTGCGGCTCACCAGGCAGGCGGCCCTGCGCAACGAGAATGCGAAGCTGCGGGACGCGTTGCTTCTCGCCAACGTCCGCATCGCGCGCATGCGGGCGCTCGTCCGCCAAAACGACCAGCTCAAGCGACTGCTGGATGCTGCCGAGATGTTGCGGATGCAGGGCCAATTGGCCCGCGTCATCGACATCGACCTGGATCCCAACCACGGACGCATCGTCATCAATCGTGGCGCGCGCCAGGGCGTCCGCGTGGGCCAGCCAGTCGTTGATTCGCACGGGGTGATGGGGCAGGTGATGGAGGTCCTGCCGGATACCGCCGTGGTACTGCTGATCACGGATCCCAGTGGGGCATTGCCCGTGACCGACGCGCGCAGCGGCGTGCGTGCGCTTGCCTATGGCAGCGGCCATGGGGAGCGCCTGGATCTGCCGAATCTGCCGATCAACGCGGACGTGCGCGTTGGAGACGAACTGCTCAGCTCGGGGCTTGGCGGCCGATTTCCGTCAGGTTTTCCAGTTGCGCAAGTGACCGCGCTTGCACCGGACCGGTCCGACAGTTACCTGCGCGCCGAGGCGCGGCCTCTCGCGCACCTGGATCGAAGCGACCACGTACTTCTCCTTCGGGACCTCGCCGAACCAGTTGGTCCTCCGGCGCCGGCGACGAGGGCGGGGCCTCCGGGCGCGCTGGTCCGGCCCGCGGCGGCCGCCAGTGCGCAAGTGCCTTCTTCGAAACCGGGAGGCGCGCCGTGATCCGTGCCGACTGGCAGCGCTGGATTTGCTACCTGAGCCTGGGCTCCGCGGTGTTCCTGCTCCTGCTGCCCATGCCGCCGGCCCTGTTGCCGCTGCGCCCCTGGTGGCCGGCCCTCGTTCTGCTGTACTGGATTCTCGAGGCGCCCCAATACATCGGGCTCGGCACGGCGTTCGTTACGGGAGTGTCGGCTGATGTGCTGGCGGGAGCCCTGCTGGGCGATCAGGCGTTGCGCTTGGTGGTCATTGCCTTTCTGGCCCAGCGGTTCCGAGCACGTTTGCGATTCTTCCCGATGCCGCAACAGGCCGCCACGGTGCTGCTGCTGCTGCTCAACGACTGCCTGCTGCGCTGGCTGATTCGCGCTTTCGCAGGCATGGCGCCGCCATTGGCGCTGGCCTGGATCTCGCCGATGGTGGGCGCCTTGGTGTGGCCGTTCGTCTTCCTGGTCCTGGACGGCCTTCGCGCGCGCGTGCGTGCGCGTGAGCCATGAGGCGCGGGGCGAATCCGCTTCGCAACGGTGGCGAGGAGCAGCGTCGCTTTGCGCGCCGCGCGTGGGCGAGCCTCGCCGTGGTGGTCGTGGCACTTGCGGGGCTGGCTGGACGCTTCTTCTGGCTTCAGGTCATCCGGCACGCCGAATTCGTTACGCGGGCCAATGACAACAGCATTCACGTGCGCTTTCTCGCGCCACCGCGCGGCATGATCTTCGACCGCAATGGCGTCGTGCTCGCGCAAAACGTACCGGCCTACCGGCTTGAGGTCATTCCGGACCAGATTCGCCACATGGGTGCCATGCTGGTCCGTCTGGCCAAGGTCGTTCCGCTGTCGAGCGACGACCTGGCCCGTTTTCGCGAAGCGCTGAAGCAACATCACAGTTTTCAGGGCGTGCCGTTGCGGAATCGGCTCAGCGAGGATGAAATCGCGCGTTTTGCGATCGATCGCTGGCGCTTTCCCGGTGTTGAAGTCCGGCCGTACTTGCGCCGCTATTACCCGTTCGGCGCGCTGACCGCGCCGGTTGTGGGTTACGTCGGCAGTGTCAACGAACGCGAAGCGACGCGGTTGCAGGGCACGCCGTGGGCGGACATGAACCAGATCGGCAAGACTGGCGTCGAACGCGAATATGAAAAGCTGCTCCGTGGCACGCCGGGCTACGAATTGGTCGAGGTGAATGCGGACGGGCGGCCCGTGCGAATACTCGATCGGGTACCACCGCGCCCCGGCAAGAACCTCTACCTGACGTTGGACATGGTCATGCAGGAGGCGGCCTATGCGGGATTGCACGGGCGTGCTGGTGCCGCGGTGGCGGTCGACCCGCGCAACGGGCAAGTGATGGTGCTGGTCAGTTCACCCAGTTACGACCCCAACCTGTTTGTCGGTGGCATCAGCGAGGCCAACTACCGGATGCTGCTTGACGACCCGCATCACCCGTTGCTGAATCGCGCGACGGACGGGACCTACCTGCCGGGCTCGACGGTGAAGCCTTTCCTGGCCGTCGCCGGACTGGAGACGGGCTTGCGCACGCCGCAGGACACCGTGGATTCGGTCGGGGAATGGCATATTCCGGGTGTCGCCGGCCGAGGCTACCGTGACGATGTCCAGGGAGGCGTCGGCATCGTCGACCTTTCCGAGGCGATCGAGATGTCGGTCAATACTTACTTTTACAAGCTTGCCTACGACATGGGCATCGATCGGCTGAGCAAGGCCATGGCGGCTTTTGGCTTCGGGCGACCCACCGGCATCGACCTGCCCCACGAGGCAAGTGGCGTCGTGCCTTCGCGGGCCTGGAAGGAGGCGACCCAGAAGCGCCCTTGGTACCTCGGCGACACCGTCATCAGTGGCATTGGCCAGGGCTATTGGCAGGTGACGCCGCTGCAACTCGCCAATGCGCTGACGACACTGGCAGACTTCGGCCGCCCGCAGCGCCTGCACCTGTTGCTCGCCACGCAGGATGGAACCCGCGCTCCCATCTTGCCGGTGGCACCGGCGCCACCGGAGGCGCCGGTGATTGCCCGACGCGCGGATTGGGATGCGGTCACCCAGGGCATGGTCCGGGTAGTCGACGGCGCGCGCGGGACGGCGCGCGGCCTCGACGTGGGCTTCCCGTATCGAATCGCTGGCAAGACGGGAACCGCCGAAATCCTCTCGCGTACCACGCATGCCTGGGACAATCGGCTGTCGACCAGCGAGCTTGCCCTGCGCCATCGCGCGCTGTTCATTGGGTTCACACCCGCCAGCGATCCGCGTGTTGCAGCAGTTGCCGTCCTGGAACGCGCCGCCTGGGGCGGGCGGGATGCCGCGCCGATCGTGCGCGACGTCTTCAATGCATGGGCGAAGCAGCGGCACCTGCCGTACGTTCCCTTGCCGGGGAATGTGCTCCCCGCCTACGCCCCGCTGGCCTTGCCACCGGGACAGGCGCTGCCGCGTGTCCCCCCAGCGCGTTCACTGCCTGCCGAAGGCAGCGTGCTCGATCGCCCAGTCGCAACCAGGAGTGCTTTGCCATGAGTCGCCTCTGGTTGCGCGTCGAAGTGGCGCTGCGCCGCTTCCTCCTTCGTCCCCGCGTCGACGTGCCGCTGCTCTTGGGTCTTCTGGCGCTCATGGCGACCGGGCTCTTTTTTCTTTCCAGTGCGGCGGACCTGGCCTGGCGGACGATCGGTGCGCAGGCGCTGCGCTTCGCGCTGGGATTCGCGCTGCTGCTGGTGATCGCGCGCGTGCCCCCCGCGCAATTCCGCCGTTGGACGCCCTGGCTATATCTGTCCAGCGTGCTGATGCTGGTCGTCGTGCTCCTCGCAGGAGAAGGTTCTGGCGCGGATCGTTGGTTGAACCTCGGCGTCGTGCGGTTCCAGCCGTCGGAGCTCCTCAAGCTGACCATGCCGATGATGGTTGCCTGGTTCCTCGCGCAGCGCCCCTTGCCACCATCGTGGCGGGACATGGCCGTCGTGCTCCTGATGATTGCGATCCCGGCTTTACTGATTGCCAAGCAACCCGATTTGGGCACCGCCATGCTGGTGGTGGCCGCGGGCGGATTCGCGCTCTTCCTTTCCGGGCTTACGTGGCGTCGCATTGGCTTGATGCTCGCCTTGTTGGCATTGCTTGCGCCGCTGGCGTGGCACCACATGCACGATTACCAGCGCGAGCGCGTGCTGACGCTTTTGAATCCGGAGTCCGACCCGCTGGGGACGGGCTGGCACATCATCCAGTCCGAGATTGCGGTGGGTTCGGGCGGGGTCTTTGGCAAGGGTTTCATGCGCGGGACGCAGGCGCAGCTGGAATTCCTTCCGGAGCACACCACGGATTTCATCTTTGCGGTGGTGGGCGAGGAATTCGGTTTGGTTGGCGTCGTCCTGCTGCTGGCGATTTACCTGTTCATCATTGGTCGCAGCCTCTGGATTGCCGTGAATGCGCGCGATACCTACGCCCGCCTGCTCGGTGGGTCGCTGGCCCTGAGTTTCTTCGTCTACGTTCTCGTCAACGGTGGCATGATCACCGGTCTGCTGCCCGTGGTCGGCGTGCCACTGCCGCTGGTGAGTTACGGCGGCACTTCGGCGGTGAGTCTTCTGGCGGGATTCGGCATGCTCATGTCAATCCACGCCTACCGCAAGCTCATGCGGTGAGCTTCGCAGCGCATTCGCGCCGTGATCGTAAGGGCCGCGGGGGCAGGGAGGGCCGTGGAGCGCGTGCTACGCTCGCTGGCGTCGCGGTTCGGCAGCGGCCATGTCCGGGAAGGCGACGCCGGAGCTGACCATGAAGGCCTGCACAGGACATTCGATGCATTGCTCCATGCGATCACTGCCGACGCTGTTGGTTGCCTTCCTCTGCGCGGGCTGTGCCACGCGTCCGCCGCGACCTTCTCCGCCTACGGCTGCTTCGGTAGCCCAGCGTGCCACGGAAGGGGGATCGCCCGGGACGATTGCCCGCCAGGGACAATACGCAGTCGCGTCGGCGCGATCCTCGCAGGCTGTGCATGCGGCCTTCGTGGCTTCGCTGTTGCGCGATCATCCCGAGCTCGAACGCGCGCACATCCTTGAGCTCCTGGGGGATGCGCGGGTCCAGCCTTCGATTCTGGCGGCGATTGAGCGGCCCGCGGAAGCCAAGCCGTGGAAGGATTACCGACCCATATTCCTTGGGCGACGGCGCGTTGATGCGGGTATCGCCTTCTACCGACGTCACCGCGTGCTGATTGATCGCATTGCTGGCCGCTACGGGGTGTCGCCGTCGGTCTTGGTCGCCATCCTCGGGGTCGAAACGTACTACGGTCGCCAGACGGGCGGCTATCGCGTGCTCGATGCGTTGTATACGCTTGCTTTCCATTACCCGCCTCGAGCGGCGTTTTTCCAGAAGGAACTTGGCGTTTTCCTTAGCCTGCCGCGCAGCCTGTTGCCGGGTCCAAGGGACTCGCTTCGGGGCTCGTACGCGGGCGCAATGGGCTGGTGCCAATTCATGCCTTCGAGCTTCGCGGCCTATGCGGTCAGCGCCAACGGGAGCGGTCCAGCGGACCTGTGGAACTCGCTGCCGGACATTCTGGCCAGCACCGCCCATTACCTTGCAGCGAACGGCTGGCAGAGAGGCGGCCCGATTGCACGGCGCGCCCATGTATTCGGGCGCCATGAAATGCCCTTCCTCGAGCATAGCGCGCCGATTCACAATCTTGCCGGCTTGGCGGCACGGGGATTCACGCTGCCCGGTCGCAAATGGTCGGCAGCTACCCCGGCGACCCTTCTGGAAGTGCAAGGTCGGCAGGGCCCCGAATACTGGATCACGTTTACCAACTTCCAAGTGATCACGCGCTACAACTCCAGCCCGCTCTACGCGCTTGCAGTGACGCAGCTTGCGGACGCGATCAGGCGAGGCGCGGCGACTGGAGGCCCGCGCCGGTGAGGCATGCTGGCGTGCCGGCACTGCTGATCCTCGCGGCGCTGCTCCTTGCAGGCTGTGCGTCCTCGCCGGGCCGCGGTGGACAGCGCTACATGCAAGCACGGGACGGGGCGCCACGGGGCACGCGGCCCGACGTCGCCGCAATCCCGATGCCCGTGCCGCGGCCCCTGCCGCTGTCGCGCTACGGCAACCGGTCGACCTACGAGGTCGATGGCCGCACGTATCACGTGCTGCCGTCGGCAGCCGGATACGACCAGCGCGGCATTGCCTCGTGGTACGGCACCAAGTTCCAGGGTTATCTGACCTCGAGCCTCGAGCCCTACGACATGTACAGGTTCACAGCAGCGAGCAAGGTGCTTCCAATTCCCAGCTATGCGCGCGTGACTGATCTGCAGAACGGGCGTTGCGTCATCGTGCGGGTCAACGACCGCGGCCCGTTCGTGCCCAACCGCATCATCGATCTTTCGTACGTCGCCGCCATCCGGCTTGGCATCGTGCAGGCGGGGACCGGAATCGTCCGGGTCCAGGGTATCGATGCGACGGATCCGGCCAGTGTTCGTGCGCTGGCATGCCGGGGCGCCGGCGCAGGGGCGGTGGCCGCCACCGGCGGCGGCCACCCGCTGCTCTATCTGCAGGTCGGCGCCTTCCTCGAGCAAGCGAATGCTGAACGTGTGCAAGCCAGGCTTCGCGCGGGCGGACTGGAGAATGCGACCATTAGCCCGACAGACGTGCGCGGCCGGCGATTCTGGCGCGTCCGTCTGGGGCCATTGCCCGACGTTGCGGCCGCCGATGCACTGGCGCCGCGCGTCGAGGCGCTGGGCCTGCCTACGCCGCAAGTCAGTATCGATGTGCGCAAGCCCTGAGTCCCGATTGCCCCGCCCCGACCCGACGGTTTCCGAAACCAAGCCATGAATCAGCATCGCCCCTTCCTGAGCCACCTCATCCTCGGCGTATGCCTGTGCGCTGGAGCCGCCCAGGCGCAGCAGGTCCCCAGCGCCGCCGTGCCCATGCCACCACGCCCGACCCTGGCCATTCCTCAGATGCCGACTCCGCCGCCACCTGCGATCCAGTCGCCGTCCTATGTGCTGATGGATTACGAGACAGGCCAGGTCATCGCGCACAAGGGCATGCACGAGCGCCTGCCGCCCGCCTCATTGACCAAGCTGATGACCGCTTATGTGGTCGATTCGGCCCTGGCGGCCGGCAAGGTTCACTGGGACGACAAGGTGTACATCAGCAAGCATGCATGGCAAAAGGGCGGCGCCGGCACGGATGGCTCGACCAGTTTTCTGAAGTTGCACCAGTACTACCCCTTGTCGGAAGTCTACAAGGGCATGATCGTGCAATCTGGCAACGATGCGGCCATCGCCCTGTCCGAGCACGTTGCCGGAACCGAGGGTGCCTTCGTCCAGCTGATGAATGCGTATGCGCAGCGTCTGGGCATGCGGGGGTCGCATTTCTCGAATGCCAGCGGCTATCCGAAACCCGATCTCTACGTCACGGCCTATGACCTTGCCCTTCTTGCACGCGCGCTGATCCATGACTTCCCCCAGTACTATCACGTCTACAAGATCCCGTCCTACACCATCGACGGCATCAAGCAGGCCAATCGCAATCTGCTGCTGTACCGCGATCCTTCAGTCGACGGACTCAAGACCGGCAGTACCGCTGAGGCGGGGTTTTGCCTCGTCGCGTCGGCGAAGCGCGATGGCCAGCGACTGATCGCAGTCGTCATGCAAACCGGCAGCCTTGCCGACGCCGCGACCCAGGATGACGCGCTCTTCAACTACGGATTCCACTTCTTCGTGACGCACACGCTTTATCCGGCCGGCAAGGTTCTGGCCGAGCCAAGGCTATGGAAGGGCTCGCGCGACCATCTTCAGGTCGGCGTCGCGGCTCCCGTCGAGGTCACCATCCCGCGAGGCCACTACCGGGATCTGAAGGCCAGCATGCGCATCCCCGCGCTCCTGACCGCACCGTTCCGCAAGGGTGAGCGCATCGGCACGCTCGAGGTCAGCCTGGATGGCAAGCTCCTGGCCCAGGCGCCTCTAGTAGCCCTGCAGGCAGTTCCCGAGGCCGGCTGGGCCGGGCGCCTATGGGACGGCCTGAGGCTATGGTGGTCGGGCCGCAAGGGGGCCAATCCTGCGCCGGCGCCAGCGCCCGCGGGGACGAAGGCGTGAACGACGGCGCCGCCTGCGCGCTGCTGCCTGGGGACGGCTTCCACTTTCCCGGCGAGTTCGAGATCGCGGCGATGGGCCGTGCTGGCGTCGGGCTGGAAGCACGCGTGCCGGGCCTGTTGCGGCACGAGGCTGGCCTGAAAGTCGTCGAGGACTCGGTGAGCGTGCGGACCTCCCGTGAAGGCCAGTACGTCGCGGTGCGAGTCCGGTTCTTCGCCGCATCGCGTGCCGAGTATGAGCGGGCCCATGCCGTTCTTCGCGCTGACCCCGACATTCGCTACACGCTGTGATTACGGGAATTCAACGCATGATTTCCGGGCTGGAGGTACACTTGGCGATTCGCCGTGCTTACGTGCGGCGGCGCAGCCAATGAGCGAACCGATCCTCCGCATCCGTCGACTGGGATGCCGGCCCTACGAGCCGGTTTGGCGTGCCATGCGCGCGTTCACCGATGCGCGGACCCCCGACACGCCGGACGAGCTCTGGCTGTTGCAGCACGAGCCGGTATTCACGCTGGGCCAGGCGGGGCGAATGGAGCATGTGCTTGCCCCCGGCGACATTCCGGTCATCAAGGTCGAACGCGGTGGCCAGGTCACCTACCACGGCCCCGGGCAGGTCGTTGGATATCCGCTCCTTGACTTGCGACGACTGGGGATCGGTATCCGCGATCTTGTCACGCGCATCGAGCAAGCCATGATCGATACGCTCGCCGGCTGGAACATCGAGGGCCAGCGGCGGGACGGAGCGCCTGGCGTGTACGTGGCCGACGCCAAAATCGGCGCGCTGGGACTGCGGGTGCGAAGAGGCTGCAGCTTCCATGGCCTGGCATTCAACGTGGCGATGGATCTCGAGCCCTTTGGGCGCATCAATCCTTGCGGCTACCGAGGCCTCGCGGTCACCCAGGTCAGCGACTTGGGCGGGCCGGCCAAGGTCGAGGCGGTCGAGGCCACGCTGGCCGAAAACCTTTGTTTCCAGTTCGGGTTGCGCGCATCTGCAGCCTCGCCGATCCTGCCCACACCGACCGACGTGCCGGAATCCTTGGAATCATGACAAACAAGATCATCCCCGCCCGCGTGGACGCTGCCGTCGAAGCGGATTCACTGGCACCTGGCCAAGCTCTGGTGGGTGCCGACAAGATTGCCGGCAATCGCGCCCACTTCCAGCCTGTGCAGCCGCTTCGCAAGCCGTCGTGGATCCGCGTCCGCCTGCCGCAAGGCAATGCAGTGCAGCGACTGAAGTCGCGCTTGCGGGAAAGTGCCTTGGTGACCGTCTGCGAGGAAGCGTCGTGCCCCAACATCCACGAATGCTTCCACAAGGGGACCGCCACGTTCATGATCCTGGGCGAGGTGTGTACGCGTCGCTGCTCATTCTGCGACGTGGCGCACGGCCGGCCAAAGCCGCCCGACGCACTCGAGCCGCGACGGCTGGCGGCCACGATCGCGGATATGCGGTTGCGCTACGTGGTGATCACGTCCGTCGATCGCGATGACCTGGCCGATGGCGGTGCCGCGCATTTTGCCGCGTGCATCCGCGCCGTGCGCGAGGCCAGCCCATCCGTGCAAATCGAGATTCTCACCCCTGATTTCCGCGGGAAAGGGCGCATGCAGCGGGCGCTCGACGCATTGGATTCGTCACTGCCGGACGTGTTCAACCACAACCTTGAAACGGTGCCCGCCCTGTACCGAGAGGTACGCCCCGGCGCCGACTACCAGTGGTCGCTCGACTTGCTGAAGACGTTCAAGTCCAGGCATCCGGGAATCGTCACGAAGAGTGGCATCATGCTGGGGCTGGGCGAAACGCTCGAGCAGGTCATGGCCACGCTCGAGGACCTGCGCCGTCACGACGTGGACATGGTTACCATCGGGCAATATCTGCAACCATCGCCTCACCATCATCCCGTCTTGCGCTACTGGACGCCGGAGGAATTCGACGAATTGCACCGGGCCGGCATGACGCTAGGCTTCCGACACGTCGCCAGCGGGCCGCTGGTGCGCTCTTCCTACCATGCCGACGCGCAGGCCCAGGCCGCCGGTTACCACGAGGTCAATTGAGACATGCCGTCCTTCCGGCGCCTGCTGCCCACGCTGCTGGGCCTTAGCTTCACCCTGCTCGCTTCGCTCCCGCTAGTCGCGGCGCCCGTTCCTCACGCGGGCACCGCGGTCGCCATCGGCGCGCCATCGGATAACGGCCTCTGCACGCTACCGGCCCGGGTACGCCAAGGTGAAGTGGCGAAGCGCCCGCTCCAGCCGACCGCGACGCAAAGCGAGGTGACCCAGCTGACCGCGCAGTTGCTGTCCCGGTACTCCTACGAGGCATTACCGCTGGACTCGGCAATGGGTGAGCGGGTCTTCAAGGGTTACATCGATGCGCTGGATCCCGGGAAGCTGTTCTTCACGGCCCAGGACCTCGCCAGCTTTAAGCCAATCGAAACCAATCTGGCTGATTCGATCCTCAGCGGCAATCTGTCGGGTCCATTCCATATATTCAATGTCTATGAAGAAAGCGTTGCGCAGCGCGTGACCTATGCAGAGGCGTTGATCAAGAAGGGTGGGTTTGATTTCAACACAAAGGCAAGCTACGAAATTGATCGCGAGCACGCGCCTTGGGCCGCCACTGACACGTCGCTGGATGCCCTCTGGCGAGAGCGGGTCATGAATGATTGGTTGCGCCTGAAACTCGCGGGTAAGGGCGATGCCGACATCCGCAGCGTGCTGCAAAAGCGCTACCAGAACTATTTGGATCGTGTGCGTGAGCTCGACAACGAAGATGTGTTTTCGTATTTTCTGAATGCCTATGCACTCGCGAACGACCCCCATACCAACTATTTCGGGCCACGCGCCAGCGAGAATTTCGACATTTCGATGAATCTTTCGCTGGAAGGGATCGGTGCGGTGCTTGAACGGCGCGACGATTACACCAGCATCGCCCAGATCGTTCCGGGTGGACCCGCATCGCGCTCCAAACTGCGCGTTGGCGACCGGATCGTGGGCGTGGCTCAGGGTCTCAAATGCCCGATGGTGGATGTCGTCGGCTGGCGTCTCGATGACGTGGTGGCGTTGATCAGAGGCAAGAAAAACACGGTGGTGAGGCTGGAGGTGATCCCGGGTGACGCGGGTCCGGACGCGAAGCACGAGCTCATTACCATGACCCGCAAAAAGGTGACCATCGAGGAGCAGGCTGCCAAGAAGTCCATCATCACTGTGCACATTCGCGGGCAGGCATACCGAATCGGCGTGATTTCGCTTCCGGCCTTCTACGAAGATTTTGCCGCTCGGCGAAAGGGTGACCCAAATTACCGCAGCGCCACCCGGGATGTCGCCAAGTTGCTCGTTGCACTGAAAAAGGAGAAGGTCGATGGCGTCATCATGGACCTACGTAATAACGGAGGCGGTTCGCTGACCGAAGCAACAGAACTGTCCGGTTTGTTCATCGGCAAAGGGCCAATCGTGCAGGTTCGCGAAAGCAATGGCCAAGTTGATGAGCAGGACAGCGATCAATCGCGTGTCTGGAATGGCCCGCTGGCCGTTCTGGTGAATCGCGCCTCGGCCTCGGCTTCCGAGATTTTCGCGGCGGCGATGCAGGATTACGGCCGTGCGCTGATCATCGGCTCCAATACGTACGGCAAGGGAACGGTGCAGAATCTGGTCAGCCTGGATCGCATGGCAGGAACGCCTCACGCCAAGTTGGGCGATCTTCACATGACGATCGCAGAGTTTTTCCGGGTCAATGGCGGCTCGACGCAGCTCCGAGGTGTGACACCGGACATCGAATTCCCCTACACGATCGATTCGAGCCAGTTCGGTGAGTCGAGCAATCCGTATGCGTTGCCTTGGAGCCGAATCAAGCCGGCTCCCTATAAGCCCGTGGCGGACCTTAAACCGCTCGTACCAATGCTAATCCGGGAACACGATGCCCGCACTGCTAGATCGCCATCGTGGCAGCTCATGCTTGAGGAAATCGCTGAAATCAAGAAATTGCAGTCGCAGACCAGCATCTCGCTCAATTATGCCGTGCGCGAGCGTGAGCGGACCCAGCAGGACGCCTTGCAGAAGCAATTCCGCGAGCGCGAAAAGGCCATTGAGAACGCACAGCATCCAGGCCATGCGGTCCCGGCGCCCGCGCGCGTTTCTTCGGTGTCGCCAGCGGAATCCGCGAGTACGCGCGATGATGGACTCCAGGCAGACGGACGCTCGCCGGCTGGTGGCCTCGAGCACCGCCGACGCGATGAAAGTAAGTCCGACACCATGCTCATCGAAGCCGCCCATATCCTGGGCGACGAAATCAACCTGCTTCAGCGCGATCCAAGGCTCGTTGATACGGTTCTGCCCGCGGGAGCCCGGATCGCGGCTTTGCCGCACGGAATTCCCCGGCACTGACGCCGGGGAATAGCGCCGCAATTTTCAGTGCGGCGGTTCCTGCAAGGGGGTCCCGCCGACCAGCACGATGTCGGCGGGTCGTCGCGCGAACAATCCCACCGTGACCACCCCTGGAATCTGGTTGATCTCGCGCTCCAAGTCTTCGGGACTGGCGATCCTGAGATTGTGGACGTCGAGGATCCAGTTCCCGTTGTCGGTGACGGTTCCATCACGCCACACCGGTTGTCCGCCGAGGAGAACCAGTTGACGTGCCACCAGGCTCCGCGCCATCGGTATGACTTCTACGGGCAGGGGGAATCGACCAAGTACGTCGACCAGCTTGGTCGGATCGATGATGCAGACGAAACGCTCCGCTGCCTCCGCGAGGATCTTCTCGCGAGTCAAGGCCGCGCCCCCCCCCTTGATCAAGCGCTTCCGAGGATCGCACTCGTCGGCACCGTCGACGTACAGTGGAATGGGACCGGTGGCATTGAGATCGAGGATGGGGATGCCGGCGGCACGGAGCAGCGCGCTTGATTGTTCGGAGCTGGACACAGCGCCCTCGATGCGCGTGTGCTGGCGCGCGAGGCCCTCGATGAAGTACCGGACGGTTGAGCCCGTCCCGACGCCGACGACACTGCCCTCTTCGACATAGCCAAGCGCAGCTTCCGCGGCTGCACGCTTGCCTACATCGGAATTGCTCGGGGCGTTCATGCGTTTTGCCTCTCGTGGGCCAGGATGATGCGCCATTGGCTGGCGGTGACGGGGAGGACCGACAGTCGGTTGCCGCGGCGGGTGAGGGCAAAGTCACCCAGCCGCTCGTCCCGCTGCAGGGCCGCCAAGGGAACCACGCGCGCGAGCTTGCGAACGAAGCGGACATCGACGAGCCACCAGCGCGGCGCCGCGCGCGGGCTCCCGGCGTCGTAGTGGTTGCTGGATGGATCAAATTGGCTCGGATCCGGATAGGCCTTGCTGGCGACTTCCGCGATCCCGGCCACGCCCGGCTCCTTGCAATTGGAGTGGTAGAAGAGAATGCCGTCGCCAACTCGCATGGCCTCGCGCATGAAATTGCGCGCCTGGTAATTTCGAACCCCATCCCATGGTTCAACGCCCTTGCGTGCAAGATCGTCGATCGAGAAGACGGCAGGCTCGGATTTCATCAGCCAGTGTTGCATGGTTCCCCCTGTGCGCAGACGATGGTCTCGCGTTCCGTCAGAACGAAGTCCAGGGGCACGTCCCAGTCCTGGGCCTGGAGTCCGGGGTGCCCGGCCCCGACCTCCTGCACCGAGTAGGCGACGCCGCAAAGTCGGGGGCGTGCAGGTCGGGGTTGGCGGCGCAGGAATGCGAACGTCGCATCGTAGAAGCCGCCGCCCGTGCCCAACCGCGTGCCGTCCCTGCTGAAGGCGATAACGGGCGCCAGGACAACATCCAGCGTTCGGGCGGCGCGGAGGTCGGCTTCGGGCACCCGTGGTTCGGGAATACCGTAGCGATTGCTGCCCAGGGCCTCGCCGGTTTGCCATCGGGCAAACCGCATGATGCGCCCCCGCCCGAGCACCGGGAGGTAGTAATCCATGCCGCTCCTGCTACACAAGGCTGGAACCTCGTGCAGTGGCAACTCGCCATCGCACGCAAAGTAACCGGCAAGCCGACGGGCCTGGCTGAAGACGGATAGCCTGGCCAGTTGCATCGCGATGCCCTGGCCAGCCTCGATGCGAACGTGGGCAGCCAGCGCGGCCCGGCGCGCCCGCATGTCGATGCGAAGGTGTTGGCGGTGCACTCGCAGTTCGGGACTGATTTCAGGCAATGTGCGTTCTCCGCGGTGCCGGTGCACGCCAGACGACCTTGATCCCAAGGATCAGGTGGGAGGGCTCAGACCAGCCGCCAGGCTTTCCGCGCGAAGCGGACATGCACATCCGACGATCGTTTTGCCGACCCGGGGTCGTTCAATAGGAACAAGGCAAATGCTGAGAGCGTGCTGTCGAGCACCGCAGAGAACACGCCGTCGATTCTACCAAGTCGGCGCCAAACCGCCAGTGATCATGGGCAGTGGGGCGAGCCGGTGTTGCCTCAGCGTTCCGCGGGCAGGACCGCCTCCAGCTTGCGCCGCAGCAGACCGAGGCTGTGACCCAGTTCCCGCTCCCGCTCGGCGTGGCGCTCACGCAATTGGACGAGTTCGTGGGTCAGGCTCAGCGCGGCGAGGACTGCAAGGCGGTCAAACCCGACTGTTCGTGTCGTTCCGCGCAGCTCGCGCATCTTCTGGTCGAGCAGGTTGGCTGCGGCCGTCAGTCCGGCCCGCTCGTCCTCGGTGCAGCTGACAAGGAACTCGCGATCCAGAAGTCGAACGGTGACAGGGATTGCGGCCATGGTTTAGTTGCCCTGTGGTGCGTGCTCGAGGGCGCGCAGCCGTTGGATCATAGCTTCGATCCGGGTGCGGGCCATGTCGTTGCGCGCAACCAGCGCGGCGCGTTCGCCTGTCAGCTGTTCCTGGGCATGCCGCAGGCTGTGATTCTCCTCGGCGAGGCGGCGCTGCTGCTGCAGTGCGCGCTCAGCCAACGCGTGCAGGATTTCAAGCTCGGCGCGGATCGGGTCGGCGGCAGACATGGCTCACAACTCTAACAGGTACGTCGGTATCGGAGAGCGGGGTCATGCACGGGGAGCACTATGTCGCGCGCGGTGCTCGTGAATGAATCGGACGCAATCGGATCCCGGCATGGGTTTGGCGAAGTGATACCCCTGGATCTCGTCGCAGTCCTTTTCGCGCAGATATTCGATCTGGTCCTGCGACTCGACTCCCTCGGCCACGACGTTCAGGCCCAGCGAATGGGCCATCAGGACGATGGTTCCGAGGATGGTTTCGTCATCGGGGCTCAGCGTGAGCTTGGCCACGAACGTCTGGTCGATTTTCAGTGTGTCCAGCGGAAGCCGCTGAAGGTAGGCAAGCGAGGAGTAGCCCGTGCCGAAGTCATCGATGGCGAGCGTCACCCCCACGCTGTTGATCGTTTCGAGGATCGCCCGTGATCGTTCCGGGTCCTGCATCAGCATGCTTTCGGTGAGTTCAAGTTCGAGAAGCTGCGGTGGCAGGCGGTAGCGCTCGAGGGTTTCGAACAGGTAGCTGCTGAAGTCACCGCGGCCCAGTTGCGCCACGGAAACATTGACGGCCATGGTTACATTGTCCAGGCCTGATTCCCGCCATCCCGCCAGTTCGCCGCACGCACGCTCGATAGCAAACTCACCCAGCGCACCGATTAGCCCGATCTCCTCGGCGAGGGGGATGAAAAGGCTGGGCGGGATTTCTCCAAATTCATCGCTCTGCCAGCGCAGCAGGGCCTCAACACCCGTGATGCGATCCTCCGCTAGGCTCAACTTGGGCTGATAGACGAGGTTCAACTCCTCCCGTTTGAGGGCGCGCTGCAGCGCGGCGATCAAGTCGGCGCGCTGCCGGACCTCCGCGTCAAGAGCCTCCGTATAGACCGAATAGGTGTTGCGTCCACGCTCCTTCGCGCGATACATGGCAATATCTGCGTACTTGAGCAGGTCGGTGGGTACCTGCCCGTGGTTTGGGTAAATCGCGATGCCGATCGATGGCGTGATCTGTACTTCGCGACCCTCGCCGAGATCCATGGTCTCGCTGAAAATCTGTAGGATCTTGCGGGCGACGTCTTCTGCATCGGCAGTTCGGGCCACGCGCTCCAGAACAATCGTAAATTCATCGCCGCCCAGTCGCGCGACGGTGTCATCGTCACGGATGGCGGCGCGCAGGCGTCGCGCCGCCGCTTGCAGCACAGATC
>JAKAEJ010000030.1 GCA_021818335.1 Pseudomonadota bacterium | reverse complement strand
GTCGATGCCAGCGAACTTCTGGAAAAGCACCCCCTTGCCTTCCATGACCGGCTTCGCTGCCAGGGGGCCGATGGCGCCAAGGCCCAGAACCGCGGTGCCGTTGCTGATCACCGCCACCAGATTGCCGCGCGCGGTCAGCGTGGCCGCCTGCGCGGGATCCGCGACGATGGTCTCGCACACCGCCGCGACGCCGGGGGAATAAGCCAGCGCCAGGTCGCGCTGCGTCAGCAGCGATTTGGTGGCGGTGACCCTGATCTTGCCGGCAGGCGCCTGGCGGTGGTACTCAAGCGCAGCCTGCTTGAGTTCGTCGGATAGGCTCATGGACGGAATGTGCGTACCGGGCAGCCGCGGCGCGGCGCAGTCGCCCATTCTATCAAGGGGCGCGCATGGACCGAACCTTGCAGGGCAGCACTGGTCACCCCACCGGCAGGCACCAGGTGGCCGCGCTGACGTCCTCCATGGGAATCCGGTTGACGAACAGCGAAAATGCGAGGCTGCCCGCCAGACCCTGCATGTTCGCCATCCACGGAGGCAGGACTGCCGGCATCGCCAGAGCGCCCTGGGCAAACCACGGCTCGAAGTCCAGGACGTCGCGCAGCGCCATCTTGCCCGCAAACAATTGCCGCAGCAGGGCCATCCGCCGACCGCGCAGCGCCCAGCGGAAAAAGGTGTGTACGCACAGCAGGCCGTGGAGGTACACGGTGTCCTTGGCGAAGGCGCTGCCGCCGGTCAGCGGCACGCCGCGGAAGATGCGGGCGGTCGACGCGTAGCTGTCCTCGGCATCCTGGCCCTGGCCAAGGAAGTACCGGAACACCTCGATGAAATCCGCGCCGGCCAGCGCCTGCTCGATGCCCAGGATGCGCAAGCTCACGCGCTTCAGTCGCGCCAGATCCATGCCCCCGGAAATCAGCTCCGAAAACACGGCCAACCCCTCCTGCGTGGCCGTGGCATGTGGACTGGTCCGGGCGAGCGACGCAAGCACCGGCTGCGCGTGGCCATTGCGGGCGGTCAGGGTGTGCACGAAAGCCTCGTGCATCAGCAACTGGTGGCGGTCGTAGGCGGAGAAGCGGGAACCCTCGCGCAGGCGGATGCGCGCAGCGCCAGCCGCTGCCTTGGCAGTCAGGTCCGGATCCAGTTCCACCGCCACCGCGCCCGCGCCGAAGTAGGCATCCAGAGCCTGTCGCAGCTCCGTCCGCAATGTCGCCGCATCGATGTCGTGCAGCTCGGCCGGATCATCGATCGTGCTGCCCAGTTCGCCGGCCACCGCCACGAACTCACGCGCCGCCTGGGCGCTGGAGATCAGCGTCCCCGGGATCGTATCCTGCGGTCGACCGTAGAGTTGCGCGGACAGGTCGCCAGCCCGGGCCGTGCCCACGGCATCGAGCATCAGCGTCGCGGTATGCCAGGCATCGGTTGCCCGCTGCAGGTAGCCGGCCAGCGGATGGCCCCAAGGAATCGCCGCGTGGATAGCCTCGAGCTCGGTGCGGGCCTCACGCAGGTCGACCGCGCGATAAGACGGTTTCGGCATCCGCAATTGCCCCGCTGCGTGCCCGGCGAGGAACGCCTTCCCCTGCGCCGGCGGCAGCGCCACCGTGCGCAGGATGCGGACGCCGCGCACAGCCTCGGTCAGGCGGCGATCAAGCGCGGCAATATGGCCCAGGTCATCGGCAGGCATGGCGGGATTGTAGGCGCAGCGCCCGAACAGGTTCCGGCGCGACCACGAATCGATGGGACGGCAACGAAACGTTACATCCCGTCACGTTGTTTCACCCGCGGTCATCGCCAGGCAGCCTAGGATGGCAGGGCGTCGGGGTTGCAAGCAGCCGCACGCCGGCCACGGCTCGGCACCCCATCCTGCCGCTCCACGATCCGCATCCGTAGACCTCATGCCCGGCCACGAATCCGCAAATCCGATGCCCATCTCGCCATCGTCGATCGATCCCGTTGCCTTCGCGCGAAGCCTCGGCATGAGCCTGCGTCGCCTGGCCGAGTCCGCGAACGTGCCGCCGGAAACGCCGAGCCTTCGGCCCGAGGACGCACGATTGCAACGCTATCTCCGCGACGCCGAGGCGGTGCTTGCCCGCGCGACGCGCCTGGCCGACAGTCGAGCCGAGGCGTGCGACTGGTTTCGCCGCATGCCTCTAACGGCATTCGCCTTCGCCACGCCGCACGACCTCGTCGCTGGCGGATGCTGCAACCAGCTCTTGCGCTACCTCGAGCAAGCCGACCGCTGGGACGAGCGGCGCGCCGCCGCATCGGGCGCCATCGCCGACGACATGGCATCGGCGCTAGCTTGCGATTGGCTTGCGGGGCAGCATGACTGATGACAGGGCCGCAAACCGGCCGCGCGCCCTACACTTGACTGGCCGGCCCGATCCCTGCCGACCCACCAGGATTCCCCATGTCGCGCTGGAAAACCGCCCTGATTGTCGTCGCCGTGCTGTTGGCTGCCGTGATCGGCTACCGCCTGATGCATCGTCCCACCGGTCATCGGCCCGGCAGCGAAGCCGATGAACCAGTGCCGGTCACGGTCGTGCCCGCCAGTCGCGAAAACGTGCCGATCTACCTGCAGGCGCTCGGCACCGTCGCTGCGCTGAACACCGTCACGGTCGTGCCGCAGGTCAGCGGCCAACTCGTGGCCGTGGACTTCAAGGAAGGCCAGGAAATCAGGAAGGGAGGCGTCATCGCGCAGATCGATCCCCGGACCTACCAGGCCAGCCTGGCCCAGGCGCAAGGGAAACTGGCCCAGGACGAGGCGCTGCTGAAGGCGGCACGGTACCTCGCCCGCAGTTACGAGAACCTGGGCAAGAAGCAATACGTCGCCGCCCAGACCCTGCAGGCGCAGCAGCAAACCGTGCGCCAATACGAGGCGGCGGTTCTGGCCGACGACGCCGCCGTGGAAAGTGCGCGGGTGCAACTCGGCTACACCACGCTGCGCGCCCCCTTTGATGCCATCGCGGGGCTGCGCCTCGTGGATGTCGGCAATGTCGTCGGGCCCGGGACCTCGGGCGGCATTGTCGTGCTGACGCAGGTCCACCCCATCAGCGTGCTGTTCGATCTCCCGCAGCAGAACCTCGATGCCGTGCGCGAGGCCATGGGCAAGGGCACCCTCCCGGTAGCCGCGCTGGACCGCGGCGACAACAAGATCATCGCAACCGGTTTCCTAAAGGTGGTCAGCAACCAGATCAGCACCAGCACGTCGACCTTCGAGTTGAAGGCCGAGTTCGCCAACACGGACGACGTCCTCTGGCCGGGCCAGTTCGTCAACGTTCGCCTGCAGCTGGGCACGATCCGCGGTGCCGTGGTGGTGCCCGCACAGGCGGTGCAGCGGGGTCCCGATGGCGATTACGTCTTCGTCGTCCAGCCCAACAAGACCGTGCGCATGCAGCCGGTCACGACCGGCAATCAGACAGGCGCATCGATTGCCGTCATCGAGAAGGGGCTCTCGCCGGGCGAACGCGTGGTCACGGAAGGACAGTTCAGACTCAAGCAGGACAGCAAGGTGATCCCGCTCGCGCCGGGTGAAGTGCCGCCATTGAAGGCCTCGGGCAGCCAGGGCCAGGCCGGCTCCCGCGGGCGCGGCCAACGTGGCTGAGACGAAGTCGGCCAGCGACGGCGGACTGGGACCGTCCACGCTGTTCATCCGCCGTCCCATAGCCACCTCGCTGCTGATGGTGGCGCTGCTGCTGTTCGGCATTTTCGGGTACCAGAGCCTGCCGGTAGCGGCGCTTCCGAACGTCGAGGCGCCCAGCCTGCAGGTCACGACGCAGTATCCGGGCGCCAACCCTTCGACCATGGCGAGGCTGGTGACGACGCCGCTCGAGCGCCAGTTCGGCCAGATCTCCGGCCTGACCATGATGAGTTCCAACAGCTCGCAGGGACTGTCGGTGATCAACCTCCAGTTCGCGCAGAGCCGCAACATCGCGGATGCCGAACAGGATGTCCAGGCTGCCATCAATGCCGCGCGCGGCACGCTGCCAGCGGCGCTCCCCTATCCGCCCGTGTACAACGCCGTCAATCCAGCCGATGCGCCCATCATCACGCTCGCGCTGACCTCGGCCACGCTGCCGGTGCGCGACGTGACGAACTATGCCGACAGCATCCTGGCCCAGAAACTGGCCCAGATCGCTGGCGTCGGACTCGTCAGCGTCGAGGGCAACATCAAGCCGGCCGTGCGCATCCAGGTCAACCCAGCCGCGTTGGCGAGTCTCGGCCTGACGCTCGAAGACGTGCGCAGCGCGATCACCCAGGCCAACGTCAACGCGCCCAAGGGCAACCTCAACGGCACGACGCAAAGCTTCACCATCGGCGCCAACGACCAGTTGCCCGATGCCGCGGCCTACCGGAACCTCATCATCAGTTACCAGGACGGGGCGCCCGTGCGGCTGTCCGAAGTGGCCAAGGTCATCGACGGCGTCGAGAACGACCAGGTGGCCGCCTGGTCCAATGGACATCCCGCGGTCCTTCTGGATATTCGCCGCCAGCCCAGCGCCAACATCGTCCAGACCGTGGCAGCCATCCGCGCGGCGCTGCCGAGCCTGCGTGCCGTATTGCCGGCCGGAGTCGACCTCAAGGTCTTTTCGGATCGCACGGTCACGATCCGCGCTTCCGTCCACGACGTGGAGTTCACGCTGCTGCTGGCCATCGTGCTGGTGGTTGCCGTGATCTTCGTCTTCCTGCGCCGGCTTTGGGCGACGGTGATCCCGTCGGTGGCGGTCCCGCTGTCGCTCGTCGGCACGTTCGGGGTCATGGCATTCGCGGGCTTCTCGCTGGACAACCTGTCGTTGATGGCGCTGACCGTTGCCACCGGTTTCGTCGTGGATGACGCGATCGTGATGATCGAGAACATCGTCCGTTACATCGAACTCGGAAGGCAGCCGCGCGATGCGGCAGAAACGGGCGCGCGCGAGATCGGCTTCACCATCATCTCCCTGACGGTCTCGCTGATCGCCGTGTTTCTCCCGCTGTTGCTCATGCCCGGGGTCACGGGACGGTTATTCCATGAATTCGCCTGGGTGCTGACCATCGCCGTGGCGCTCTCGGCGGTGATCTCGCTGACGCTGACACCCATGCTGTGCGCCTATCTCCTGCGCCCAGGCGCACTGCCCGCCGATGCGCACGGCACCCACGGCGAGCCACGCGGTTTCTATGCACGCATGCTCGGCGCCTACGAGCAGAGCCTCGACTGGGTCCTGGACCATCAACGCACGCTGATGGCGGTATTCGGCATCAGTCTCGCGATCACCGTGCTGCTCTACGCCGCAATGCCCAAGAGCCTTCTCCCGGAGCAGGACACCGGCCTGGTCACGGGTGTCGTCGTGGCCGACCAGAGCATCGCCTTTCCAGCCATGGAGCGGCGGATGCAGGAAGTGATGGCGGCCCTGCGCCGTGACCCGGATGTGGCCGGCGTAGCGGGCTTCGTCGGTATCGGCGACACCAACCCCACGCTCAACCAGGGTCAAATCAGCGTCGTCCTGACGCCGAGCGCGGAGCGCGGCTCGCTCGCCACGATCCTGGCCAGGCTACAGTCGGCCTCCAGGGACGTCCCTGGGATTCAACTGTTCCTGAAGCCGGTGCAGGACGTCACGCTGGATACGCGCGTGGCGGCCACCCAGTACCAATACGTGCTGCGCTCCCTGGACCAGGCCACGCTCGATCGCGATGCCACGCGCATGGCCGCTGCGTTCCGCCATCTACCGCAGCTCGCCGATGTCGACAGCAACCTGTCCGACCGCGGCCGCGAGATCGACCTCGACATCGACCGCTCAACGGCCAGCCGCCTGGGCGTGCCGATCCAGACCATCAACGACACCCTTTACGATGCCTTTGGCCAGCGCCAGATCAGCACCATCTTCACGGAACTGAACCAATACCGCGTGATCCTCGAGGTCGCGCCGCAGTTCCGCAGCGTCGGCGCGCTCCTCGACCAATTGACGGTACGCAGCAACGGGAACGGGGCCCTGACGGGGAGCAATGCGACGAGCTTCGGCCTGGCCGCATCGAGCAACAGCTCGACGTCCACGGGCATTGGCCAGTCGAACACCGGGATCCCGCTGGGCGCTGGCAATACGGTGACGCTCGGCACGCTGGTGCACGCGCGCGAAACGACCTCACCCCTGGTCGTCAGCCACCTGGAGCAGATGCCCGCGGTCGTCCTGTCTTTCAATCTCGCGCCAGGCTATTCGCTGTCGCAAGCCGTCGATGCGATCGACCGTGTGCAACGGCAAATGAACCTGCCAGCGTCGGTCCGCGCCGGATTCATCGGGTCGGCTGCGGAATTCTCGGCGTCACTCAACCAGGAAGTCCTGCTCATCCTCGCCTCGATCCTGGTCATCTACATCGTCCTGGGCATCCTTTACGAGAGCTACATCCATCCGCTGACCATTCTCTCGACGCTGCCGTCGGCGGGCGTCGGCGCACTGCTGTCGCTGATGCTTTTCGGGATGCCTCTCTCGATCGACGGCATCATCGGCATCATCCTGCTGATTGGCATCGTCAAGAAGAACGCCATCATGATGGTGGACTTCGCCATCGTCGCGCAGCGCGACGGCATGGCGCCGCGCCAGGCCATCCGCCATGCCGCGCTCCTTCGATTCCGGCCGATCATGATGACCACGGCAGCCGCCTTGCTCGGCGCGCTGCCCTTGGCCCTCGGCAACGGCATTGGCGCGGAGCTGCGGCGACCGCTTGGCATCAGCATCGTCGGCGGCCTGCTCCTTTCGCAGCTGGTGACGCTGTACACGACGCCCGTCATCTATCTCTACCTCGAGCGCTTCGCGGCTTGGCTGCGCGCGCACGGCGTGCGCCGCGTCGAGACCGGGCGCGAGCCTGCATGAACATCTCGGCACCGTTCATCAAGAGGCCGGTCGGCACGTCCCTGCTCGCCGCCGGCATCCTGGTCGTCGGTCTGATCTGCTACTTCCTGCTCGGGGTGGCACCCCTTCCCAACCTGGAGTTCCCGGCCATTTTCGTGCAGGCCGGGGTTCCCGGGGCTGACGCGCGCAACATGGCGAATACGGTCGCGGCGCCGCTGGAACGCCACCTGGGCCAGATCAGCGGCATTGACTCGATGAATTCCTACAGCTCGGAAGGTTCGAGCTTCATCGTCATGCTGTTCAACGTCGGCACGAGCGTCGACGACAAGGCACGCGAAGTGCAGGCGGCCATCAATGCAGCCGCGCCGGATCTGCCCAGCAGCCTTCGCGTGCCGCCGGTCTACCGCAAGGCCAACCCCAACAATGCGCCCGTCCTGATCCTCGCCCTGAGCAGCACGACGGAACCCCTGTCGAGGTTGTACAACGAGGCGGACACGGACATTTCACCTCGCCTCTCGCAGATCCCCGGCGTGGCGCAAGTGGATATTGCGGGCGGCGCCACGCCTGCGGTTCGCGTGGACCTGAATTTGCGTGCCATGACGGCCCTTGGGCTCACGGGCGACCAGGTTCGCAATGCGCTGGTCGCCGCCAACGTGATCGAGCCCATGGGCTATCTGTCGGACGGGAATGCGCAACTGGCCGTCAATGCCAACACCACCCTGACGACGCCCGCGCAATTCGCCGACACGGTGATCGCGGTGAAGGACGGGGTCCCGGTGCGCCTGAAGGACATCGCGCACGTCTATGCGGGACAGCAGGACCAGTTCCAGGCCGCATGGTACAACGGCCAGCGCGCGATCCTCCTGCTGGTTCGCAAGCAGGCGGATGCCAATGTCATCGCGATCGTCGACAGGATCCGCGCGCTGCTGCCGAGCGTCCGGACGGAACTTCCGGCTGGCGTCACGCTGACACCGTTTTTCGATCGCACGCCGACGATCCGCGCCTCCGTCGACGAAGTCCAGGTCACCCTGCTCATCAGTCTCGGCCTGGTGGTGATGACCATGCTGCTGTTCCTGCGCCGATGGGCACCAACGCTCATCGCGGCCATGGCGGCGCCGTTGTCAGTGACCGGCGCATTCATCGTGATGTACCTGCTGGGTTACACGCTGGACAACTTCTCCCTGATGGCGCTCGTGATCGCCATCGGGTTCGTCGTGGACGATGCGATCGTGGTGATCGAGAACATCCACCGCCACCTCGAGCAGGGCATGCGACCGATGGAAGCGGCGCTGGCCGGCACCCAGGAAGTCGGCTTCACCGTGGTTTCGATCACGGCGTCGCTGGTCGCGGTATTTGCACCGCTGTTGTTCATGACCGGATTCTTCGGAATGCTGTTCCGCGAATTTTCGGTCACGCTGGTCGCGGCGATCCTGATTTCGGCCCTGGTATCCCTCACGCTGACCCCATCGCTTTGCGGCCAGTTCCTGCGCGCGCATGGCCAGGAACGCGCTCCATCACGGCTCGGGCGGAAGATCGAAGCATTCCACGTGGGCCTGCGCGAGCGCTATGCGCACGCGCTGGATTGGGCGCTGCGGCACCCACGACTGATGGCCGCCCAGGTGCCGCTGCTGCTAGCGGGAACCATCGGATTGATGGTGATGGTCCCCAAGGGCTTTTTCCCCCAGCAGGACACCGGTGCGATCCAGGGCTACACCCAGGCAGGCGCGGATATCTCGCCAGACGTGATGATGCGGCTGCAGCAGCGCGTGGCCAGGATCGTGCAGGACAACCCATCCGTCGCCAGCGTGGGGTCGCGATTGGGCAGCTGGCACGGTAGCGGGAATACCGGGACGTTGCTGATCAACCTGAAGCCACTCGGCGAGGGGCGCAACGCAAGCACGGAGCAAGTCATCAACCAACTGCGCCTGTCGACGGCGCGGGTGCCCGGCATCTCGGTGTTCCTCCGTCCCGTCCAGGATATCGGCGGGCCCGGCGGCGGCAACAGCAAGACCTCCTACAGCTATGACCTCAAGGGGGATACCTATGCGGAGCTTGAGGACTGGGCACCCAAGCTTGCCGCCGCCATGCGCGAATCCCGGATCTTCACGGACGTCAGCACGAGTCTCGACGGCTCCGGCCTCCGCGAGACCCTCGAGATCAACCGGAACGCCGCCGCACGCCTCGGCGTCTCCGTCGGCGCAATCGACGGTGCGCTCTACGATGCGTTTGGCCAGCGTCAGGTCAGCACCATCTACACCGACATGAACCAGTACCAGGTGGTGCTCAACGCGATGTCCACCATGGCGGAGTCGCCGCAGTCCATCCAGAAGCTGTATGTCAAGAGCAATACCGGTGGCATGGTGCCCATCACGGCTGTCGCGACTTTGAAGCCGGGACTCGCTCCCACCGAGGTCGATCACAATGGCCAGTTCCCGGTGGTCAGCGTCAGCTTCAACCTTGCACCGAACGTACCGATGAGCGCGGGCTACGCCGCCATCAACCAATTGATGAAGAACATGCGCCTGCCCGGCGACATCCACGGCGGTTTTGGCGGTGATTTCCGCCGCTTCACCGAACAGCAGAACAGCACGCCATTGCTGCTCCTCGGCGCCCTGCTGGCGGTGTACATCGTGCTCGGCATGCTGTACGAGAACCTCATCCATCCCATCACGATCCTTTCCACGCTCCCCGCTGCGGGCTTCGGGGCCATGCTCGCATTGCTGGTCACCAACACCGAGCTCTCGGTCGTGTCGATCATCGCGATCGTCCTGCTGATCGGCATCGTCAAGAAGAACGCGATCATGATGGTCGATTTCGCGCTCGCCGCCGAGCGCGAGCGCGGCCTCACGTCGCTGGACGCGATCCGCGAGGCATGCCTCGTCCGATTCCGGCCGATCATGATGACAACGATGGTGGCCATGCTTTCGGCGACACCACTGGCCATCGGCTTCGGCAGCGGCGCCGAACTGCGGCGGCCACTGGGCATCGCATTGATCGGCGGACTTCTTTTCTCGCAGGCACTCACCCTGCTGAGCACGCCGGCGATCTACCTGCTGTTCGACCGGACCAGCCAGCGGCGGCGTGAGCGACGCGCGCGCCGACGCGCTGCCCGCGCCGCACGAGGGCAGCCCGTACCCTCCTGAGCCCGCAGCGCGCGCCCATGCGCGTACGCCATAATCGGTGCGCATGAAGCTGCCGCGCGCGCCCGCCGTCCTTGCCTTTTTGCTGGCGCCAATGGCAATCGCCTTGGCACAAGGTCCACCCGTCCCCGCTTCGCGCCGCCAGCAGGAATCCGTCACCCAGGCCAAGCTGGACAAGGTCAAGGCGCAGATCGCCGCCCTCGCCGTTGCCCAGCAGCAGACCGCCAATCAACGCAGCGCCCTTGACGGCCAGATTGCCCAGGCTTCGCAGGGCCTCGCCGCTGCGACTGCACGACGGACCCAGGCCGACGCTGCTCTGGCCGCGACCCAGCTGGCCATGACGGTCGTGCAGGGCCAGGTTGCCGCGCAGCAGTCCGCGCTGGCGCGACAACGCGCGACGCTGGCAACGCTGCTCCAGGCTGCCTACGCGCTTGGGCCGGACTCCGGCCTCCGGGCGCTGCTGGGCGATGCCGACCTCGCCAGCATCGGGCGCGCCCTCGTTTATGCGCGGTATTTGCAGCAGCAACGGCTTACCCGCATCGATGCGCTGCACTTGGCCATGGAACGCCTTGCGACCAGGCAGGCCGCTCTGATCGCGGAGCAGCAACGCCTCACGGCCGCGCGGCAGACCGCACTGGCCGCGCTCGCCGCGCAAACCGACGCCCGCCACCAGTTGCAGGCGCTGCGTGCCCAGGCTGACGCACGCTACCGCGACGAAAAGGCGAGGCTGGCCGCGCTGGCCCAGCAGCAGCAGGATCTCGAAGAACTGCTGGCGCGGCTGCGCGACATCTTCGCCGACATCCCCAAGCAACTGCCGGGCAATGTCCCCTTCCCGCAACTCAAGGGTCACCTGCCCTGGCCGATCGCGGGGCGGACACGGCCGTGGCAGGGCGGCCTGTTGATCGACCCGGGTACCTCGAGACTCGTGCACGCGGTGGCCAATGGCCGCGTTGCCTACGCGGATTGGCTCCGGGGCTTTGGCATGCTGGTCGTCGTTGATCAGGGCGATGGCTGGATCACGCTCTACGGCAACAATGAAAGCCTGCTGGTGCGCGTCGGCGACTGGGTGGCTCCTGGCCAGGTCATCGCCCACGCAGGCACGACCGCCGCGGGCTTCGAGGGGACCTGGTTCGCGCTGCGCCACAACGGGAAGCCCGTGGATGCAGGACCCTGGTTGGCTCCGACGCGGCGCTGAGCTTCGACGGCGGTGCCTTACGAAGCGAGGCCGCACGCACGCTCGCAGCGTGACAGAAATCGCAACTCCGCGTGTCACATCGTGAAACAGGATCGAAGCTTGATTTCAATCACGGGCGGACTCGCGCCGGGCAGCGACAGTGCGCTGCATGAACGACTTTACCATCCCGCATCCGAGAATCCTGCGCGCCGATTGGCAGGCTGCCATCGGGACGCCGCTGCTCTATATGCTTCTACTCGTGGGCATGATCCAGGCGATGGCATTACCGGGCGTCTTCTGGCTGCGGGACATCACCGGCTCGCCGATCTACGGCTCGCTGGCGCTTTTCCTCGCGCAACTGGCTGCCGGCATGCTGACCTTCCACTGGCTGCGCCTGCACGCGCGTCGCCAGCAGGCACGCGGCCTCGGTTGCGGGACCGGCATCGTCCTGATGCGGAGCACGCGTGGCTGGCTTTTGGCTGGCGAGTCCGGAGGGTTGCTGCTCGCACTGGGCGCAGCCGCGCTGGCCTCGCTGTTGCCGCGGCCCGTTCAGGGCACGACCCCCATGGCCAGCCTGCTGCTCGCCATGCCGGTGCTGCCGCTGGCGGGCACACTGGTCAGCGTGCTGCTGGCGCCGTTGTTCGAGGAAGGCGTCTTCCGCGGCGCGCTTTTGGGAGCGCTGGCCCCGGCATTCGGCCCCCTGGGGGCGGGCGTGGCCAGCACCGCCCTGTTCACGTTGCTGCACGTCCCGGAACAGGCGGGCTACTTCTGGGGCCTTCTCCCCATCGCCTGCCTCGGCGGCTTCGCCGCCTGGCTCCGCGTCCGTTCCGGCTCGCTCTGGCCGGGCATCGCGGCGCACGTCTGCTTCAATGCGCTGATTGGATTCGGCGCGCTTCGCTGAGGCAACGCGGGCCATCCCACCCCGAGCGCAGCCCGCACGTCCGATCTCCGGACTGGCGCCATAATGCCGGCATTGCCGGAGCCGCCCATGCGCATCCTCGTGCCCCTCCTCGCCTGCACGCTGGCCCTGGCCAGCCTGTCGAGCCGTGCGGCGGCGCCAACCGGCCCATCGAACCCCCAGGCGTCAGCGACCGCCGCGGTCGCCGGTGCCAGCCGGGGACCGACGTTGCGGGACATCGCCACCTTCACGCGGGCGTTCGAGATGATCCGGCAGGCCTACGTCGATCCCGTCACGGACCACGCGCTGATGCAGGCTGCGCTGCGGGGCATGCTCTCGGGGCTCGATCCGCACAGCGAATTCCTCGACGCCCGGCAGCTTGGCCAGCTGGATGAAGCCACCAGTGGTCGATACACGGGACTCGGCATCGAGGTGGCCGAGGTCGAAGGAACCCTTCGCATCATTGCCCCGGTCGATGGCAGTCCCGCGCAAAAGGGCGGTATCCGCAGCGGCGACATCATCCTCGGCATCAATGGCAAGGCCGTGCAGGCCGATGCACTGGGCGCGGCGCTGGAATCGCTGCGCGGAGCACCCGGGACACGCGTCATCCTGACCGTGCTCCACGTCGGCGCCCGGGCACCGGTGAACGTGCCACTGGTTCGCGAGCAAATCCAGCTACCCAGCGTGCGATCGCGCATGCTGGCTCCCGGCATCGCCTACCTCCGGATCAGCCAGTTTCAGACCGACACCACCTTCAGCCTGCAGCACCAGGTCGAGGCGCTGCAGCGGAAGGACGGGCCGCTGTCGGGCGCCGTGCTGGACCTGCGTTCCAATCCCGGTGGACTCGTCAACGCGGCCGTGGCAGTGGCCGATGACTTCCTCGATTCCGGCGTGATCGTGAGCACCCGCGGTCGCCTGCCCGACGCCAACACGATCTACCACGCCATGCCGGGTGATCTGCTGCATGGCGCCCCCATCGTCGTCCTGATCGATGGCGGCACCGCGTCGGCGGCCGAAATCCTGGCCGGCGCGCTGAAGGACAATCACCGGGCCATCCTGATGGGACGCCGGACGTTCGGCAAGGGATCGGTGCAGAGCGTACTGCCGCTGTCCGATGGCGAGGCCATCAAGCTGACCACCGCGCGCTATTACACGCCGGACGGGCACTCGATCCAGGCTCGTGGAATCCGTCCGGACATCGAGTTGGCCCGCAACATTGCCGTGACCTTGGACAAGACTCCACAACTGGCGAGCCGAGAGGCGGACCTGCCTCGCCACCTCGGCGCGGGCCAGGGCGATGGAGGCACCGGCACCGACCGCGATGGGGGCCTGGCCGCAAGCGACTGGTGGCTTGACCAGGCGTTGCACGTTGTCCAAGCGCTCGCCGTCGAGCGGGGCGACCAAGGCGCATCGTCCCGCGCGAAGCCCTGAAGCCCGCTCAGGGCGTGGCGTCCTGGGTCGCCTTGCGCCTGCGCACGAGGAGCGCCGCCGCAAGTACCCCAGCCTCGTAGAGCAGGATCATGGGGATGGCGAGGAGCATCATCGACAGCGCATCGGGCGGGGTGATGATGGCGGCAACCACGAAGGACAGGACGATGGCGTAGCGACGCAAGCTTCGCAGCTTCTCGACGCTCACGACGCCCATCGCGGCCAGGATCACCACGACCACGGGCACTTCGAAGCAGAGTCCGAACGCAAGGAAGACATGCAGCACGAAGCTCAGGTACTGGTCGATGTCCGTCATCATCGACACGCCCGAGGGCGTCACCATGGTCAGGAAGTGGAACGCCGCCGGCAGGATCAGGAAGTACGCGAATGCGCACCCGCCATAGAAGAGCACCACCGACGCAATCAGCAATGGCAGTGCCAACTGCCTTTCGTGCCGATACAACCCCGGGCTGATGAAGGCCCAGAGCTGGTAGAGGATGACGGGCATGGCGAGGAACAGCGCAAGAATCGCCGTCAGCTTGATCGGCACGAGGAATGGACCCGTGACCTGGATCGCGATCATGTGCGCGCCGGCCGGCAACTGGTCCGCCAGTGGGCGCGCCAACAGCGCGTAGAGCTTCTCGGAAAAAGGCAGGAGCCCCAGTAGCGCCAGCAGCACGGCCAGAGCCGCCTTGAGCAGGCGCGACCGCAGCTCGAGCAGATGCTCGATCAGCCCGCCCATCGCCCGTGGTTCGGACGCAGCGTCAGGCATCCTGGATTCCTTCCCCGTTTCGCGCGCCCACCCGAACTGCGCGCGCGGCACCATCCGACGTCGAGGCGACCGGCTCCGGCGGTCCGTCACCGAATTCCCGCAATCGCTTCGCAATGCCGTCGAGGGATTGCGCAACCGCCTGCACCGGATTCGCTTCGGTCGCCCCACCGGGAATCGCCGGCGCGTCGACCGACAACCGATTGGCGAGGCGCTCGGCCGCCTCCCGAAGATCCGCGGCGACGGCCCGGAGGTCGTCACGCTCGGCGCCCGCGGCTTCATCGAGGCGCGCCGCCAGCGTGCGCAGTTCCCCGCTGGCTCGGGCGAGCACGACGGCAAGCCCCATCCCCGAAGCGTCGTCCGCTGGGCGGGTTCCGCCGTCGATCACTTGTTCGTCCGAGGGACCGTCCGCGGATATCGAGCGCGCGGCAGCAATCCCCGACTCCACCTCGGTCCGGGTCGCAGCCCAATGCTCCGCGGCCGAAGCAGTCGTGGCGCGGATCGCCTCGCTGCTGGCGCGCCATTGCTGCGCCAGGCCATCGGTATCCAGGCCACGCTCGACTTCGTCGCGCACGCTCGCCCACGCGTTGCGCGCCCGCCGCGCGATCGCCCCCGCCGTGCGCGCGGCGCCCGGCAACTTGTCGGGGCCCAACACCACCAGCGCCACCACCGCGATCAGCAGCAGCTCATTGAAATCGATGCCGAACACGGCGCTCGCTCAGTTGCGGTGATCGGTCGCCTTGGCGTCGTTGCCGGTCCCGGATCCCTCCGGTGGATCCGCCTTGAGTTGCTCGACCGTGGCCTGTGCCTTGCCTTGCTTGTCGGCTTCGGGATCCTCGTTCATCGCCTTCTTGAAGCTGCGCACGGCCCCGCCGACATCGGAGCCGATGTTCTTGAGCTTGCCGGTGCCGAAGATCACCAGGACGATGACCAGGATGATCAACCAATGCCAAATGCTGTCAAAACCCATGTTGCAGACTCCTGCGCGCCCACGCGCGCCTAGGGCACCGGCCAAGCCGGTGCTTCGGGCTATTGAGTGTACTCCTCGAGCTTGCCCACGAACTGCTGGATCGCCGGTGGCGACTGGTCAACCTGGCCCTCGAACACGCGTCGCGCCGTCACGTTGGCTCCATAGACGCGCTGATCCGCCGCATTGTCGATGCCGATCCGGGCGCCATCGAGGGCAACGCCGGCAAACAGCCCTCGCGAACGGGAGTAGGAGTAAATGGCGGCATCGAGATGGCCGTTCGTACTGGCATTGGCGTATCGGCCGACAGGGCCGGCCGCCGCCGATGCATCGGCACCCAGCGTGAATTCCCCGTGGATGAGTCGCTGCACGCCCGCCTGGCTTCGGAAGACCAGGATGACATCGGTCGAGGACACGCCCGCCTGGAAACCCACGCTCGCGCCGGTGAGCCGGATGTAGGCGGGGTCCGACCAACTCCCGTCAGACTTGCGGATGGACACAAGGCCTTCGCCGAACCGTCCACCAAAGATCAGCCCGGCCTTGATGACATCCGGAATCACGGCAATCGCCTGCGCGGCCTGCATCAGGTTCGTGGGGATGGCGCGATCCGGCGCCATTTCGATCTGTTCAAGCACGCGCGTGGCGCGCTGGGCACGCTCCGTGTCGCGATTGCTGGCGTCCTGGGCCCCGGCCAGCACCGGAAGCAGCAGGCACGTGATCAATAGCGCACTCTGGAATCGAACGGACATGGTGGCTCCTCGGCGGACAACGCGGAACGAACGGCGTCTGCAGAGCCTACCGAACCCCACGCCCAACCGCGCATGAACGCAGGAGCCGCGGCAACCTGTGGCAGACTCGTGCCGACATGATCCCATCGTCGCATTACATCGGGCTGACCGGCTATGGCCACGACACGCTGCCTCGCGCCGGCGTGCTCCTCGCCAACCTGGGAACGCCCGACGCGCCAACCCCGAAAGCCGTCCGCGAGTACCTCGGCGAATTCCTCGCCGACCCGCGCGTGATCGAGTATCCCCGCTGGCTCTGGTGGCCAATCCTGCATGGCGTGATCCTGCGCGTGCGCCCTCGACGCTCGGCCCACGCCTACGCCAGCATCTGGACCGATGCCGGATCACCCTTGCGGGTCCACAGCGAGGCGCTGCGCGACGCCCTGGCCAAGGCTCTGGCTGCGCGCCTGCCGGGTCCGGTCAGCGTACGCCTCGCCATGCGTTATGGCCAACCCGCCATTGCCCCCACCATTGCGCAAATGCAGCGCGACGGCGTTCGCCGCCTGCTGGTGCTGCCGCTTTACCCGCAATACTCCGCCGCATCCACGGGCAGCGTGCTGGACGCCGTGGCGGCCGGCATGCAGGCGCTGCGATGGCCTCCGGAGATTCGGACCATCAACGACTACCATGCACACCCCGCCTACCTCGATGCGCTGGCCGAGAGCGTGCAGAGGCACTGGTCCCGGCATGGCCGCGCCCAGATGCTGCTGATGAGCTTCCACGGCCTCCCGCAGCGCTACGTCGTCGCGGGTGATCCCTACTACTGCCACTGTCAGGCGACCGCCCGGGGCTTGCGCGAACGGCTGGGACTGGCGGAGCGCCATGCGCGGGTGACCTTCCAGTCGCGCGTGGGCCGCGAGCGTTGGCTGCAGCCAGCCACGGATGCCACCCTGCGAGCCCTGCCATCCCAGGGCGTCTCGCGGGTCGACGTGATTTGCCCCGGTTTTGCCGCCGACTGCCTGGAAACCCTGGAGGAGATCGCCCTGCGCGGCAAGGCCGATTTCCTCGCCTCGGGTGGCGAATCATTCCACTACATCCCTGCGCTGAATGCCGAGGCGGCGCACGTCGCGGCACTCGCGGACCTGGCCAGCGCCCATTTGGCCGGGTGGCCCGAGGCCAGCGCTGCGTATGACCTCCAGTCGCAGGTCGCGCTGCAGGCCGATGCACGCGAGCGCGCCGCCCATGACGGCAATCGCTGAAGCGCTGGAGCTCGCGGTTCCGGAACTGGGGCTCGACCTGGCGGCGCTGCGGTGGGGGAATGCCTCGGCCCCCGCGCTGGTCGCCCTGCACGGTTGGCTGGACAACGCCGGCAGCTTCGCCAGCCTGGCGCCGCTGCTGGCGCCGCACCGGCAGGTCGTTGCGCCCGACCTGCCGGGCCACGGCCTGAGCGCGCACTTGCCGCCCGCGGGACGCTACGACTTGCCACTGTACGTGCGCGTGCTGCACGGGGTCCTGGACGCGCTGGGCATCGCCTCCTGCGACCTGCTGGGCCATTCCCTCGGCGGCGCCATCGCCAGCCTGTACGCTGCCGCCCACCCGGAGCGCGTACGCCGGCTGCTGCTCATCGAGGCCCTAGGACCGATCGCCGATGACGGCAGCAGCACGCTCGCGCGCTGGCGGGACGCCATGGCGGATGGCCGCGCAAGCGCGCCGCGCACATTCCCCAACCCCGAAGCGGCACTGGCGGCGCGCTGCCGCGCGACGGGCCAGCAGCCCGCGGCCATCCGCCCGATCATCGAACGCGGCGTCCGCGAGCAGCACGGCGGCTGGACCTGGCGCAGCGACGCACGCCTGACCGCGGCGACGCCGATGCGGATGGCCGAGGCGCAGGTACGCGCATTGCTGGCCGGCATCAGCGCGCCGACACTCCTGCTGATGGGCGAGCCCGAGAGTCCGTTCCTGACCCATGCGTTGCTTCGCTCGCGAGCCGCCTGCGTGCGGGACATCGAGATCGATGCCTTCGCCGGCGGACACCACCTGCATGGCGAACGGCCTGCGGACGTCGCGACGCGGTTGCTCGGATTCCTCTAGCCGCTTGCGACCCGCGTACGCGCCCGCCCCCGGGGAGACGGACGGGTACGCGGGTCCACCGTCAGTCGCCTACCGCAGGCGCCGGCGCCACGCTGATCGGTAGCCCGGCCGGCAGGGTCGGAGCGCCCGCCTTGTAGGCCGCCGCGTTCCAGCGGGCCACCCCGCCGTTCAGCAGCGCGTCGAAGGCCCCGAGCTTGGTCTGCAACTGGGCCCCGTATTCGGCCATCAGGTCCTGCATGGGCGGCGTGGGCGCCTGGTTCGCCAGGCCCGCCGCAATCCCGTAAGTCATCTCCAGGTTGGCGTGGAGATCCTGCAGGTAGTGGATGTCGTCCTCGATGACCTCGTGCTGCAGTAGCGGGTTGTAGACCCTGTCCCGCAGTGCGGTCACCTGCTTGGCCAATGCCTGGGCCTGCCCCAACAGGTCGCGTTGCGCGGAATCCATGCCACTGCCGGCGTCTTCAGCCTTCGCCGTGTAGGCCTTCAGCATCTCCTGCCACGCCGTGAGCCGATTGAGCATGCGATTCAGCGCGCCGACCTGACCCCGCAGCGTCAAGGCTGCCTGCAGCGCGGCCGCATTGGCCGATGCGTCAAACACCTGGTTGGGATCGTACTGCACCGTCACGGGCACGCGCTGGCTGGCGCCGTCCGCGGTGATGGTCGCCGTGTAGGTGCCGGGAAGCACGGTGGGCCCGGGATTATTAGCGCTCTTGACGTGGTGGTCGCCGAAATCCAGATGCGGGAAGCCATCCCAGGTCATATCCCACGTGAAGCGATTGATGCCCGCATCGGCCGGACCCCAGCGGGTCGCCACGACATCACCCTTCCCATCGGTGATGACGATCTTCACTGGTGTCTGCTTGCTGGCCTTCTCGGCAGCGCTGGATTCCAGTTTCTTGGGAAGCCAGTAATCAAGGATCACGCCATTGGGCGGGTTGGGCGTGGTGAATGCGGGTTCGGCACCCTCCCCGCGCGACCAGCGTTGCCACTCGACGCCGACGCTCGGCGTGAACACATGCAACCGTTCGCTGGCGAACGCCGGTTGCCACTGCGCGACCGGCGCAATGTGGTCGAAGATCCACGCTCCACGACCATGCGTGCCCAGCAGCAGGTCGCCATGCGCGAACTTCAGGTCCCAGACTGGCGCCGTCGGGAAATCCTTGGTCACCAGTTTCGACCAATTCGCCCCGTCGTCATGCGATGTCCACACACCCGTCATGGTCCCTGCCGCGAGGAATCCGCGCTGGCCCGGGTCCTCGCGCACGACCAGCGTCGCCGCGTTGGTGGGCAGGCCCCGGTCGATCCGATGCCAGTGGGCGCCGAAATCGGTTGTCTTGTACACATGCGGTGCATTGTCGGCCAGCATGTGGGCGTCGAAGGACAGATAGGCCGTTCCCAGCGTGAAGGGCGACGCATCGATCTGGTACACGCGTGCCCATTTGGGCGCACCATCCGGGGTGACATCGTGCCAGGTCTTCCCGCCATCGCGCGTGACCTGCACGAGGCCGTCATCGGTGCCAACCCAGATGACGCCGGGATTCTGCGGCGCGATCGCGATGGACTGGATCGTGTCATACGTTTCCGCGCCGGAGATGTCCTTGTTGACCGGCCCGCCGGAATTGAGCTGCTTGCTCTTGTCGTTGCGGGTCAGATCCGGACTGTCCGCCGTCCATGTCAGGCCGCCATCGGTGCTCTTGAACAAGACGTTGCCACCGAGATAGACGGTGTTGGCGTCCCTGGGATCCACCGCAATCGGCGCCGTCCAGTTGAAGCGATACTTCTGGTCCTTCGTCTCGAGATCGTTGATGGCCCCGGGGCCGTGCATGTACGGCATGGTGAACCGGGAAAGCTTGGTGGCGCGATTGAACTGGACCGTCGCACCGTCCTCGGCATTGGCGTAGACGAGGTCCGAGTTGCTCGGCGCCGGCACGGCGTACTCGCCATCGCCGCCCACCACCGCATACCAGTCATAGGCACTGACGACGTTGTCGGCGAGGGTGTTGGTGGCGCCACACCATCCGCTGTTGTCCTGCAGTCCCACGCATGCATCGAAGGGCTTCCGGTTGTCGGTGGCGATGGCATACACCTGCTCGATCGGCAGGTCGTCGAGGAACCGCCAGGTCTTGCCGCCATCGAGCGAGCTGAAGAGTCCGCCGTCGTTGCCCTCGAGGATCCGCTCGGGATCGGTCGGGTCGATCCATAGCGCATGGTGATCCGGGTGAACCGTGGGGTCCAAGGGCTTGGCGGTCTTGCCGCCATTGTTCGACACCATCAGGAAGAAGGAATTGAAGTAGACGCGCTGCGGGTCATTGGGGGCCACGGCCAGCGTGCTGAAGTAGAACGGCCGGACGTCCAGCGCGTAGTTGTCGCTCACTTCGTGCCAGTGGTCGCCCAGATCGTCGGAAGCGAACAGCAGTCCCTCGCCGCGCTTGGCTTCGACCAGCGCGTAAACGAGATCAGGCTGCGAAGGCGCCACCGCCAAGCCAATCCGACCGAGCGGCCCCTTGGGAAGACCATCGGTCAGCCGCTTCCACGTGGCACCGCCATCGTCGCTGCGCCAGATCCCGCTCCCGGGACCGCCGTCGTTGAGCGTCCAGGGCGCGCGGTTGGCCTGCCAGGTCGCCGCGAGGACCACCTTCGGGTTGCTCGGCGCCCAGGCGAGGTCCACCGCCCCCGTCCGATCATCCACGAAAAGCGTCTTGTGCCAGGTCTTGCCGCCATCGGTCGTTTCGAAAACACCGCGGTTGGCATTGGGCTTCCATGCATTGCCGAGCACGGCCACCAGCACATGGTCCGGATTCTGCGGATCGACCAGGATGCGGCCGACCTGGCCGTGTTCGGTCAGCACCCGCCTGAACGTCTTGCCCGCGTCCGTGGACACGTAGACGCCATCGCCATTGATCACGTCGCTGCGGATGTTTGCCTCGCCGGTGCCGACCCAGACGATGTTGGGATTGGATGGCGCCAGCGCGACCGCGCCAATGGACGACGTGCCTTCCTTGCCGAAGATCGGCGTGAAATGGAGACCGCCATCCACCGTCTTCCACACGCCGCCGCTCGCCGCGCCGACGTAGAACACGCGCGGGTTGCCGGGAATGCCGGCAATTGCGGTCACGCGTCCGCCGGCGACGGCTGGACCGAGGTTGCGGAAGGCGAGGTTGGCGAAAGGGCTGGCTGCGGCGCCAGCGTGGGTGGCGGCCGGCGCCGCCAGCAAGGGTGCGGCGGGAGCCATCGCCAGGGCCACGGCAAGAGCAAGACGGGACGAGCGCAAGGAGCGGGACATGGAGCACCTCGGTACGGGCAGTCCCCCTCTGACCATTCATTTCCCGTTTGGTTTCATGACGCGTCGCCACGAGGGATCGTCATCGCCGACGGCCAAGGTCGCGCGCAACGACGTGCGAGGCACCAACCGGTGCAGACCGGTCCGGACCGAGCAGGCCACAGGCGCGGTGCCATGCCGCGATGGTCGCTCACGTGGGCAGCCTGACCCGGGTTACCGAGGCGATGAGCACACCGAAGACGGCCATCGCCAGGAGATTCTCGATCAACCAAGGCCACGTGAAGTGCGGCCAGCGGTGCAGCGCCGACAAGGGCACGACCACGAACTGCATGACCACGAAGACGACGAGTCCATACGCGCAACCGGCCCGGACGAACCGGCGGCGCAGTCCCGGCATGCGCACCGAAGCCCGCACGAAGATCGCCGCGATCAGCACCGACATCACCCATTGCAGGGCCAGGCCCAACAGCGAAACCGGCCAGCCCATGCCCACTGCGGCGGGTCCCAGCAGGCCTCCGGCGATGGCACGCAGGATCACCATCGGGCTGACGCGGTAGATCAGGGCGGCGGATCCGATGTCCACCGTGCCTGCAAGCAGGCCCGCCGCCAAGGCAGTCCACATCCAGATCCCCTGGCCAGCAGAGCTCAGCCGCGCGAGCCGTTCACCCATGGCCGAAGATCCACGGCCGCCCGCTGCCTGACCGAGGACGGGCGCGCCCTCGCCCTACTTGCGCGTGGCGTGTGCCGAGCACCATCCCTTGGCAGGGACGGCGAAGCCCCTGAAGATCGCGCACGGGCCCCACGGGGCACCGGCAGCGCCCTGGAAGAACGTGCAGTTGCTGCAATCCTGGCTGGTCTTGTGGCTTGGGTACTTGGCCTGATCGACTTGCGCCGTGTTCTCGACGAACCCGAGTGCCTTGGCCTGGGGATTGGCCGGCGTGAGGTGCGGCAGCGCCGCCGCCCGCGCACTGCGCGGCAGCAGTCCGCCAGCAGCCGCCACGGCAGCAGTTGCAGCGGTCAATTCGAGAAAACGACGACGAGACAGGTCACCGGGTTCGTTCGACATGCGGCCCTCCGACAGGCTGAGGATGCAAGGCCCGTGCGCGGGGACCAGTCGTCCCCGTCGATTTCCCGGGATTACCGGAAACCACGGATCGGGTGGATACCTGTATGCACCAGGCGCGCGCGAAGGGCCAGTTACGAAATTGCAAGCCACGCGCAAGGGGGGCCTGAAAGCACCGGGCGGCTGCGACGTGTCGATCCCCCGCCGCAGCCGCGCAGGCGACGGTTTAAACGACTTCGCCGCGGTGCTCGGCAGCCGCCGGAACGCGGGGGGCACGGGGCGACGGGGGCGCGGGCAAGACCACGATGACCCGCGTGGCCTGCGGCACGATCTCGAGTGGAGCCAGAAGCTGCGGGAAGGCGACGGGAACCAGCGGTGCAAACGACGGGACCGGCACGAGCGCCGGTTGCGCAAACGATGCGGAGAACGGCAGCAAACGGCTTGGGAATGGCTGCGCGAGTGTCGCCTGGATCTGGCGCATCTGCGCCTGCATCGACCGCATCTGCGCCAGCGCCCAGGCAGGCATCACGCCCGGACCGGCCGAGGAAACCTGGATGCTCGCGGCGCCTCCAGGACCTTGCCAGCTCCAGCTGCGGACCCGCATGGGCCCGAGTGCCGTTTGCACCACGCGCACGGATTCGTGCACGGGGACTTCGTGACCATCGAAGCGAACCATCAAGGGTTGGGCCGCCAGCGCCAACGCCGGCAAGCCAATTGCCGCAAGGGCAGCCAGAAGTGTTTTCTTGCGCATGGGAATCTCCTCAGGACACCCGGCCTCGGCAGGGCCGGTCCGCCACCTCTGACCGCATCCGCGCAGGCCGGTTTCGCCCGGCCGGAGGCGCGTTCAAGATCGATCCAGAAAGATTGCGACGATGCAAGGTGTCCGCAAAACAGGCTTCGCAGTGGCCACCATGGAACTCCGCCAGCCGCTGTGCTTTCCTAAGTCCATCCCACCGACCGCGCAACCGCGCAGGCACCATGAACCGATTGGCTTCCGCCCTCCTGATGTTGGTCCTCTCCGCAGGCGCCCTGCTGTGCGCGCGCGATGCGCATGCACAATTCCTGTTCAGCACGCCGTCGGCGCAGGCCGGGTTGTTGAACCAACCCGTCCCGGCCACGCTGCTCGCGCAACTGGAACAGGCCAGCCAGCGAGGGCTCGGCTTCGTGCACGCGCAGCCGCCAACCCTGCAATCCATCAACGGCCCGCTCCGAGGCCGGCCACCGGTCCTGCTGTACGTCGGCGCGGACTACTGTCCGTACTGTGCGGCGCAGCGGTGGGGCCTGGTCCTGACGCTGGCCCGATTCGGCACCCTTTCGGGACTGCGTTACATGCTCTCGTCGGCGCACGACGTGTTTCCGAACACCGCCACGTTCAGCCTCGCGCAAGCCCGCCTGTCCAGCCGGGTGCTGCATCTCGCCGCCTACGAAACCGCCGACCGCGAGGAAAAGCCGCTGATGAAGCTGCCTCCCCAGGCGCAAGCCGTCTTCCAGCAGTTTGACGTGCCGCCCCATGTCCAGTACGCCTACGGCATCCCGTTCGTCTACCTCGACGGCCGCTTTCTGATGACGCAGCTGATGATCTCGCCGGCCAATCTGGCCGGCCTGAATTGGCAACAGATCGCGGCGCAACTGGATGATCCGCACAGCACGCTCTTTGCCGCGATCATGCCGCGCGTCAATCTGCTCACTGCCGCGATCTGCAGCCTCAACGGGGGTGTTCCCGCGCATGTCTGCAATGCTCCGGGCGTGCACGCGGCGGCGGCGATCCTGGCGCACCTGCCCGCGTCGGCGACTCCGCAAGGTGGATGACGGTCGGCGATCGCGGAGCCCTGACGCCCCGGGTCAGCGGCGCTCGCCCCGGGCCAGCAGTGCGTACAGCACCGGCACGAGGATCAGCACCAGGGGCATCTGCACGGCGAGTCCGGCAATGATGGCGATCGCAAGCGGTTGCTGCATGGCGGACCCCTGGCCCAGGCCGAGCGCCAACGGCAGCAATGCCAGCGCCGCTGCCAGCGTCGTCATGGCGATGGGCCGCAGCCGGTTTTCGCCGGCCCGGACGAGCGCTTCGCGAAAGTCCACGCCCTCGCCACGCAGCAGGTACAACTCCGAGAAGTAGAAGACCCCGACTTCGGTCACGATGCCCAGGATCATCGTCAGGCCCATCAATGCCGTGATGTTGAGCGTCTGTCCCGTGACCCACAGGCCGAAGAACACGGCACTGGCCGCGAGGAGCGTCGCGGCCATGATCGCGAGCGCGACGCGGAAGCGCTCATACATGAACAGCAGCGCGAGGAAGACCAGGGCGGTGGCCGCGGCGAAGACCATCGCCAACCCGCGAAAGGCGATCTGCTGCTGCTGGTAGAGGCCGCCCAGCGTGTAGTACACGCCTTGCGGCAGCAAGCCGGGCCGGGCCAGGACATGCTGCACATCGGCGAGCGTCGTGGCAAAGCCGCGACCCTGGATGCGCGCCGAGACCGCGACCATGGGTTTGAGGTCGTAGCGGGTGATCTGCGGCTGCCCCGTGATCAGCGCGACCTGGGCGATCCGGCCGAGGGGAATCAACTGGCCGCTGGCCGAACGCAGCCGCAGCGCCTCGATGCGCCGCAGCGAGTCGCGTGTCCGCGGCGCCACCCACACGCGGACGCCGATCACCTGCTGTCCCCGAATGACGTGCGTCGTCACCGTGCCGGTGAGGTCGGTATCGAGCTGCCGGGTCACCTCGGCGGGCGTGATGCCCGAGAGCGCGGCCTTGATGCGGTCGACCCGGATCTCGACCGCATCGCCGGCGATGTTGAGGCCATCCTGGATTTCGGCGAGCCCGCGTACCTTGCCGATCGCCGCGGCGACCCGGGGCGCGAGAGCGACGAGCTGGTTCCAGTCATCGCCAAAGAGCCGGATCACCACGGGACGCGGCGAACCGGTGAGATCGCCAATGAGGTCCTGCATCGGCTGGTTGGTGTCGAGAACCTCCACGCCGGGAACCGTGGCGTGGATCTCCGCGACGATGCGGCGCATGACCGACGCCTGGCCCCGCGGCGACTTCAGGCGGACGAAGAAGTCGCCTTCGTTGGCTTCCGTGATGCCGCCGCCCAGCTGCGCGCCGGTGCGCCGCGACCAGGTATCGACCGCCGGGGTTCGCGCGAGGATGCCCTCGACTTGCGCGAGCAAGCGGTTGGTCTCGCTGAGCGACGTTCCCGATGGCGTCCGGTAGTCCAGGACGAACCCCCCTTCCTGCATCTCCGGCATGAAGCCGGTCGGCACCTTGAGGTAGCCGACCATGCCGGCCAGCAACAGCGGAACCAGGCCCACCAGCAACAGGGCGGGACGCGCCAGCAATCGTTGCATGAGGCCCCGGTACCCCTGCAGGACGCGTTGCGTCATCGCGCCGCCGTGCTCCACGAGCACGTCGCGCGCGCCGAGCAGGTGGTCGGCCAGTAGCGGGAGCGCCAGCCACGCAAAGAAGAAGCTGATCACCAGGCTCGTGGCCATCGTCAGCGATAAGGCCTTGAAGAAGGCCCCGGTCACGCCCCCGAGGAACGCCAACGGCACGAAGATGATGACGGTCGCCGTGCTGGACCCGGCCAAAGGCTGGGTGAACTCGCGCGCCGCCGCGAGCAGCGTCGCGGTACCGTGCCCCCGCTGCGCGGCGCGCCGGACCAAATGCTCCAGCATGACGATCACGTCGTCGATGATCAGGCCCACCGCGGCCGCCATGCCCCCGAGCGTCATGATGTTGAAGCTCATGCCCAGCGCCTGCAGCAGCAACGTGGTCGCCGCCAGGACCGCCGGCACCACGAGCACCGCAATGAGCGTGAGCTTCCAGTTGCGCAGGAATGCGTACAGCACCAGGGTGGCGAACAGGACACCCAGCAGGATGGCGTCGCGGACCGATGCCGCCGAGGAGGTGATGAGGCCGCTCTGGTCATACCACTGGCTGATGTGGACGTCCTTGGGCAGCCGGTCGCGAAAAGCGGCCAGCGTCGCCGCGATATCGTGGCTGATTGCCACCGTGTTCCCGCCCAGCTGCTGATATACGTTGATCAGCACGGCGGGCTTGCCGTTGGCCGTCTCCGTTTGCCAACGGGGCACGCTCGCCTCGCGCACGCTGGCGACGTCGTCGAGTTCGACGACGCCATTGCTGCCGGTCCGCAGCACGGTGTGGCGTATGGCGTCGAGACTGGTGAACCGCGTATCCGAGAGGACCAGATACAGCCGGTCCTCGCGCTCCAGTTTGCCGACCGCCTGCACCACGTTCGCGGCCGACAGCGCCTGCTCGACGTTGCCCAGGCTGAGCCCGAGCGCGGCCAGCTTGGCCGGATCGACGGTGACGCGGTATTCGGGCGTGGCGCCGCCCTGGATCTGCACCGCGCGCACGCCATGGATGCTGGAGATCAGCGGCAGCAGCTGGTATTCGGCAATGGCGCGAAGCTGTGCCGGCGTCGCCCGTGCGGAGGTCAGGCTGTAGGCCACCACGGGAAACTTGGTGGGATCCATCGGCCTGACCCGGAACCGGGTGCCCGACGGCAGTTGGGTTCGGACCTGGGCCAGCGCCGCTTCGACCTGCAGCGCGGCGCGCATGATGTCGGTCCCCCAGGCGAAGCGCAGGTCGATGTCCGTACTGCCGCGGCTCGACGTGGACTCGATGGCCTGCACGCCCGGCACGCCGCGCAGCGCCTGCTCCACGGGACGCGTCACCTCGATGGCCATCTGGTTCGCGGGCCGATCGCCGGCATCGATGCCCACGCGCACGCGCGGGAACTGGATGGCCGGGAACAGCGATACCGGCATGTGCAGGGCAGCCACGAGTCCGCCGAGGCTGAGCACCGACATCAGGAAGAGGATGGACCGCCGGTGATACTGCAGCCACCCGGCCAGCGTCGCCTTCATCGTGCGGATCCCACGGCAACGCGCACGGCCATGCCGTCGTGCAATTCGTAGTTCCCGGCCGTCACGACGGCCTGGCCCGCATGAAGCGCGCCCTGGACCTCGATCCAGCCTTGCTGCTCGATCCCGGTGCGGACCGCGACGCGACGCGCCCGGCCGTCGGCGACCACGAAGACGTAGTCACCGCGCGCATCGGCGAGCACGGCGCTGCGCTGGACCGCCAGCACGTGGCGCATGCGTACCTGGATGACGCCCCGCATCCAGCTGCCCGGCACCAGC
>JAKAEJ010000029.1 GCA_021818335.1 Pseudomonadota bacterium | reverse complement strand
CAAACTGCAAGAAACCAGCCGTCAGCATACCGATTTCTTGCAAATCATCCAGGCCCCGCCGGTCACGAAAACCGCATCCGCATTGGCTTTGCGGGATTCTTCAGTGCCGACCAATTAGCCGACGTTCGAACTAAACGCAACCCTCATTGCTCGCCTGTTCGAGGCTCGCCTGACGCGTTTCAGGTATCCCGACAAGCGTCAGGGCTGCGCCGACCAAGGCTGTCGCGGCCAAGAAAGCCACGGCAAAGCTCTGCCCGAAGTCCTGGAACAATCGCGGAAAGACGAACACACCGAGCGCCGCCCCCAAGCGGCCAGCCGTCACGCTTAGCCCCTGCACGAGACCGCGAACACGCGTTGCCGCCATCTCCACGCCCAGCATGCCTGCACCGCTGATCGAACCAGGCCCGGCCTGATTGAACAGGAAGAAAAGTCCATACAGCACAACGCCATACAAGGGCGTGCTGATACCCGGATGAAAGGTATATGCATACAGACCCAGCATCGCAGCCATCATCACGAAGCCCAGCGCTTGCAGCGGCTTTCGACCCCAACGGTCAATCAGAAGAACTGCAACGAAACTCCCACTCACACTGAAAATCGCGGAATTGATCAACTGGAATTCAGCGGGAGTCAGGCCGACGCCTTTGCCCAGCAGGCTCGGTCCGAAGAGGCCCCCCGCATAGATCACGATGTCGTAGACAAACCAGAGGAGACTGATCATCGCGAAACGCCGCCAATAGCGCGAAAAATACGCCCGCGCCCCGGCCGAAAGACTGGCCTCAGCCACCACTTGCCGTGCGACTTGGTCGCTGGCCACGTGGGCGACTACCTGCTTCAGTGCCTCGCCGTCGCCCTTGATGTGCGCGTAATAGCGGGGGGTCTCCGGCAAGCGCCTACGCAGGATGATGACCGCCGCCGCCGGGATGACCCCAGCCCCCAGCGTTATGCGCCATTGCATGCCTGGAGGCACATGGAAGTGTTCGAGCGCGATCTGCAGCACGGATGCGGCGATTGCCCCAAGCACCCACATCAGGGAGAAGCCAACGGTCAACGCCTTGCCCCGATCACGCGCATTGCTGTGCTCGGCCATGATCATCGGCGACAGCACGTAGTCTGCGCCGATTCCGAATCCAAGCAGCGTGCGCGCCGCGATCAGCATGCCGATGCTGCCGCAGAAGGCCTGGGCAACGGCAGCGAGTGCCATCAGCGAGACATCAATGCCATAAAAGCGCTTCCGGCCGGCGTTGGATAGGACGCCGAAAACGATGGCACCTGCTGCGGATGCCAGCAACGCACTGGCAACCAGCAGGGAAGACTGCGGCCCGGTGAGCCTCTCCACCCCGAAACTATGCAATACGAGGGGCAGGACGACGCTAATCGAAATCAGATCGTAGCCATCGGTGAACACTCCCATGCCCGTTGTGAGTACGGCCCGCGCATGAAAGCGGGAAAAGCGCTGATGGTCGAGTAACTCGAGGGCGGCAGGGGGATGGGATTGCATAGACCGTCCTCGCTGGAAGCTATATGTGCAAGCTGCCGATGCTAGCGGTTCGGCAGCCAAGGACCCGCCGCGGGCCGCATGAGCCCGCGCGGCGCGCGTCGTTGCGGGAGCGCGACGACCGGAGGAGGTGGACGGCCGCCCGGTTCGGCGACCGCCCGCACGACTGCCCGCTGCAGCTGGCCGCGATCAAAAATCGATCGTGGCCGAGCCGAAATAGGCACGCGGTTCCTCATAGATTGCGCGCACGAATGGCACGCCGGCGTAGGTTTGGTCACCGTACCCGAACGTGTAATAGTGGCGATCGAGGACGTTGTCTACGTGCAATGCCAATTTCACGTCCTTGAGCATCCCGGTGCCAATATGGAGCGTGTCGCGCAAGGTGAAGTTCATCACCGCGTAGCTCGGGATCGTCTCCGCCGTCGGGATGCCCGCGTTGTATTCATTGACATACTGGGAGCCCGCGTAGTGCTCGCTGAGGTTGGCGCGCCAAGTCTTCCACTTCCACCCGATCCCCAGATTGGCGAGGTGCTGTGGTACGCCAGCCAGAGGCTGGCCCGATGCAACGCTCTGGCCTGCAAGGGCCGCCGTACCGGCGGCGTTCGCCACTGTGAAGCTGGAGGTGAAGAAAGCCTTGTTCTGCGAAATGTTGCCGAAGACGCTGAACGCACCCAGCGATGTGTCAACGCTATCCTGCAAGTCGAGTTCGATGCCCTCGTACCGGGACGTGCCGCCATTGGACGTGGTGGTCAGGCCTGAAACCGGATCGGTCACCTGGATGAACGTATTCGCAAAGTCTTCGCGATAGACGTTGATCGCACCTTCGAATCCGTGAGCCGAATAGCGCGCGCCCGCCTCGATATCCCTCACGTATTCCGGCGTGACATGCAAGGGCACGACGACGGTCTGGCCATTGGCATTTGTCTGGCCCACGTTGTTGTAATAGGAGGCAATGCCGGGGAACTTGGCCGTCTTGCCCCATGCCGCGTACAAGCTGACGTGCCGCACAGGCCTCCAGTTCAGGCCAAGTGTCGGCGAGGTGTAGTGCTCGCTGTCCGCGACGGTTCCGCTACCTGCGTAGTAGAAGCCAATGTTGTCGAAGTCGCTCGTTCGGGCAAACATGTACTTCAGCCCCGGCGTGACGTGAAGCGTGCCATCGAACAGACTGATCTCGTCCTGGACGAATGCCGAACCGAGGCTGCGCGAGTCGTGTTCATCCCAGGCATTGTTGTAGCCGGTTACCAGCGGCATCGGATTGGCGCCATACCAGTACTCGGCCGAGTGCAACTTGGTGTGCGAATAGTCAGCACCGAACTTGATCTCGTTATGCGGCAGGTTCAGCGTGAAGTGCGGCATCACCCCGTACTGCTGGGTGCTGTACAGATAGGTATGGTAGGCGTTACCCGCCGCGTAGCTGCCAAAAAGGGCGATCGGATCGTAGGTGATGGCCGGCGGATAGGGCGAGTAAGGCCATGTCGCCGGCTGGTTCGGCAGGAAATACGGTTGTGTTGCGCTCTGCGAAAATGCCGGATTGCCGAAGGAGACACGGCTGTAGTCGACATTGCGCGCATAGACGCGCGCATTGAACGACAGCATGTGGTTGACGCGCATCCGGTCGCCGAGGATGTACGTGCCACCATGATCCTTGTTGTAGCTGTTGGTCCAGTTAAGCGGCCAACCGTAGTTGTAGCCGTATTGCTGGATCAGTGCCAGGGGCACGGTATGGGGCGTGAAACCCTTGTTCTGGTTGTAGATTGCATACGCATAGACCTCACCGTCGCCGCCGTCATAGGGCAGCACGCCTGCATAGAACAGGTTGGTGTTCCGGTTGCCCGAATTGGCCTGCCAACCGCTACTGGAATTGTGGTCGATGCTGATCAGGCTGCGCACGCCGCCGATATCGCCGGTATTGGCCGTCAGCGCATAAAACCACGTATCAAAGCTCCCGCCACCCATCGTAGCCATGGCGTTCGGTTGCGCCGAGGGGTTGCGCGGTTCGAACGCGATGGTGCCACCCAGCGAATTGTAGGAAGTCACCGCTGGATTGTTGATGCCTCGGTAGATGTTGACGCTGTTGATGTCGTTCAGCGTCAACGGAATATTGTTGCGGGTTGACGCAGAGTTGGTCGTGCCGCCGTTGAACGGATCGTTGATCGGCACGCCGTCGAAAGTCTCCGAGAACTGGCCGCTGCTGAAGGCACGGAACGTGATGTTGGTCCTGACCCCGTTCGCTGCGGGAGTCCGCACGTTGATCGAGGGCGTACGCTCAAGCAGCCCTTGCACATCGAGCATGGGCGAAGCGAAACGGATGGCGGAGGGACCGATCACCGATTCGCTGAAGGCCGCATGCATCGGGATGCGCGTCAGGGTCAATTCGCGCGCAATGACTTCGATCTTGCTCAGTTGCTGGACAGGCTTCGCACCAGTGTCGTTCCCGTTCTTTTCGGCGACGGAATGCGACGTGGTCGTCTGGCCATAGACGCTGGCGGGCAGAACCGTCAGCAGTCCAGTGCCCGCAAGGGCAATGAAAAGGGCGGAAAGTTTGGGCTTGCGCATTGGAGTTCCTCGGGGCTTTGGATTAGTTGGCAGGTGCACGATCATTGCGATGCCATTGCGGTGGGACTTGGGCAGCCATTCGCTACCGAATTATTCATCGACCATCCGGGCCGATTAGCGAGCGCGTTGCGTTGCGCCAGCCGGTGGGATGCCAATAGCCGCGTTACCGGGCCTCCCGGATCGGGCCATGCCAGCGAATGCACCTCGATCGCTGCCACTATTGCCCGAGAGCAACCAGCGTCCATGTTGTTCAATCGATTCAACTTGCCAGCACGGTATGACCAAGGCATGACAAGGCTTCGCCACTACAACTATGTATGGTTTAGGTAATTGAAGCGTGATTGAATCGGCCCAATTTGTGCAATTGGGCAATGTTTTCCACTTTATTGTGGAATGCGGGCAGGAACAAGCGGGGCGATCACGCGATGGTCCCGGCCCGGTGTACCGAAATTCCTCAGGATGACCTTCGCTTCATCCACGTCGCGGGCCGGCCCTGTGGTCGCGCGCACTCCTTCACGGCGGTCCGCCTCCCGGGCCGCTGATTCAGGCTGCAAGCCCATAGCTCCGCAAAAGCGGCAACGGATCCGGATCCCGGCCACGGAACGCACGGAAGCTTTCGAGCGCGGGTCGGCTGGCGCCGACCGCGAGGATCTCCCTTCTGAACGCAGCCCCCGTGTCGGTGTTGAACACGCCCTCGTCTTCAAATCGCGCGAATGCGTCGGCAGCCAGCACCTCAGCCCATAGGTAGCCGTAGTAACCCGCGGCATAACCTCCGGCAAAAATGTGCGTGAAGGCATGAGGCAGACGTTGCCAAGCCGGTGGCGGCAAAACCGATACCTCGCGCCTCACGTCAGCCAGCAAATCGAGCGTTCGCGGTCCGCGGGCAGGGTCGTATTCCGCGTGCAGGCGAAGGTCGTACAGCGCGTATTCGAGCTGACGCAAAAGATGCAGGCCCGCCTGGAAATGGCGCGCATCCAGCATTCGCTGAAATAGTTCCTCGGGTAGGCGCATGCCGCTGCGCCAGTGACACGCGACCTCATTCAATCCTCCTTGCTGCCAGGCGAAGTTCTCCAGGAACTGACTCGGGAGCTCGACCGCATCCCACTCCACTCCATCAATGCCTCCGACTCCGGGCAGATCGACCTCGGTCAATAAATGGTGCAGCACGTGGCCCATTTCATGAAACAGCGTCACGACGTCATCATGCGTCAGCAGGGCTGGCGCGTCTGGACCGGGCGGAGCGAAGTTGCACGTCAGGAACGCCACGGGCGACTGAAAACGAGAGCCGTCGCGGAACCGCGCTCGACAAACGTCCATCCATGCGCCGCCGCGCTTCCCAGCGCGGGCATACAGATCGAGATACAAAGCGGCAATGCACCGACCTCCCGCATCGAATACCTCGGCATAGCGAACGTCTGGATGCCACCCGCGAGGATCTTCTACTTCGCGTAGATGCACGCCAAACACGCGCTTAACCAGCGTGAACAAGCCGACAAGGACATGCGGCAAGGGGAAATAGGCTTTGATCTCTTCTTCATCCAGCGCATGACGCGCCCGGCGCAGCTTTTCGCTCGCCCAAGCGATGTCCCACGATTCCATGTTCGGCAACGCCAATTCGCGCGCCGCGTAACTCCGGAGCTCTTCGCGTTCGACCATGGCCCGCGGCCGAGCACGCCGCACCAGATCCTCGAGGAACGCTCGAGCCTGCGCAACGGACGGAGCCATTTTGTCTGCAAGTGACAGCGCGGCGGCATCAGGGTAACCCAGTAGCCGGGCTGCCTCATGGCGAAGCGCGAGAATCTCGGCGATCCGTCCGCCGTTGTCGAAACGGTTTGCATTGGGCCCTTGGTCCGAGGCACGCGTATTCCACGCCCAGTAAACGCGTTCGCGAAGGTTACGGTCATCGGCGTAGGTCAGGACCGCCTGGACGGCGGGCTGGCGCAGCACGATGAGGAACCCATCGAGCCCCTCTTCCCGAGCGTAGCTAGCCAATGTGCCCAACGCCGAAGGAGGCAGGCCGGCAAGATCTCGTTCGTCAGTGACATGCTCGCGCCACGCGTCCCCCGAGTCGAGCACTGCTTCCTCGAAGGCGGTGGATAACTGCGACAACCGCTCACTGATGGCGCGAAAGCGCGAACGCGCAGGCTCCTCCAGAGCAACCCCTGCAAAACGGAAGTCACGCAATGTATGGTCAACAAGTGCTCGCTGCGCAGGCGAAAGCTCGTCGAAATCGCCGCGGCTCCGTACCGCTCTTACCGCCTCATACAAGCCATGGTGCTGGCCCAGACGCGCCTGCAAGGCCGTGATGCGTTGTTCCGCGTCCGCGTATGCAGCACGCAGCAGCGGCGAGTCGGCTACGGCGTGCAGGTGTGCGACTGGCGCAAAACTGCGGGACAAGGCCTCCTGTAGCCGTTGCTCGGCAAGCAACACGTGGGAAAAGTCACGCGGCGTCCGAGGATCAACGATCGACTCGATTCCCTGTTCAAGTTCCGTCAGCCGCTTGGTGATCGCCGGCACAACGTCCTCGGGACGTATCACGGCGAAATCCATTCGTGCATCGTCAGCCAGCAGGGGATTGGTCATGGTGTACTCCGACGGATTTCGAGCGATGGGGCCCGGCAGCAGGATTTTCAAGCGGCTCGGCCGTGCCATGCTTGCTCCGGCCGGGTACGATGTTGGCATGGACGCTGCCGTGCGCGCGCTGCTGACCGAGAGCCTAAATCACAGTCCGTCGCTCGCGCCTCTGCCCCTTGGGGTTCGCGAGGCCATGTTGGCGAATTCCGAGCTCAGAAGCCTTCGTGGCGGTGACACTCTCCTGGATCGGGGCCAGAAGGCTGACGCCCTCTTTCTCCTTCAGTCGGGCAGTCTGGGAGTCTTCTCGGAAACCAAACCCGGCTCGCTGCGTCTGCTCACCGTCCTTGGGCCTGGGGAAACGATCGGCGAGGCCAGCATTCTGATCGGACAACCGCAATCACATACGGTGCGCGCCCTCCGCGACTGCACCCTACTTCGCATACCTGCAGAGGACTTCGAGCGCGCGATTACACAAGATCCGGCAATCACGCTAGCGGTCGCACGCAGCGCTGCCCAACGGCTACTGGCAGCCAGCCAGACATCATCACAAGGTGGGCCTCGATGCTTCGCGCTGCTGCCTTTCAACGCCGCGGTCGATCCGCACGCCGTCGCACACGAGCTTGCCCGTGCCATGGCGGCCTACGGCAAAGTACTGACGATCGACGCACTGCAGGGCCAAGGGAAAGGTCCCGAATGGTTCGACACCCGGGAGCGCGAGAACCGCTTTGTGCTTTACGTAGCAGACACTGCACAGGCTTCTTGGCGCGCCACCTGCATCCGCCAATGCGACCAACCGCTCCTGCTCGCACCCGCCACGGCTCCCGCCGAACCATGGCCCGACCCAGCCTGCCATTCGCAACAAGATGCATTGCATCGTCCTCGCCACTTGCTCCTCCTCGGCGCGCCGGGCCAAAAGCCTCTGCGCGGGAGGGCAGGTGCATGGCTGAGACAATTCCGCGAACAGCCCGTTTGGCACCATGTACGCGGAAGGGCCGATTATGAGCGACTTGCGCGGAGACTGTCGGGGCATGATACAGGCCTGGTGCTATCCGGCGGCGGCGCACGCGGCTTCGCTCACGTCGGCGTTGTCCGTGCCCTGCGCGCGCTCGGAAGGCCAATTGATCAAATTGGTGGCACCAGCATTGGCGGCATCGTCGCGGCGGGCGTGGCCTGCGAATGGGCAGACGACGAATTGCTCGCGCACATGCACGATGCCTTCGTAGCGGGCCATCCGCTCAGGGATCTGACTGTGCCGCTGATCGCCGCAACGCGCGGAGCACGGACGACGCGCCTCCTTCGCTCAGCATTTGGCGAGCGGGACATCGAGGACCTGGCACTACCTTTCTTCTGCGTCTCTTCAAATCTCAGCAGTGGCTGCGCAGAGGCGCACTGCGGCGGTCCATTGTGGCTCTGGCTGCGGGCCAGCGCGGCCATACCAGGCATCCTCCCGCCACTATTGCACCAAGGCGCCGTCCATGTGGATGGCGCGGTGATGAACAATCTGCCTATCGACATCATGCACCAACATTGTGGCGGCCCAATCACGGCCGTGGATATCAGCGGTGACGATGCGCTTGGCGCCGCTTTTGACGCCATTGCGCTACCACGACTTCCTACGCTGACGTGGCGCTGGCTTCACGGCCACCGTTGGCCCAGCCTGTTCTCGATCCTCGTACGGGCGGCGATGGTCCATAGCGAAACGGCCAGTGCGCAGCATCGGAACTTGGCGACGCACCTGCTAAGCCCACCCCATGAAGGCATCGGTCTGCTCGACTGGCATCATTTCCAGCGCGCGGCAGAAGCTGGCTACCGCCATACCATGACCTATTTCGAGCAGAAACCAGAAGCCTCCGACTGCCGAGGTCACCTCTAGCGCGTCAGCAGCGCGAGGAGGCGATCCGCCAATTTGCCATATGGGGGACGCAGCAAGCTCGCAGAGGACCAGCGCGCCTGGCGCAGGACAGGCAGTTGTTTGCTGAAGGTCAGGAACCCGGCATGCCCGTGATAATGACCCATTCCGGACGAGCCAATGCCGCCGAATGGCAGGCGCGATTGCGCAACTTGCAACACCGTGTCGTTGAGGCAGGCGCCCCCAGCCGGGATCGCGTCCAGCACCCGATCCCTTCGGGCCCGGTCATGGTCGAAGACGTATATGGCAAGCGGATCCGGGTTCTGCCGGATCACCGCAAGCGCATCATCCATCGTCGCGTATTCCAACAGTGGTAGCACGGGGCCGAAGATTTCCTCTCGCAATAGTCCAATCGGCAGTTCCGCATCGGCCAGAACCAGCGTGGGAGGAAAAATGCGCCGGGTCGGATCGTGCGCGTCCTCGCTAGGCAACGTGACGACGGCTGCGCCAGCATCCCGCGCCTCGTCCACGAGGGCGACGAGACGCGAATAATGGCGATCGCTGACCATGCTGGTGTAATCGGGATTCCCGCGAAACGAAGGATATCGACGCGCGACCTCTTCACGAAGCGCATCCACGAAGGCATTGCGCGTTCCCTGAGGCACGAGAGCATAGTCGGGAGCAATGCAGGTTTGGCCGGCATTGAGCCACTTGCCCTGTGCTATGCGAGCTGCGGCCGTGGCCAACGGGTAGCCGGGTGCGACCAATGCCGGGGACTTCCCGCCCAATTCGAGCGTCACGGGTGTGAGGTTGGCCGCGGCAGCCTGTGCCACCTTTCGGCCAACTTCCGTGGATCCGGTGAACACGAGGTGATCGAAGGGGAGCGCAGCGAAAGCGGCACCAACCGTAGCATCACCCTGGACCACGGCAACACGGTCTGCCGGAAATGCCGCGCCAATGATCTCCGCGAGAATGGCGCTGGTTCTTGGTGTTTGTTCTGCCGGCTTGATCAAAACGTGATTACCTGCGGCCAAGGCCTCCACCAGAGGTATTAGCGACAGATTTACGGGGTAGTTCCAAGGCGCGATGATCCCAACCACCCCCAACGGCCGGAAGCGGATCTCCGCGCAAGCGGGCAGCAACGGCCAGTTCGCCCACATCCGCCTGGGTCGCATCCAGCGCCTTAGGTGGCGCCTTGCGTGATTGATCGCGTCAAGGACCGTCATCTGGTCCGCCAAGCAGCTTTCATGCCGCGAACGCTGACCAAAGTCCGCACTCATGGCTGCCGCCAAATCATCGAAGCGACTCACGAGTATGGCGCGCAGTCGCGAGAGATCGCCCATACGCTGGGCATACGTCGGCGTGCATCGCTGCCACGCCGCATGGCTTTGCGCCAGCTGATCACGCAATGCCAGTTCGATCGCAATGCTATCCATTAGGAGCTCCAGGAACAGTGCACGATGCCTGCGCAGTTGCGAGAGAATACGACGCAGGTCGACTCTGCTCCGCATGATCATGACTGCATCTTTGAATATCCGCTCCCACCTCGGTCGCATCCCGCACCTTGGAGCCCGATGCTTCGTTGACCCGACGGCCTGCCTGATAGGCTCGGTGGAAGTCGGGGATGACGCATCTTTTTGGCCGGGCGCAGTAGCCCGTGGTGACGTCAACTCGATACACATTGGTGCGCGCAGCAACATCCAGGATGGCGCAGTCCTGCATGTCACCCACGATGGCCCATACACGCCCGGCGGTGCGGCACTGGTCATCGGCTGCGACGTCACGGTCGGTCATGGGGCCATACTTCATGCCTGTACTGTGGAAGACCAATGCCTGATTGGCATGCACGCCACGCTGCTGGACGGGGCCATCATTGGACGAGGTGCAATGGTCGGCGCGGGCGCCTTGGTGCCACCGGGCAAGCGGGTCGGCGCCGGCGAACTCTGGTTGGGCAACCCAGCGCGGTTTGCACGAATGCTGTCGACCAGTGAGATTGAACAGTTGTTGTACTCTGCGCACCACTATGTGCACCTAAAGGACCAATACCTCTCCAACGCATCGTCTTAGCCGCTCAGGCCCCCAGACGCGAAGCCGACCCGCTCCGCGCCTCGCCGAAATGGCAGCATCCACCGACGATCTCCCGGAAACTTTCGGCGTGCCCAGTTCCCTCCTCCAGCCACAACGCCCCTGGGGATCGGTCGCTGCAGCCCCGGTTTCCTTCCAGCTCGACCTGGGGATGCCACGCCATATGACAATGCGTCTAGGCAAGGGCAGCACAGAACCTGGGCATTCAACGCCACAGGTCACGCTCATCGGCACTGGGTTCTCGTCATCGCCGGGACCATATCGTGACCTCGGACACCGTATGCTGAAACTTTCTCCGGGTTTCGCGAATGACAAAAGGCACGTTGTGGGCTGGCCCGATTTGTTCGAAGTTGGCATCCAGCAATGCATGCAGGCCGTCGAGTGTCGTGAAGCTCTCGCCGTCTTTCTTGAATCCGCCAATCCAGTTGGCCCTAGGCGTGTGCTCCTCGAGCCAAGTGCATGGCGAAGCAATGACCAGTAGGCCACCACGATTGATGCGCCGATGGATTTCCTCGAGGAACAGTCGCGGATTGTCGAGACGGTCAACCAGATTTGCGGCGAGGACAAGGTCGTAGCCTGTGAAAACGCTCCTCAAATTGCACGCATCGCCCTGGAAAAACGTCACGCGCGAGCCGAACGCGTTCAAACCATGCTCTGCCAAGGTATGTTCGCGATAGCCCACCAGTTCGCCTTCGTCGATCACCGTGTACCGAATGCAACCGTCGCGTAGGAGGCGGTCGCCGACACTGATGAACCGCGCAGAGAAATCGATGCCCGTGACCTGCTGGAAGGACCTCGCAAGCTCGAAAGTTGCGCGTCCCGTGGCACAACCAAGATCGAGTGCGCGGTGCATTGGCCGGTCATCCATCGCGTGCACGCATAGGTGAGCAAGAGCCTTGGGGAAATTGGGCACATCGAAAAACGTATCGCCCCAGTGGAACTCACAGTACTGCGCAACCTGCACATCATCCTCGTAGCGTGAAAGCCTCGGCGTGGAAGGCGGCCGATCCGCAACGACATACCTGAAACCCGCATGCTGGAAGAAATGGCGCCGGAACGCATAACGTGAAGCGGGTTCCGCCAGGTTACCGCACGAAATCCAGGAGCCCCCCTTGATCAAGGCGTGCCGACCGTCGAACGTGGGCGTGGTGAAGTCGTCATAAGCTGGATGCACGGCGAACCCGGCAAAAGGATGTATCGGCGTTTCGCACCACTGCCAGACATTGCCAATGACATCAAACAGAGGGCCATGGGCGTGGCGGGTCACCGGGCAGCTCGATGCCTCCTGCGCAAGACCGAGTTGCGCCTTTGGCAGCGATTCGCGGACACCGTCCGAAACGCCGGCGTGAATCCTCAGGGCGTGCCACTCATCCTCACCTGGAAGGCGGATCCCCGTGCCCGTTTCAGTCGCCATCCAGTTGCAGAACGCCTTGGCTTCATGTGCGTTCGTCTCGACTGGCCAGTCCCAAGGCATTGCGGTCTCTTCGGCCAGCAGCCGTAGTCGCCAGCCATCGACATGCCTGACCCAGAATTCGGGATGCTCAACCTTGGAGAACCGCTTCCAGGCAAGACCTTCCGCCGTCCAATACCGATCCTTCTCGTAACCCCCATTCGTCACGAACGTGAGGAATTCGCGGTTGCTGACCAAGTACCGAGCCGCCCTAAACGCGCCGGTCGATACTTCGTGCTCACCAAACTCATTATCCCAGCCGTAGCATTCTGGATCAGCGCGATCGCGGCCGAGCCGAAAACGCTGGGGTGGGATTTCCACCAAGGCCTGCACAGGCGCTTCCCCCGTCTCTTGGCAAGCCGCCCATGCGGGATTGGCGCGGACAAGATCGAGCCTCTGCTGGCGGATGAGGACCGAGGAAGTTTCAAGATGAATCCGTTCGTGCTCAACGCCCATGAGCACCACCCACCATGGGCTACCCCACCCGACCGGCCCATTGAGTGGCAATCGCGCCAAGATCGTGTCGACATGTTCGCGAACTTTGGCGCGATAGGCCCACACATCCTCAATTCGAGGCCATGCATATTGCCGTTCGTCCAGGTCATCCCAGGACATTTCATCGACGCCAACCGCAAACATTGACTCAAGCCGTGCATCGATTCGCTGCGAATCGATGCCCGCAAGCACGAACTTGTTAATGAAAAACGTCGCCGTATGACCAAGATAAAAGATCAGTGGGTGGCGCAACGCGATCGGCTTACGCAGATACGCCTCATCGTTGCGCAACAGCGTGAAAAGGGATTCGTAGGTATCAAAGGTGGCGTGGAACGCCTGCCGGATCGAGTCCCGCAAACGCTCCGGATCGGATCTCTCCAATGGAATCTGGCGCAGCAGCTCGGCGACAGGCATGAAGGAAATAGATACGGGACCAGAGGCCATTATCGTCGCCGGTCGTGAATTTTGCGCAAGCGGTCGCGCAGCGCTCGCCGGTTCAAGGGAATCCCGTCCAATCCTTCCCGCGACAATCTATCTTCAGGCGCCGTCGCACCAGCCAGCGGTGCATTTCACCAGCCCACACACCTCTGCAGTGCATTGCCATGGTCCTGATGCCTCTGCGCGGCAATACTCGCGGCGGAATCCCAGCCTTGGATCAGACTCTAGCCATCGCGAACCGAAACCCTCGATTCGCGCCCAGGATTTCCTCTCGGCGTCACAGGCAACCGTCTTGGATCGTCAGCGCGGATTGACCCCTGCGTTCTTCGGCGGGCACTGGTTTGCCAATACGGTGCGCGCGAATGCCGCACCCGTCAGGGGCGACGGCTTGCCATGGATCAAACGGCCGACCGGCCATGCCACTTAGTTTGGTGGGCGCTGCGCATCGCCGCTAGTGGCGGCGAGGCATGGCCCGTCGCTTGGGATCAAGCCACCACCATCCATTCCATGGAACCCGCAATGAAGCCTCTGTCCTCGTTCCTTCATCGTCAACTCGCCTATTTCATTGGCTCGCAGGATGCCGACCGGGTGTTGCTATTCCGCTTTCCTCGCACTTCGTCTGCAGTCTTCCACCATGAGCGCGCGCAGATCATCATGCGGCGGACGGAGGTACTAGCGTGGGTATTCATGATCCTCGTGGATCTCTGGATCATCATCGACGCCAAGATGTTTCCGCCAGACGTCGTCAACGCGCTGATCGTCGGTCGCCTTGCCGCTTCCTTTGGGTTGGGCTTGTTGCTGGTTGCCACGCTCATGCTCGCCGAAAAAGCAACCCGGCTTCACTCGTACTTGACGCTGATCTGCCTTGTGGCCATCCCGGTGCTGTTCCATGCCTATGCACGTTCGGTGTTCGCATCCTCGCCACACCTTGGTGAAATGGCGTCCACCGCGCAGGCAGCTGCGATCCTGCTATACGAGCAACTACCCGTCATTTACATTGCCGGGCTTGCCCTTTTCCCACTCACGCTACTCGAATCAGCGCCCATTGTTCTCGCGATCACCGCAGCCCAAGCAGTGTCGGACATGCACGGTTGGAGGATTGATTCACTCAATGCCAGCGAGTGGGCCTCGCTTTGGGTCGATTTGGTCATTGGCGGAACCGCTGCACTCGCCGGCCTGCTCCAGGCCAACACGCTTTGGCGACTGCATCGCCTGGCGGACTTTGATTCAGAAACAGGACTGATGACGCGTGGCGCAGCCTTGAATTGGATGCAGCTGAACTGGCACGGACGGGAGCCCACTTCGAAGCAGATCGCCGTCGGAGTCTTGGCCGTTCCGCCCTCTTCACAATCTGTCGATCGAACGACTGATGAAGGGGGTGCTGTACTCCGCTTCGCGGAATGGTTGCGGCAGCACGAGCAACCGAACATCCAATCCGTGCGCTGGTCCGGTCAATGCCTTGGATTGGTCGCGATCGGCCATGACGGCACGACAATACAGAAAATATTGGACGGCATCCCAGTGAGCATCGCTCAAGGAACTGGTCTGCAGGTCGCCATCAGGGTCGTTGAGCGAAGTCGTGAGCACAGCCCGAGCCCCCGCATGCTGGTGGAGGCGGCCGAGCGTCGGTTGCGCACCCGTTAGCACTCAATCGGACGAGCGTAGTGCACTCTCTGGCGGCTTCATCCCACGCCGCACTGTTACCAAGAAGTCGGCTGGACCATCAGCATGCGGAGTAGTGCAAAGTTGACCGAGGGTGGATGATTCCACCAACGCAAAGCTGTAACGGCGATGACCATGCCACTTCGTTTCAGGCAATTTCTGCGATTGCTCGGCTCCTTACTGATTGTCTACGCCGCCGCGGCTGTTGGAGCACTCGCATCCATCGATGCTGCCGCGTACTACGAGCGCCTGAGCCAACCGGCCTGGGCGCCGCCGCCTTGGCTCTTTGGCCCAGTCTGGACCGTGCTCTACACGTTGATGGGCATCAGCCTCTGGCTGGTGTGGGAATCGACCCAGCGGACAAAGTTGGCCACGGGGATGTTCGTCCTCCAGCTTGCCGTCAACGGATTCTGGTCCTGGACATTTTTCCGCTGGCATGACGGCCTTCTAGCATTTACAACCATCGTGCTATTAATCGCGCTGGTCACCGCCACGCTGGCAACTTTTTGGACTATCCGCAAGGCAGCCGCGCTGCTGCTCGTACCTTACCTGGCGTGGACGGGCTTTGCAGGGTTGCTTTGCTGGACACTCTGGCAGGCGAATCGTATGGCGCTTGGTTAGCAAGCCGTCATCTGCAAATCCCGGAGTGCATCCCCGTCGCATGGAATATCAGGCCGCACCTCCTGCCCTCGACATCGATTTCGATGTTCCCCGAACCCAGCCGGATAGACGGGATCATCGATGGGGCGGCTCTTGGGCGGATTCTCGGCGAGCAGCTCACCCACCGGCAACGGGTGGGCCGTTCGATACAACAAATCAGCCGCAAATCGGATTGCCGTACTCCGGGCGCGACTAAATCATCGCTCATCCACTGCAGTTAGTGACCATGCGACCGGTTGACCGGCGCGCAGGGGGATGCAGACGCCCTCCCCGAGAGGTAGTGCCTCTGGCACCGTCCAAGCGCGACGCTCCAGAACCAGTCGACCACGATTGCGCGCAAATCCGTAAAAGTCGGGCCCGTGGAAGCTGGCAAACGCCTCCAACCGATCCAGGTGCCCTGCATGCTCAAACACTTCTGCGTAGAGCTCGATGGCTGCATGCGCAGTGAAGATTCCCGCGCAACCGCAGGCAGCCTGCTTGGCCTCCCGAGGATGCGGCGCACTATCGGTTCCGAGGAAAAACCGCGGATCGCCGCCCGTTGCCGCCGCGATGAGCTCCTGCCGATGACGCTCGCGCTTCAGCACAGGTGCACAAAAGAGGTGCGGACGAATGCCGCCATCAAACAGCGCATTGCGATTGAGCAGAAGGTGGTGGGCGGTGATCGTCGCGGCAAGGTTGTGCTCCGACGACTGCACAAATTGAACTGCATCTTGGGTCGTGATGTGCTCGAGCACGACCCGAAGCCCGGGAAATTGCTCGCGCAATGGAACCAGATGGCGATCAATGAACACTCGCTCTCGATCGAATATGTCGACTCGCGAATCCGTCACCTCGCCGTGCACCAGCAATGGTAAATCATGCCTCTCCATTGCCTCCAGCACGTGGTAGATGCTCCTGAAATCCGCTACCCCGGCATCCGAATGCGTCGTTGCACCCTGCGGGTAGAGCTTTACCGCCACGACACCATCGCTTTCCTTTGCCTCCCTGATATCTACTGGGCTCGTCTCCCGTGTGAGATACAACGTCATCAGCGGATCAAATTGAATTCCAGCAGGCACACAAGCGAGGATGCGTTTTCGGTAATCCATCGCCTTCGCGACGGTCGTCACCGGCGGATTCAAGTTGGGCATCACAATGGCGCGGGCAAAACGCCGGGCGGTGTGCTCGACGACAGATGCCAATACCTGGCCATCTCTCAGATGGACGTGCCAATCGTCGGGGCGAGTAATCTCGATGCGGTTGGTGGGCATGACGGTTCGGTCCTGGGTCAGCGACTATCGCGAAATAGGCCTAGCTTCGCTCTTCTTCGACAAAAAGTCCGCCGCCGCGTGTCACGGATTGCACCGATCACACTGCGCAGGATCCGCAAACGGCAACGGTACAGGGTGATCTTCCTCGTGACCGCAGCCGTGGCAACGCAGCGTTTCCGCCCTGACTGCGCCGGTGGGACAACCACAGCTGCTGCAAAGCAGGCCTGGGACTTGCCGATGCACCACGAATCCCGGTCGACCACATGCCGGGCAGCCGCTCCGAATCGCGCGGAGGAGATCAAGGGTCGCACGTCGTATGCAACGCATGCGCAGGGGATTGCGATGCGCACGCATGTCGGTCTCCACGGACACCGCATCGTGACGCGCAAGGACTTCCTCGATCGCCCTTTCCAGTTCGCCCGCGCTGTTGCAGTTCTTGTGCAGCGACGCGGTGGGCGATGGCACGCCATCGAGCACCCCCATGACGATGACCCCTTGGCATGGAAAGCCAACCTGATGGGCGAAGGCCAGGGCCACCCGAATATCTTCGGTCTGAACATGCGCAAAATGCCTCGCGGGCCCTGCGTGCTGACCAGTGATCTCCCATCCAGCGTCGCGGTCGTGAAGAACGACCCACTCATGGCCCCAAGGAAGGAAGGGATTGGCTGGATGGCAGCCGAAACTGCCCTCGCTCGCGACCCCGATCCGCGCGTCTGGCATCAGGGCAAATCCGTCCCGGATTTTCAACCGCGCAGCCTCTATAGGCGTTCCTTGGCGCGGCACATCACGCGCAAAAGTGCCGAATCGGTCAGTATCCAGCCCCGCTGGAACGGTGACATCGAGCCCGAGAAATCGTTCCAGAAGCGGAGCCATGGCCCTCTGCTTTCCGTGCATGGTTGCGATGAAAGCTTTTCCCACGCGGGGAGAGTCGTGAACAGGCGCCTTCATCCAATTCCGACTTTGCTGCCCGTAAATCCCCATATCGACTTCAAGGCTGCGCGAACGTTATGCAGCCTGCCGGCAGGTTCGCACGACCACCTCGCACAAGAGGATTGCCTAAGCGGTCATGTTCCGAACGTTGGACGCTCGCAGAGCACCCGCCCTGCCGGAACCGTGCAAGCGCGGGACGCTCGCGCGCCAGTCCGCCTGCGCCGAACGTGGTCACTGAGTCGTAGGGCGTCATCGACGTGTGCCTCACGTAAAGCGACGCCAGACCCCATCGGGCCGACGCCGCCAGACAAGCGCCTGCCCCGGCGGTAACGCGAATAGATGGATCCATTCGTTTTCGATAAGCTCGCGTACGCCTGACTGGCGCGCGATGACTTGGTCGATCGCCTCCAGAGAGGCGGCAAGGACCACTGACAGACGTCGAGGTTCATGCATCAATCGATTGCCATCGGAGACGGACTGCCATGGCAACCCAACGCGCAAGGGGCCTCTTGCACCCTCAAAGACGCCGAGTCCGCCCACCACGTTGTGGAGAACCTTGTTGCCGCTACCTAGAGTCTCGTTGTCAATCGCCGATGCGTAGTACTGGAGACTGATCCAGCTTGCCACGACCATCGGAGCGGTCATGATCTGCTCTAGCACGCGAATATCGGGATCCAGCTGAGCCTCGTAGCTGTGAAGGAAGACGCGTCCGCCGAGGTCCAGTCCGCGCGTGAGTTCCCTCGGTGCCGCGATGAATGCCGAGCAGTTCGCGAGTCCCCATTCCGGACGTGGCTGGCTCCAGTCATTGCTGCGGGCAATCACCTGCCGATCTGTCCGATGCAAAAGCGATATGCCCAGTCGGACAGCCCGCTCCGAACGCACATGCGCGCCTGCAGCGTCCAGAGCGCGCTGGAGGCGCTTCAGTTCATTGGCATGGGTTGCGGGAATCCTTTCAACATCAAAAAGCTGCACGACGTCCGTCGTGGTGTCGTGCCGGGCTGCCAGAAACCAGGTCTCTGCCGGGACATTGATACCCATTCTTGCGAGAGCCGCGCGAACCTCTGGGTCATTGAGTATTTGAGCTGCGATGCGCGCATTGGCCTCGCCGCCATGCCCACCGCAGGCACCGCAATCTAGCCCGCTTGCGTAGGGATTATTGGTGGTGCTCGCGCCATGACCTACGAGGAGAACCATTCGGCCAAACCGTTGCGTGAGCGACATTCCCCGCAGCAAGCCCGCGGCCAAGTCGACCCGCGCGTCCGGTGAAACTCCTAGTCCATTAGCTACCGCCCCGTTCACGGATAAATCCGGTTCCATCACGTTCGTGACTCGGGAAGGTGCCACGGACCTGGCCCGCGCAAGACTATCGATCAGCAGGCGCACGGCATAGATCAATCCAAGGCTTTCCACGAAAGCGAAGGAAGCAACAGCACCTCGCTTGAACCCTTGCCATGCCGTTGCACGCAATTCCCTTAAACGAAGCCGGCGCTCCACGCGCAGGCGATCCCCTTGCGCGGCACACGCGGGGGCCTCGTGCACCTTGAATTTCGGCGCCATCAAGGCCGGGCAATGGGCGTGTCCATCAAGACGGCCGAATGGCACATACTCGATCGGCATGCCAAAGAAGCCCGCGAAGCCCAGCGTTTCGAAATCAGGAGATGCCATCTCAAGAGCACGACGAAAGACTTCCGACCTGACGTCAATGCAAAAAACGGCTTGTATGGCCGCCGTCTTCGGGCTGTCGCTCGTTGCTTGCGCTGTAGCGCTCGCTTCCAATTTCCTCGCAAGGTTGCGCTGATAGCCCTTTTCGTAGGCCCTCTGTAGCGTCATTTCAATATCGAGCTCACTCGGCGCGCAATCTTCAGTTTGGAGTTCCTGGAAACGAGAAACGGCGTCCGACCAGTGGGCGAGGACGCGATCAGGTTCAGGTGACTGACGCCAAGCGATCACCTCCCAGGCGAGCCGTACCGCCAGAAGACCCATCGTCTCTTCCGCGGACTCAATTCCATTCAGCTCGTGCCGCCAATCGCGGTAGCGAGCATGCCCAGCCCAGCCACCCAGCGTCGCTAGCAGCCGATGGAAGTACATGGGCAAGACGTCTGTCGGAAGGCGCAGCGCATCGACGGCATCGCGGATCAGTGCGTCGGCGCTATCGGGCATTGATCGGATGGAAGCCCGAAAGCCGCGACAACCTGCAATTTCCGGGCCGCGGTCAACCAATGAGTGTGAGCGCCAAGCGGGGTACGGTGGTAGATGCCTCCATGGCGATGGCCAAATTGCCTGGCCCTGATCAAAGTGCGCTGCAGCCCATTGGTTGAGCTGCGCATCGACTTGATCATCGAAAGGCAGGCCGAACATTGCGGATGCAATCCCCGCGAGCGTCGGAAGGAGTTGTGGCTTGTCGGCATCCGCGTCCTTCAGTTGAAGCTTCAACTCGTCAACCGTGGGCTTGCGAGATTGGGCCGTGGACGTTTCGTGCAGTGCCTCGGCCAGATCCTGGTCGGTGAGGTTTCCTCGGGTCATTTCATCCGCATAGAACTTGCGGTGCGGGACCAATCGGGCACCTTGGGTTGCCGCAATGATCCGCGAAGCTTCGCTGAAGTGTTGGTCGCTTAACCCGACAAACGGGTTGACCGCAACGAAATGGGCGAGCGGCCACAGCGGCGCGATGCGTCGGCAAGCTGTCCTGGCTGCGGCGTGGACAGCAGCCTGCGTTGCTGCAGGCCGGCTGGCGCCGACTTCTTCGGATCGCGCTTCGAGAAGAGCATTCACAGGGATACCTCGGTCTGTACTCGCAGCCGACGCCAAAATCTCGACAGGAACGCATCCACGTAGAGTCCCTGTGCCAAATGGACGTAGGCAGTTCGATACCACGCGCGAGACTGAAACGGCTCTGGGATGATCTGCATGAAGACGATCACCGCAAATGCAATTAGCACGGCGAACAGGACAACCCATTCGACGGGCGACGGAATTGGCGCTGGCGGCAAGGTGTTCATGAGCAAAGCGTGGGCAGCCGCGTGGAGGCCTATGTAAGCTCCCATTGCCGCCATCGCGAGCAGCCCCTCTCGAGCAAGATTCCATCCGGGAAGCAGATCGGGAGCGCCCTGCGCCAAAAGCATGCCCAAGCCCAAAACAACGACTAGTCCCAAAGTCCAGCTGATCAATGGCTCTGCCAGAACTACCTCAAGGCAAGGGCGAAGGGCAATGTATGCGACGAGCGCAATCACTAGGCCGAATGCACGTGACGCACGACCCGCTCTGGGTGCTACCGGATGACGGTGGGCAACCGTCCGAACCGCATTGCCGGATGAAAGGAATCCATGGGCCTTGTAGACCGAGTGTGCGATGAGATGGACCAATGCCAGTGCAAACGCACCGATTCCACACTCCAGCAACATCAGTCCCATTTGGGCAATGGTTGACCAGGCCAGCGCCGCCTTGATGCTTGTCTGCGTCATCAAGACGAGCGATCCGTAGACTGCGGTCAAGCCGCCGATCCCCGCAAGGAGCATGAGCGATCCGGGAGCCGCCGTCAGAACGTCGGCAAACCTCAGAGCAAGGAAGCCGCCGCCGTTGATAATTCCGGCATGCAGTAACGCCGAGACAGGCGTTGGCGTGTCGACGATGTCGGGCAGCCAGCCATGCGCTGGAAATTGCGCCGACTTTAGGGCGGCTGCCAGAACCAACGCGATAGCTGCAATTTCAACCTGCGCTCCTGGGCGGGTCAAACCGTGTACGCGATCGAGAACCAGCCTGAGATCACCACTATGGCAAGTCGAGGCCAAAAGGATGGCGCCTGTAGCCAGGCAGAGGTCGCCCAGGCGAGCGACCACGAACTTTTTCCGTGCCGCCGAAACGGCTGCAGGTCGATCCCGATAGAAGAGCAACAACCGGTGCAGTCCGAGGCTGGTGGCGATCCATGCGACAACCAGCTGCAGGAGATTCCCCGAGAGCACCAGCGTCATCACGGCCGCAAGGGTGAAACTGAGGTCAGCCATGAACCGACCTTTCCGGGGATCGCCATCGAGATAAGTCTCGCTGTACTTCAGGACGGCCGCGCCAATGCCCGAAACAAGCAAGAACAGGCTCACGCTTAAACTGTCCAGCCATACGGAGACGCCCATGCCTCGCCAGGTCAAGAGGGATCCGTGCATCTCGCCGTGGTGGGCCAGTTCCCAGCAAGCCCAAATGGCGAGGGCCAGGGAAACGGCGCTCGCGGTGCGCACCGCCGCAGCCAGCGTGCGCGTTCGTCCAGACCGATCGATCCTCCCGATGATTCCGATCGCGACGAGCAGGGTGGGGGCGATCAGGACGGCTAGTTCACGCATGTGGTCATTCCGGCCAAGTGAAGGCCGCGGAACCGTAACCGATCCCGTTTAATCCATAAAATTCATAATTATCTTATGATCCATATATAAAATGGAACGATTATGGCGTCCCTCAACTACAACCACTTGCGGTATTTCTGGGCAGTTGCCCGCGAAGGAAACCTCACGCGGACAGCTGAAAAGCTGCACATCTCCCAATCCGCGCTGTCGATCCAAATCCACAAGCTGGAGGAGCGCCTTGGCCATCTGCTGTTTGAGCGAACAGGCAAACAACTGCAATTGACGGAAGCGGGCCACATCGTCCTCGAGCACGCGGACGTTATTTTCAGCGCAGGAGGTGAACTGCTGAGCATCCTCGGCAACCGACTGGGGAAGCGTCGGCAAGTGCTACGCGTTGGCGCCTTGGCAACCCTTTCGCGTAATTTCCAAATCGCATTCCTTCGCCCATTGCTCGGGCGCGAAGACGTCGAAATCGTCCTGCGGTCTGGCACGATGGCGGAACTGCTTCGCGCGCTCGAGTCGCATCGCCTGGACATCGTGCTCAGCAACATGCCGCCAATGCGGGACGCGGGCACGCGTTGGATTGCCCACCCTATCGCCGAGCAACCGGTCAGCCTGGTCGGCACAACCGAAAGGGCGCGCGGCGAACACGAACTGCACGCTTTGCTTGCGCGTGAGCCGCTCATTCTCCCTACGCTGGAGAGCAGTATCCGGGTCGGTTTCGATGCCCTCGTTGATCGCCTTGGCATTGCTGTTCGCGTCGCGGCAGAAGTGGATGACATGGCTATGATGAGACTCCTTGCGCGACAGGACATCGGGCTCGCCGTGGTTCCCCCCATCGTCGTCCGGGATGAACTGGGGAATGGCAGCTTGCGCGAACTCGCTCAACTGCCGGAACTGAGTGAGGCGTTCGTTGCCGTCACACTGTCTCGGCGCTTTCCGAATCCTCTTGTGCGACATCTCCTCGACGCCTTCTCTCCCGTCGATGCCGATCCTGCGGGCGCCACCAGCTGACGGTATCCTCGTCATGCCGTGCCGCTTTGGTTGGGCAGATTGCAGCCCTAGGCCGCAGGCAGGCTTGCCCACGAGACAGCCGGCAGGCTGGCCTCATCAAATGCCTGCTGTGATCTGGATGCGAAACGAGTTGGCCATGCGAGTGCAGCGATGTCTTCATGGCAAGCGCCCCGGGCGCCGAGTTTGGGAGTTGCCATGACGAAGCGAAGCGAACTCATATTAGTCGGGGTTGCGTCGATATTCGGCTTGCTACTTCTGGGGGTTTCCTATCTGGGCCTTCCCTACGACCAGACGGGCTTGCCCACGGCACTGTCGCCGATCGGGCTCGTCTGGCTGAGTTTTGCGGCGGCACTAGGCGGCCTCGCCCGTCTTGCTCGCCCGTGGACGTGCTGCCTTGCACTGGCGGCCGTGGTGCCAGCCACAGTCATCCTGCGTATCGCTGCGGATGTCACCATCGACCCTACCCGGCACAACCTGTGGCCATTCGAGATCGGCCTTAGCCTCGGCGTAGGCTTGATTGATGTGATTCCCGCGTTTTGGGTTGCTCGGGCGCTTCGAGCGCTTTGGCAGGCTCTGCGCGCGAACGGACGCTGATCGTGTTGTGCGATTGGGCGACCGTCCTTGGCTAGCACGGGCACGCAAGCCCGGTTTTCACTAGGAGGACGTCTAGTGCATCGTTGCGACACCCCCTGCGCTCGCCGCTGGTAGAGGCATCCCGGACTGAGGATCGTCTGATGTCGTTGCCTGCGCGAGAGGCACCACGGACAAATTGAGACTTGCCGACGCACTGACCGGCTCTGTCCTGAACATGGTCGATGCCGGCAATCCTGTTTTCGCCCTCGTCTGACCCTAGCAGCTCCAACAACAGCGTGGCTAGGCTGGTCTTCCCACGTACGTTGCGCATCCCCCCGCTTTCGCGCTCAGACGCACGTTCAAGCCATTTCCAGTGCAGCAGGACGCTCGCGCAGCGCCCTTACCTCGAGGAGCCGCGCATGGGTCCTAGCCGCAACAGGTCGCCCGGGCTCATCAAGCTCCATGCTCCCGAGGCATTTCATCGCGATCGAACTGCGTAGTTCCGGGTCTTTTTACTGACTGACTGGTCAGTTAGTATGGGCGGATGCCTGTGCCTCCGTCCAAACATCCCGCCCGCCGCGCCCGAAGAAAGGATGTCCGCCCCAGCGAAATTCGCGAGGCGGCGTTGGCGCTTTTTTCGGAGCGGGGCTTCGCAGCCACGCGCCTTGACGACGTCGCCGAACGCGCTGGCGTCGGCAAGGGAACCATTTACCTCTACTTCCCGAACAAGGAAGCACTCTTCCGGGCCGTGGTACGCCATGACCTTCTGCCAAACCTCGAAGCCCTCGAATCGGTGGCTGACTCGGAGTCGACCTCGGCAACGACTACGCTGAGGACGATCCTGTTCGCACTCCTAGCGGCGTGCGATCGCCCGATTTCGGCCATTCCGAAACTGGTCATCGCGGAAGCAGGCAATTTCCCTGCCTTGGCGCGCTTCTATGTCGAGGAAGTTACGGCGCGTGGGCGACGACTCATCGAGCGCGTACTGCGCCGAGGCATCGAACAGGGCGAATTCCGCTCCGTGGACGTGACCTTGACCGTACCTCTCGTTGTCGCCCCCGCTCTGATGCTCATGCTCTGGAACGCATCCCTAAGGCCCTACGCCCAAGCACCTGTCGATCCAGCCAAAGTCCTCGAACATCATCTAGACGTCCTGTTCCGTGGGCTCGCCCCAATCCAGACATATCCATGAAAAAACGCTTACTGACAGTGCTTGTTGGCTTTCTTGGGCTTGTCGCCATCGGCTACGCCTCTATCCCTTGGCGATCCCCGGGCAGCGCCTATTGGCAGGGCTATGCTGAGGCCCAGTACGTGGATGTGGCGCCGGTGCTCACCGGTCGGCTGACCCGTTTGTTTGTCCATCGTGGCGAGTGGGTCAAGCGCGGCTACCCGATCTTTGATCAAGACGACACTGATGAACTCGCAAGCGTAACCGCCGCGCGCGGGTCGCTCGCCCAAGCGCAAGCCAATCTGGCGAACCTTGAAGCCCCATCGCGTCCCGATGAGATTGCGCAAGACCGTGCGGCGCTCAACCAACAGATGGCACAGCGCGAGAAGATCGCTAGTGACCTCCGTCGCTACGAACGCCTCTTGGGGCATGGGAGTGTGACTCGACAACTGGTCGAGCAAACGCAGATGGATTTGGCAGCCGCCACTGCCGCGGTCATGCAGGCTAATGCAAAGCTCGCGCTGGCAAAGTCGCCGACTGGACGCGCCAACCAGATCGCGGCTGCCCGCGGCGCGCTCGAAGCTGCCGAGGGTGGGCTTGCGCAAGCAAGATGGGCTTTAGCGCAGCGCCGGGTCCTTGCCCCCCGGAACGGCGTCGTCGCTGATACCGGAGCAATCGCTGGCGACACGATTACAGCCGGCACCACCGTAGTCAGACTCCTCCCCCCATCCAATATCCGCGTACGGTTCTTCGTCCCAGAAAAAGCATTCGCCACCATCCACCTCGGCGAGCCAGTTCGTGTCACCTGCGATGGCTGCGAACCCGGCCTGACCGCAAATATCTCGTTCATTGCACCTCAACCGGAGTACACGCCCCCCGTCATTTACAGCGAAACGACTCGCAGCCAACTCGTCTACATGGTCGAAGCACAACCTGCTGCGGATCTGGCCATGCGCTTCAAGCCGGGTCAGCTTGTGGATGTTCGTCCGCTCGCAAAGCCGAGCGCCCAATGAAGCCCGCCGCGATCGACGTCGATGGCTTGGTGAAGCGTTTCGGTGCTCACACAGTCATCGATGGACTAACTCTACGCGTCGAAGAGGGTGAAGTCTGCGGATTTCTCGGCGGCAACGGAAGCGGGAAAACCACAACCATGCGCATGCTCTGCGGGTTGTTGCTACCCGACGACGGTGGCGGTACTTGCCTTGGTCTGGATCTCCGCAATGCCGCTGCGCAAATTCGCCTCCAGACCGGCTACATGACCCAGCAATTCAGCTTTTATCGTGACCTGACGGTCATGGAAAACCTGGAGTTCGTGGCCAGACTTTATGAGATCTCCCATCGTCGATCGGCCATCGCGGCGGTCGTAGAGCGGATGGGCCTGGGGCCGCGCGCGCGGCAACTCACAGGCGAACTTTCTGGAGGATGGAAGCAACGCATGGCGCTGGCCGCTTGCGTATTGCATCGCCCCAAGCTCTTGCTTCTCGACGAGCCAACAGCCGGCGTGGACGCGCGCGCGCGACGCCAATTCTGGGATCTCATCCACGATCTTGCCGGTGAAGGCATGACGGTCTTGGTCTCAACCCATTACATGGATGAAGCGGAGCGCTGCAGTCGCGTCATCTATCTTGCCGGCGGCAAATTGGTGGTGCAGGGAACAGCGTCGGAAGTGATCGCCGCTGCACGTTTGGTGACATTCGAGGCCACCGGCCCTGACATCGAACGTGCGGCGACACGCTTGAGGAGAGAGCCCGGTGTTGAAATGGCCGGGATTTTTGGCCACGCCTTGAGGGTAGCCGGCCTCGACCGCCAGAAGCTTCGGGAAGGCATAGCGCGGCTCGGCGATACACAGCTTCGTTGGCAGGAGGTCGAACCGCGCCTCGATGACGTATTCATCCATATGCTCAACCTTCAAAAGACGGACGAATGAACGCGTTTTCTCTGGCCCGGTTAATGGCGATCCTGCGGAAAGAGTGGCTGCAGATGCGCCGAGATCCGATGACGCTTCGGCTCACCATTCTTCTTCCAATCATCCAGCTTGTGCTCTTCGGATACGCCATCAATGCCAATCCACGGCATCTTCCGACAGCGCTCGTATCAGGTGACCACTCTGTCTACGAGCGTGATCTGATTACTGCACTGGCTAACACACGCTATTTTGACATCCGCAGCTATGCGACGCAGGCGCAAGCGGACCAAGCGATGCGCCGTGGCGACGTATTGTTCATACTTGATATTCCCGCAGGCTTTGGCAGGCGAATCGACCGTGGCGAGCATCCGCAAATGCTTGTCGACGCCGATGCCTCTGATCCCGTCGCCATCGGCAGCGCAACCGCGGCCTTGTCTTCACTCACCGCTTCAGTACTCGGCCGCGACCTGCCACCGAACCTGCAAGGACCTGCTCCCCGACCCGCGCCGTTCGAAGTAGTGCTCCATGAACGCTACAATCCGGAGCAGATTACAGCGCTCAACATCGTTCCCGGTTTGATTGCCGTAATCCTGACGCTGTCGACGTTGATCCTGACCTCCGTGGCGATTACGCGAGAACGCGAAGTGGGCACGCTCGAGAACCTGCTCGCGATGCCAGCCCGACCCGTGGAAGTCGCTCTCGGAAAGATTATTCCGTATGTGGGCCTCGCCTACGTGCAAATTATCATGTTCCTAATTGCGTCGATTTTCCTGTTCGACGTGCCGGTCCGCGGCTCGTTGCTGCTCCTTCTTGCCAGCCTGGGAATTTTCATCACCTGCAATCTTTCGATGGGTCTGATCTTCTCGACGCTGGCGCGAACGCAAATGCAGGCCCAGCAGATGGCTCAGTTCGCCTTTCTTCCCTCGATGCTCCTTTCGGGGTTCCTTTATCCATTTGACGGCATGCCCCGATGGGCCCAGATGATCGGCCAGTGCCTGCCAATCACCCACGCGCTTCGAATTGTGCGGGGCATCCTGCTGAAGGGGAACGGCTTCGGCGATATCTGGCCTGACATCTGGCCGATGATGCTTTTCGTACTCATAGTGGGCTCAGCCGCAGTGCGTTTATATCGGCGCACGTTGGATTGAGCGAGGCCATGTGGAGGCATTCCCATTGGTCCGTGCGAACCGGCAGCTTCCGACGGCGCTTCTGCTCGCCCATTCGTATCTCGATGCTCAAATACACCGAAGCGCCAAACCCGCAACCGAAGTCTGCCGCGCAACGGCGTCCGGTTGAAAAGCATGGCGCAACGCTCAATCCATCTGGCAGTTCCCTTACGACGCGACCCATCCAGAAGAGCACGATTAACTGCGCGGCGTCGACAATTGAATCATCTCGTTCGGCAGCAGGCGGACCGCCTAAAACCGAACGTAGTCCTGCCGCGGCGTCTGAGAGATACCGAGTCCCGCATCCTCACTAGGGAAACACCGCACTCGCGCTCAACGAAAGCGATCGAGCGGCTCAGATCCACCTGTCATTGGGCGCTGTGTACACACCGCCTGCATCCCCCGTGTTCACTACGCCGCGGGGCTCAACCAACATGATGCTGCACTCTCCTAATGCGACGGGTCGGTGTTCGATCCCCTTCGGAACGACATACATTTCGCCCTCGCGCAGAAGAACAGACTGATCCCGAAGTTCGAGCGTCATTTCACCTTGCAGAACGATGAAAGCTTCATCGGTATCTGCGTGTGCATGCCAAACGAACTCCCCCTGGATTTTGGCCAGTTTGAACTGGTAATCATTCGGTTCTTCCGGTCTTTGCGTGGGATAGCTGTTCGGCGGGCAGCGGTCAACGGTAGTCTGTGGGGATGTCGACCGAAACGACCTTCCAAGCGCTGCTGCAACTGCCCGAGCCGTGGTTCATTGCGGGC
>JAKAEJ010000028.1 GCA_021818335.1 Pseudomonadota bacterium | reverse complement strand
GATGTCGGCAACCTGGATGCCCGTGCCCCGCGTTGTGTCGCCGTAGGCGATCTCGGATGTGAGCCCGGTTCCGGAGACTGATGGCACCCCACCGGTGTTCCCGGCTTCGACGTAGATCGCGACGAGCTTGTCGTTGCTGAGAGACGCCGTCGCAACCGGAGACGCGACCGCGGTCCCCGACGTGACGGACACCACCTGCAGGTCATCCGGTTGCGTCGTCTGGTCGCCGCCGCGCTCGACACCAATGGCGGCGGTGATCCCAGGACTGCTCGACGCGCTCCATGTGATGCCGAACGTGTAGCTGATGTTCGCCGTGGATGTCGCGACATCGGCGGACGTCGCGATCTTGACCGCGACGTAGGTGAAGATCGCATAACCGGACGTCGCGTTCGACTGCAGGTCGGATCCGTGCGCCGGAACCGTCCAGCCGGTCGGCAGCTTGGGAGTCGCCGTCGACGTCGACGCGGCCGTGTACCCCGAGACGGTCGCAAAGAGCAGGTCGCCGACCTGCACAGCGTCCGTCTTGACGGCGACGCTGGTGCTGTTCGCACCTGCGTTGCCGCCGCTGCCTTGGCTGACGAATGCCGGATCTGCCATGTCCTACCCCGGCGTCACACCGAGTCGCAGCCTTCGGTGATCTGGTAGCTGATCGGGATGGTCGTTCCGGTCTGGATGGTCGTGTTTCCGATCGTGATTTCGGCGCCCGACGTGCCGATGGTCGGCTGCCGCACGACGACGCCGCCGCTTGTCGCGATGCGTGCAAAGGTCGCGACACCGGACGCGATGACGCCGTAGCCGGACGCGCTCATCGATGCCGTCGAGACCATTGCTGCGCTACCGGACGAGTACGTCGGCGCTGACCAGCTCGTGATCGTGCCGCTGGTCAGCGCCGTGTTTCCAGACAGCGCCGCATCACAACTCGCGGGAGGCGTTCCCGAGTAGTAGGTGATGGTCGAGTTCGGGCCGATGGCGTTGGTCAGCGCGGCCAGGGACGCCGAAGCGACCGACTGGCGGTATGCGTTGGTGGACATTCAGGGTCTCCGGGCAAAGAAAAACCGCCCGAAGGCGGCTTGATGGGGAAAGTGAAGATCAGGTCTGGTCGTGGATGATCTCGACGTCCGAGATCTGGTAGCCGTCCGGCGCGTAGCGCTGCCAGATCCAGAGCGGCCACGGCATCGTGTGGATGCCTTCATCCTTGCCGGTGTGGTGGGCCTTGCAGAGCAACATGCCGTTGACCGTCTGGTCATCGACGAAGCGGTAGGGATCAGCTGCTGGATCGAAACTGTCCCAGTCGAAGGCCTGCGCATGCGGACCCCACGCGCCGGCCTTGCAATCGCGTACGAAGCGCGGCCAGTCCCAGGCCGTCGCCAGGGAGCGCTCGACCGGGTAGTGGTGCGATTCCAGCGGATGCCCGCTTTCTTCGGCAGTGCGTCCGCAGATGTAGCACCGACCGCCCTCGCGTTCGACCAACAGCTTCTTGGTACGTTCGAACAGGGCTGTCGTGGTGCGCGGCGCGTGGCCCGGGATGTTGACCTCGACGGTCAGCGTCTCGCGCTCTTCGTGGGTTTGTTCGACGCTCATTTGACGCTGATGCTCCCGTGAAATCCGGCCCAGATGGCCGCAAGGGCTGCAGCGAGCCCCGCCACCCACTTGATGGCGACGAGTGCGCCCTTCCCTGTTTCGAACGCTTGTCGCAAGTCCTGGGTGCTCTGCTCCTGAGCATCCAGGCGCGCGTCGAGATAACGCACGAGGACGCGGTATTCCGCCGGCAGCGTGTCGATCTCGGCGCGCAGCGATTCGAGGTGGGATTGCGGATCAACCATGGTGTCTTTCAGAACGAGTAGGTCAGCATGAGACCGATCGCGTGCGCGCGGAACCGGACGGCCAGCAGAACGCAGGCAACAAAAAACCGCCCGGAGGCGGCTGGATGGGGCGGCGTGGCGTCAGGCGATCGTGACGGATGCCGATGGCAGCGTGGTGGACGTTCCGATGCGGCACTTGATGCACGCTGCGACAAACCCGCCGACCGCCGTCGCAAACGCCTTGAACTGCGCCGCATCGAACGTATGCAGCGCGCCCGTGGCATCGGGCCACTGCACCGAGGCCGTGCCATCGGCGAACGTGCCATTGAGCATCAGGCTCTGCACCTCCGCAGCGATATGCTGCTGATCCTGCGCAGTAATGGAATAGCTGCCATCGAGTGCTGGGGTTGATGTGCTGGTGACAGTCACCGTTCCGGACAGCAGCAAAGCGGCATCGGCAGCGAGCTGCTGCGCGGGCGTGAGCGGAGTTGGGGCCGGTACGGCAGGCCCCGTGAATATCCCGTTGGCGTAGGTATCGCCGATAGCTGCCGTGTCGGACTGCACGGCAATCGTGCCGGTGGGAGGCTGCCAGTCGGGGCCTCCGTCCCACTGGACGATGTTTTCCACGGCGCCCGAGGCGTTGATGAGTGCGTAGCGTTGCATGAGGGTCTCCGATTACCACTCGATGGTGACGAAGCCGGGCGATCCATCCGCACCGGCGCCGCCGTTGCCAGAACCAGCGGAATAAGAACCACCACCACCCCCGCCGCCTGCACCATAGCCTCCTGCGGCCGACGCAGGGACGCCCCCTCCAGTTCCGCCACGGCCGCCCGGGCCGCCACCACCAAAAGGCGACGATGCACCGCTGCCGCCCAATGCTGAGCCATAGATGTCGTTCCCAGAATCTGTTCCAGTGGCGCCTTGCGGGTATCCAGCGCCCCCGGCCACACCGGCGCAGGACCCGGTTGGTGCGTTGACCCCGCCAGGACCGCCCGATCCGCCATTCAGCGTCACGAGGGTGCCGATAGTTGTGTTTCCGCCGCTGGTCCCAGAGCCGCCGTTACCTGTTCCGCCAGCGCCGCCGCCTGTACCGGCTGCGCCAATCGTGATCGAGATACTGGCGCCTGGAGTGACTGCATAGGCTGATTTTTGGATGGATTGCCCCGCACCACCACCGCCAGCGCCAGATCCAACATTGGTGCCGCCCGCTCCACCACCAGTACCACCACCGCCGCCTCCCGCACACCCGCTCACCCAAATCTGCGTGACGTTGGCCGGCACGGTGAAGGTGCCGGAACTGGTGAAGACGGCGCGGCGCGTCATGCCGCTGTTGCCAAGAGCCGCCAGGAAGTTCGTGACGAAGGTGGCCAGGTTTCCATCGTCGGCTGCGTTCACTCCGGTGTTGGCGATGATCTGCGCCATCGCTGCCGACACAAAGGACGACTGCCGAAGAATCTTGTTCAGCTGCGCCGAGTTGACGATGCCCGAGGTCAGGCCGTCAGCAAGCAGGGAGGTCAGCGCCAGATACTGCGCCTGGGTGACAACGTTGGCGCCGGCCGCTGCCGCCACCGTCTGGAAATCATTCGTTCCGGGCATTCGAGATTCCCTTAAGCGGGTTGGTTGAAGACTGGAAGGGCTCCGACATCGAGCCCGGCGAAGTAGGCGTTCTCAACATCGAGCGCGAAGATCGGGGCGTTGGCGCTCGGCGTGACGTAGGCGAGGATCTGGACGCCTGCCGGGCGAAGATCGAGCAGCCCCTGGGTGAGCATGGCCAAGGTCAGCGCGTCGGGGACCGCCCCCGTCAGTCCGAGGTACATCGTGCGGTCGCCGTTGTCCTGCAGGAACGGTGTGAAGGCCGTGCCGCCGAACAACGCCTCGAGGATCGCGTAGGCCTGCGATAGCGAGCCGTCCCATGCGTTGTTCGCGATGCGCGCGCGCAGTGCCGTGCGGTACTGCTCGTCCGGCAGCTGCTGCAGACCATCGGTCGGCGTGTAGGGCGTCCACACGATGCCCTGGTCCAGGCCCGGGGCGATGTCCAGGCTGAAGAACACTCCGGTGATCGGTGTGCGCAGGTCGCGCGCGCGCCCCACCCACTCCCCGGCCATGTCGAGTTGCTGCCCAACCGCCGTGTCGACGTCGAACAGCGTCTCCAGGCTCTGCGCCGCGGCAACCATGTCCGCGACCGGCTGCACCAGCCCGGAGACCAGCGCGACGAACTTGGGCTTGTCGGCGTGCTCGCTGGTGATTAGCCCGAGGTAGGGGGAGATGTCGGCGCTCATAGGACGGTCAGGGCAACGTCCGCCGCGGAGCCGACGGCAGCCGCGTTGAAGGCGATGGGGATGGCCGCCGTGCCGGTGGGGCTCGGCGCTGTGCCGACGGCGAATGCCGTGATCTCGTACGTCTCGCTCAGGGCATCGAGCTGCGCCTGCGTGACGGCATAGCCGAGGATGGCTGATGCCGCACTGATGGCCGCCGAGCCGGAGAGGTTCGCGGCACCCAGCAGGCGCAGCGGGTAGACGGCGGCGCCGATGCCGGTCGCGCTGATGGCGGCGGCGATCGCGGCCTGGATCAGCCCCCCCGTCGACGCGGCGTAACCGGTCAGGGGCTGGATCGTCAGCGCGGCGTAAATCGGCGTCTGCGCGAGCTGGAAGAAGTTGATGGTCACCGGCAGCCCGACCGGGTCGAGAACCTGCACGCTCGTCGTGCCGTAGGTGATGCCACCCGGCGGCTTGCGCAGCTGGATCGCCGCGGCGACAGCGCTGACGCTTCCACCCAGGACGATCGGTGCGATCGCGGCGGCCGGCACTCCGTTGGCGTCGACCGTGGCCGTAGCGTTCTCGTAGATCTGGTACTGCGTGACGCCCGGCACGTTGCCCACCGCCGCCGCGATGGCGTCGATGATGGCCTGCGCCGGCGCCGCGGTGGAGTTCGACTGCCGCACGCGCAGCTGGGCGTCTGTCTCGACCGGCTTGCCCGGCACCGCGGCGCCCGCGTTCGTGGCCGATTGCCAGCCCTGCGTGGGCGTCTGGATCTGCGAGATCTGACCGGCCTGGGCGGTTATGGCCCCCGCGGTGGTGCACGTGGCCGTCACGCTCACGGTTCCGGAGGTGCCGATGGTCACCGAGGTGGGGAGAGCCCACTGATTCCCCGAGGCATCAGCGACGATGCCGTTGGTGATCACGGTGCCAGCTTGCCCCACCAGCGTCAGGGTCGCCGTGCTGTTGCCGGCCACCAGCTTCTTGAGGCCGTTGAGCTTGACCTGGCTGGCCAGGCCGTTGCCCTGCGCGGTCGCCGGACTGTAGGCGTTGTAGGCCGCGCCGACGGCATTGCCCAGATCCGTGAAGACCTGCGCGAGGATCCCGATCAGTTGGCCATCCTGGCTGTCGTTGCCGAGGTAAACATCAGGACCGAAGATGGACTGATAGACCGAGACGAGCCACGCGTACCAGTCCGAGTAAGCGGGGATGGTGATCCCCGAGGCGTCGATCGTGATGGCCGGCTGGGTCATTGCGGGAGTTGGACAGTCGTCTGCCCGTAGATGGTGTTGATGGTCGCGGTCACGCTAAGCGCCCGCGCGCTGTCGACGTTGCTCGAATAGCTGACGATCTCGGTCACGCCAGGGGTATCCAAAATGCGCTTCTGGATCTCCAGGTCGTAGTTGGTGTTGCGGCCCAGAATCTCCTGCAGCCACGGCGTGCCGTCGGTGACATCGAGAAACCACTCTGCGCGACAAAGCTTCAGCCGCGTCTGCACCGCCTGGGCGACGGCCGCCGGCGTGTTCTGCAGGAACTGTCCGATCTGATAGTCGCCGTTCGCATCGAGCTGTCGGTAGAGCATGCGTCATCCCTGCATCGGTCCCACTGTGCCGCCCTGCGGGTCGGTGTGGGTGTGGCCGCCGACGTCCTTGCCGGCAACCGTGATCGAAGTCGTGCCATCGATGGCCGGCGCCGTCACGGAGGTGTCGAATGTCGCGGCGCCTCCGGTCTGCCGCACGGGGCCCTCCAAGTTGATCTGGGCGCCCTTGAGCGTGATCTCGCCGGCGCCGACCTCCACGAACGTGCTGCCGTCGTTGCTGCGCAGTTGCGTGCTGGCCGTGCTGATGGCGGAGATGACGCGGGGGACAGACGAAAACCCCAGGAGAGCGAAGCCGTCCGATAGGTTGTGCATGCGCAGGACCGCCTGGTTCTGCACGCCACCCGACGTCCACCAGGCGTCGATGCACCGCGCGGAGAACACCACCAGGCACTCATCGCCTGCCGCGATCGGGAAGGTGAGCGTGTAGCCGCCTCCGCCTGGAAACTGCGCCGGGCAGTCCAGCAGGAGCGGCAACTGGACGTTGGTGGGTTTGCCCTGGATGTCGAAGCTGACCGCCCGAATGGCCGGCTGCACAACGACGGTCTGCTTGCTCGCGTTGAACGACTGAATGATCCCGGGAAGCGCGGTCCACAACTTGGCCAAGCGTCCGTTCAGCTGCTTGGCCGCGCGCTCCCGCTGATCGTCGAAGAGTTCCCACGGGCGCATCAATACACCTTCGGCATGTAGACGAGCTGATCCTGATTGAGCAGCTGCGAATAGGCCACGAAGTCGCTGTACCAATCTTGTCCGCGGGTGTCGCCGTGGTGGTTCACGTAGAGCACCTTGTAGATACCGTCCGCCGACAGGGACGGCACGAAGGCGCCCTGAGCCTGCGCATCGATGTTGGTCTGCATCTGGTACTGCTGGATGCTGGCGTTGTCGAGCTGCACCCGCATGTTCTGCTTCAGGTTCGGGTTCAGCAGGCACCGCACCGAGATCCCGATTTCCGTCTGCTCCGGCACGCCAATCATTCCGGTTGCGGAAGTGATGACGGGGATGTCGCCGGGCTTGTAGCCCCCTTCGGCGACCACGTCGAGACGTCCCTCGCTGATCGACCAGTTAGCGCCAATCGTCGAGCACTGTTCGCGCAGCTCGTCGCGGGCAAGGCCGAAGAACACCGCACCACGCGCCAGTTTCGCCCCGTTCGTCGGCGCCTGCACGGTGCCAAGCCGCACGCCCGCGGCCGTTGCAATCTGGCCCAGCCTGCCGATCACGTCGGATCCGGCGTTCATGCTGAAGTTGACGGCGCCGAAGTTGTAGACGTAGTCGCCGTCAGCAGCGGTGATGTCGAGGTAGGTATCCGTGCCGTTCTCGCGGCCAATCCGGGCTTGCGTGATCTGGCCGTTGAAGATGGTGTTGAAACCCCGTGCATATCCAGCCGACAGGAGGAGCTGAGTCCCTTCCGTCGTGACGGTCCTGGCGGTGCTTTTCGACAGGTTGTAGATCCTGACGTAGGCCGTCGTGGGCGTGTCAATGACCGCCGCCGTCACGTTGAATGTGAAGTGCAGCGACGACAGGTCAAGCGCCTGCGAGCCAGCACCGATCACGAGGCTGGCTTTGCGAAGGAACTGCTGTGTCATGCCGTCCAGTACAGCTGCGAGTCTGACCCCATCCCTGTGTAAGTCGGCATCAGATCTGGATTCTGGCCATTGGTCGCCACCTGCAGCAACCCGCCAAGTCCGAGGTGTTCGTATTGCGCCAAGAGATCAGCGCCGGTCACAAGCGGCATCCCGGAGATGATGGCGTTTCCACTTTCGTCGCTGACATCGAGATACCAGGTATGCGCCCGCCAGATCTTTCGCACCTGGTACGTCACACCATTGAGCTGCACCCGGAACTGCTCGGACGCGGGCTGGGTCGGGATGATCGAGGTCGTCACCATGTGGTCAACCTCCAACGGCAAGAGCGCCGCCCGTGGGAACCCTGCTCGCAGGCGTCGTCTGAACCGTCCCGCTGTTCTGCGGAGCCGCTGTGTTCTGCGGGTTGGCTTGGTTTGCCGCGGGGGGCATCGTGGTCACCAGCGTCTGCACGATGATGATCTCGCGGCAGGACAGGACCACGCGCAGGGTGTTCTCGGTGTCCGAGTCCGTCTGGGTGCCCAGAGACGTGATCAGCATATTGCGGTATTTCCGCTTGCCGGTGACGATGTCAAACGGCACTGCGGAGGCCTGGAGCGCCAGCAGCTTCGCATAGATCTGCGACAGCGGCTGGATCTGCCCCGCTCCCCAGCCAATGGTGATGCGCACGCCCACCGGCCGCATGAAGGCGTGATCGGTGACTGATGCGCCCAGCTCGACGGGGTGGTCCGTCAGCTCGAGTTCGTCGTCGTGGTCCTCTTCGATGGTGCAAGCCGCAACGATGCCGCCGATCGAACGCACCACCGAGCCGGATCCCAGAAGGCGCCCCACGAAACTCGCGCCGACCGCCAGTCCGATCGAAGCGACGCCGCCAGGAGACGTATCGACGATGCTCATCGGAATGCCCCTGCCGTGTCACGCGCCAGCTGCCGGTTGACATGCGCCTGGGCGCGCTCGACCTCGCGGGCCGTCTGCGCCGGATTGCCACTGCCCTGGACGTTGATGGTCGTGTTGATGGTCTGCGCGATCGAAGCCCGGGCCGCTGCTTTGGATCCATCCGGATCCTTGGGGCGTTCATAGCCTCGTGACACGATCTGCGCCTGCAGACGCACGTCGGATCCGGCAGCCTGCATCTTCTTGAACACCGGCGCGTATTTGTTCTTCAGCTCCCAAGCCGAGAATGCGAGTTGCTCGTCCAGCGTGGACTGCTGAATGCTGTGCCCGAACAGGCGCTTAAATTCCTCCTGGCGGGGCGCATGCCATTGCCCGATGCCGTATGCCTCGTACCGACCGGTCTTCGGGTTGAGGTCTCCCCTGGCCTTGTCGTAGATGCCGCTCTCGGCGGTGAAGTTGGCCACCATGCCGATGGCTTCGGGCTCACTCAGCCCCATCTGGGTCAGCTTTAGGACCGCGTACTGCTGGCGGCCGGGGAGTGATTTCATCCGCGCCGCAAGGGCTGCGCGCTCGCCGGGATTCAAGTCGGGCGAGTAGGTCAACAGTCCTATGCCGACCCCTGCGCGTGCAAGGGCTGCCAGTCCGCCGCCTGCGGCAGCGTCAGCGGCCCCGGCTGCCGCGCTTCCGCCGGCTGCCTTCGGCAGGAGCTTCTTCGCCGCCCACCAGGCGACCGCAGCTCCAGCAACCTTCTCTGCTGGATGCCCCATGGCGCTGTCCGCAGACCACACCTTCATGATCCAGCTCAGCCAACCGTTGGTATCGGTGATGCTGTCGTTCAGCTTCTGGATGGCCTTCGTTAGTTCATCCATCGCCGGCGTCATCGCCTGGGCGGCGAGTCCGAACTGATGCGCCTCGAGGATCCGTTCCTGGTTCATCAGCGCATGCGCGGAGCGTCCCGCCTTGTTCACGCCGCGCCCCTCGGCCGCCGTGTACTCCCCGACCTTCTTGTCGAAGTCCGGGTTGCGCATGGCCAGCATCATGTTCTCGCTGATACCGAGCATAGAGGCGTACTGCTCGGCCATGAAGACCGGCATCTTGCGAAAGCGCGTCGCCAGGTTCTCCATCACCTGGACGGTATCGAGAGCGTGGCCCTTGGCGTCCTGGGTCTGGACGCCCAGAGATCGCAGGAAGGCGGACGACCCGGGGTTGCTGCGCAGGAAATGCGCCAGCCCCTCGATGCTCGCCTGCGCGCCCTCGGCGGACGATCCCAGCGATGCGCCCGCCAACTGGAGCGCGCGGAGGTGTGTCAGGCTCGTTCCCGTGCGCTGCGCGACGAAGTTCAGCTGTTCGAGGCTGCGTGCATACCGCAGCGTCCCCTTGGCCGCCAGCACTCCCATTCCTACCACGGCCGCGCCGATCTTTCCGACCTTGGCGCCGAAATCGACCGCCGCGCGCTCGCCCCGCTGGAGGGCATCGTGAAACTTGCGCTGGTCGCCCAGGTCGTAGCCGAGCTTGACCAGGAACTCCTGCAGCGGGGTGCCGGTTTCAGCCATGGTTGTGCGCCTTGCGATCCAGGAAGTCGTTCATGCGGGCAAAGTCGTTCAGCCCGAGGGTGCCGTCGATCGCCGACTCGTACCGGCACATACCCGCCTCGATCGGCCTCAGGATGAAGTCTTCTGGGTCGGTGACAGTGCGCTCGTCAACTGGTCCGTATCGAACGCCAGCTTGACGAGGCCGGAGAAAAAAGGGGAGAGGTCGCCCTCCACCGCACGGCCGACGATCTCGAGCATCTGGATGCCGTCGATGTCGTCAAAGGCGATCCGGTTGCCGGCCTCCGAATAGATCGGCGCCCACCCGTCCCCGCTGCGCCGCCTGACCGCCTTGAGCGCGCACGTGACGATGAAGTCGACGTCGGCCTGCGCCATCGAGCTGAGCACCTCCAGGATGGCATTGAACTTGCCACCCTGCGCGGTGATGAAGGCCAGACCCGGCGCCAAGCGGCGCCCGATATGCAGCTGGGTGAACGCGTCCAGGCGCGTGGCGCTGTAGAGGTGCTCGCCGACCTTGAATTCGGTGGCGCTCATGCGATGCTCGCCGCCAGCAGCTCATCGAGGTAGATGGCCTCGAACTCCCACTCTTGCATCGGGCCTTCCTCGTCATATACGACGGTCGGCTGCTTGACGAATGCCGCGTTGCGCAGGGTGATCGCGTCACCGATGCTGGACACGATCGAAATCGTGTTCTGGCCCCAGTTCGCGCTGCTGAGTTGCTGGAAGTTGTACATGGCCGACAGCAGTGCGTTGACCGGGCTGTTCTTCAGCAGCCGCACGATCGCCTTGCCAGACTTGTCGGCGCGCAGCGAGTGCATGCCAGAGCCGTCGGCGCCGATCGTGAGCTTGTTCTTCTCCGCGCTCGGCTCGACGGTGATGCCCTCCTTGGCCGCGCCGCCGGTGAGCGAGAACGCGCCGCCAGGGCCGGCAATGGCGCAATGGGTGTCCAGGAACGAATAGGTGGTCTGTGCCATGGCTCAGTCTCAGCGGTTGATGTTCAGGATGATGTCGCCGTCGTGGATCGCGCCCGAGAGCTTGCCGGCCACCTGCGCCGTCACGGCGTGGCGCGCGGCCCGGTCCGCTGGGTTCTGCGAGGCGATCGGCGGCATGTAGACGTAGTAGCCCTTCGACAGGTAGTCGCCCTGATTGAGGGCGCCAAAGCCTGCCTGCGTCCAAGTCCCCGGCGCGAGCAGCCCGTTGTCGACCGCTTGGGAGCAAACAGCCTCGATGGCGGTCGCAAGAATGTGGTTGCCCTTGTCGGTTTGCGGGATCTTGGTGGGGCTGGAATAGAGCGTGTTGAAGTAGGTGTTCTGGATGTCGATCGCCAGCCAGTCGGCCCCGAAGATCGTGTCGATGAAGTCGCCCGATGCAACCACGCCAGGCTCGATGATCGCGGTGTTGTTGTCGTACTCGACGAAGACGTTGCAGTTGAAACCCTTCAGCGCGGCGAGCTGCGTGGCATTCAGCTGCTCGGCGACGACACCCGGCTCCTGCTTGTACATCAGGGTGATGACCGTGTTGTTCGCCGTGTAGTCGGTCGTGAGGATGCGCGCCAACAGGGAAACCACGGCGTACGGGTTGCTCGAGCTGTACTGGCTCAGCGTCTTGCGATAGCCGAGCTGCTGCAGCTGGTAGCTGATGTTCGTGGTGTCGCTGGACACCAGCGCCGCGGCCTCCTGGTGCGACACGCCGTAGGCGTGCTTGGTGTTGGCCCCCTCGATGTACGCGGCGATCGCGAGGTGGTCGGCGTCGACCGCGCCGCAGACGGACAGCGCGTACCACTTCTGGCCGAACGCCTGGTCGAACAGCGTGGCGGCCGTCACGGCGCTTTCCGCCGCGATGCCACCGACCGCGTAGGCGCCCGACGACGTCGACAGGCCGGCGAGCATGCCGCTGATGTCGGTACCGGTGCCCTGCGCGCTCAGGAACGACACACTCGAGTTCGCGCCGGTGGTCGCGCTCTCGAACTCGAAGCGCTGATAGGACGCGTTCCAGACGCATGTCGCCACGCCGGCCAGCGCGGTCGTGATGTCGCTCGCAACGCCGTTGAGGTTCGTCGCGGCGCTGAAGTTCAGGCCAGTCACGGACTTGAGAACGCCGTCCACCGTGACGTCGAACGATCCGGCGGTAATCGCCGTCCAGTTGGTGATCGCCTGCGCGGCCGCGGAAATCGTCGCGCAGAGCAGCTTGCCACTCGTGGCCGTTTTCGCCCAGCGACCGATCAGCAGCGTGGTCGGCTGCGGCGACTGGCCGAACCATTCGACCGCGGCGAGGTACTCGGGCGCCGTCGTGCCGAAGTCGGTCGCGACCGCCGGGAGCGTGGCGTACGTGCGCATGCGCTGCTGCGTGTCGATCACGTCCGAGCTGCCGAGCACCAGCAAATTGGAGAGGCTTTGCGCCTGCGCCGGAGCGCTGGCGAGATTGACCTGGACGTTGACCAGGCCCGAGACGGGAAGTTGAGACTGCGGCATTCAGGGCCTCACTGGATGATGTTGATGGTGTCGACCAGGCCGGTGTCGGTCTCGAGCTGGACCTCTCCGGACTGCAGGGAGAGCACCGGGTAGGTGCGGGAAATCAGGCGACGGAAGGTGATCTCCACGTCGATGCGGCGCACCCACTGCTCGTTGAGCAGCAACGGCATCGCGCGCGGGTTGCCAACGCGCACCAGGGCAATCCCCTGGGCATTCATGGCCTCGCGGTTCTGATCGAGGCCCAGACCGTCCCGGAGGAGCGCCTCTGTGGCGCCGGCCGCCGGCCCGTAGAAGCTGAGTCGATTCGCGATCAGCTGGTTGCGGCACAGGACGAAGGCCTGCGTGGTCTCGTCGAACCACTGCCACGGCACGCCGTCGTCGCGCATCTCGGTGACGCCCTGCGCCACCCACGTCGCCGCTCGCGGCGGCATGTTCCCCGGCTCGGCTTGCCAGCGCGGGCGCACCAATGTCGGGTCCAGTCCGGTGACGCCCGTGAACAGGTCGTGGAAAAAACGATCGAGCGCCTGATCGTCAAGCGGCGGCGCGCCGGATGGCGCCAAGTAGCCGCCGGTGCTGGAATCAGCCATGGTTGACGCCCTCGGGGTCGGTGAGCTTGCACACGGCCCGGGTGAAGCCGAACCCGGCGTAATCGTTGACCACGGCCACCACATAGGTCTGGCCGCGGTAGATGATCTGGTCGGGCTGGCCGCCAACGGTGGGGCCGTTCAGCGGACTCTGCGTGGTCACCAGGATCGTGTCAGCGTAGGTCTGCAGATCATCGAGGCGCTGCATGCCGATCTTGGCCGGGCTCGTGACGACGGCCTGGATCGTGGTGCTGGTATTCGTCGTCGTGGTCTCCCCGTAGCTGTCGACCACTTCGGCGCGCTGCACCCGGGTAACGAGCTGCAGGAATCGCGGATCAAAGGCTTGGGCGAGGTTCAGCATCGTCGACGACGTAGGTGATGGACTGCTTGTAGGCACCCGTGACGATCAGCGGCGTCTCGCCCTGGAACCCGCGACGCCGGCGGTCGGCCAATGTCGAGGCGGCGAGCTGGGGGGCAAGCACGTCGTTGATCTTCTGCACGACGGCGTCGCGCGCCAGTGTCCCGGCCCCTTCAAGCGCGCTCTCGGCGATGCCGGTGGCGTTCGATCGCAGCTTCAGGATCTGCTCGGCGCCCTTGGCCATGCGTCGCTGCGCATCCGGCCACGCCGCTTGCACGCCGGGGATCAGGTGTGCTCGGGCCGGGATGTTGGCCTCGGGCGAGCCGAATTCGTTGATCAGCCCGATCTCGGCGTTGGTGATCGGTCCATCGTCGCGCTCGTTGTCGGCGCTATCGGATGGGATCCCGACCAACACTTCGCGCTTGGCCATGGCCGCCATGGCGCGCATCAGATCCGGCACGCGGTTCTTGATGACCTTGGTGGCCACGGTCAGCAGGCGTTGATCTGCAGGCCGCCCGCGCCCATCATTCCGGCGAGCTGCCAGTACTGGACGCCGTACTGCGTCCGGTTGAAGGTGCCGGCGCCCGGGATCGTCACCGAAGCGACATCCTGGGTCACGCTGACGCCGTCGACCGCCTTCGAGACTTCGGGCCCGGTCACGCTTCCGAGCGACCCGGCCCCGTTCGCCGCCGCTTGCGCCGCCGACAGCTGGGATGCCTCGTTGGCCAGCACCAGGTAGTGGGCGGTCAGGAGGGCCGTGCCCTGGTTGGTCAGCGCCCCCCACCGGGTCGGGTTGACGAGGTTCACCGCGACGCCCAGCCAGAATGCGACCAAGGGGTCGGGGTAAATCCCCTGCCCGAACTCGGGGAAGATCGCCCGGAAGTCGGAAGGGTTCACTTCGCGTCAGCCGGCGCGGCTTGCTCGGCGGCCGCCTTCTTGCCGCGCGACGCCGCAGTGTCGACCAGCGACTTGATCTCGCCCTCGACCTTCGCAACGGCGCCCTCGGCGGCCAGATGGAGTTTCGTGTACCAGTGCTCGGCGACGATGTCCGGCACGTCGTGCACGCCGACGCCGTAGGCCTGCTGGGTGCCGTCCTGATGGGTCAGCGTGAACGGCTTGACGACTTGAATCTGCATGGAAATCTCCTGAGGAGACGGCCGGCGCGAGGCCGGCTGCCAGCGAGCGCGCGAGCGCTCAGATGCCGTCGGCGTAGCGAACGGTTTCCGGATACACGAACTCGGTCACGCCGATGCGCGAGTACAGGGTCGTGCGCTTGAACAGGCCCGCGGTTTCCAGCGGGGTCTGCAGCAGCGTGGTCATCGGGAAGCGCACGCGGTCGTAGGCGCGGGTGTAGGCGACCATGCGGTCGGTGCCGCCCGCGCCGGCGCCGGTCAGCCACTTCACCGGGTGGATTTCCAGCGGCACGCCGTTTTGCTCCATGCACAGCGAGTTGCGCGCGATGTAGTCGGCGATCGAGCCGCCCGGCGCCACCGGGGTGGTGCCCTGCAGGATGGTCATCGGCTGCAGGAGCAGCGGGTACTTCGCGGCCGGCACCAGGATCTGTCGCGGCGCGACCGCGAAGGCGGCAGCCGTCCAGGTGGCGATTTCCAGGGAGCGGATGTCGGTCAGAATCTCCTGCGCGGTCTTGTTCGCCCACAGCGGCGAGCTGGCCGCGCCGTTGACCACGTTCGACGCCGTGACGTTCGGGCTGTTGCACAGGCCGTAGACGCCCAGGTCGGTGTCGCCCAGGTAGACCTGGTTGTCGATGTCCATGTTCCACTTGAGGCGGATCGCCTCGAGCTTCTGGCTGTCGATCGGGCGGCCGAGCTGCATGGCGCTGACCAGCTCGGGGATGCTGTAGGCCAGCTCCTGCCCCCAGAGGTTCAGCGGGTTGGCCGTCTTGCCGATGTCCAGCTGCATGCCGGGCACGCTCGTGGCGTTCTTCGAGATCCACGACTTGCCGGTGGGCGAGTTGCCGCCGGTGGCCGCGAAGTTCGAATTCGTGAAGCTGGACAGCTCGTCGCCGATCGTGACATCGGTGCGGATGTCGATGTCGCGGTGCCACGTCACGGTCACCAGCGGCTGGTGGAGGGTCTGGTCCAGGCGCTCGAGTTCGCCGATCAGGAAGGCGCCGGCGCTGTCCAGGGTGGCCTGGTCGAAGGTCATCAGACCGTCGCGGGTGTAGATCTTTTTGCTCATGGTTCGTTCCTTTGGGACGAAAAAAAAGCCGCCCGGAGGCGGCTTTCATGGGTGCGAGTGCGGTCAGATGTTGAAGGCGATCTCGGAGTTGCCGTTCGCGTCCGCGGCCCCGGTGAAGTAGGCGTTGGTCAGGGCGAACGAGTTCGTCCCGTCCGCCGACGCTTCGAAGCCGCCCACCGGCGAGTTCGGGTAGCTGGCATTCGCCACCGTGCGCACGTACACGGCCCCGGCCTTGGCCGGCGTGCCGCGCGAGACGTACACGCTGATGTAGCCGAGCTTGAGCACGTCGACGGCGCCCGAGGTCGGGGGCGCCGACGTGCCGATCGCGGTATTGACGCCGTCGCCGCCCTGGGTCGGGAACGGACGCACCAGCACGCCGTACACCGACGCCGCGGTGTCGCCGCCGGCGATGGCGCGGACGTGTCCGGTCGTGGCGTCGACGGCCACCGGCAGCCCGTAGGCGGCCGGTGCGCTGCCCGTCAGGAGGATGGCGGTCTCGACGGCGACCGCCAGGCCGGTGCGGCTCAGGGTCCCGGGGATGCCCGAGGACATGCGGTACAGGATTGCATTGCTCATGTTGGTGTCCTTGAATGGGTCAGATCGTCAGCTTCAGATCTTGCGGGCGGCGGCCGCGGCTTCGCGGGCCTTGGCGATGTTCGCGGCGAACAGCTCGTTCTTGGTGATCACGGCGTCCTTGGCCACGGCGCGCGGCGCGCTGTCCTTGGTGTTATTGTGGTGCGCCATCAGCACTGCGGCTGCGCTGAACACGGAATCGAGCGACCGACCCTTGAGCTTGTCGAGCGAGCGCCCGGCCAGCAGCGCGTCGAGCGCCTTCTTGCCCGGCTCGGTGGCGTAGGCCTGGCGCAGCGCCTGCAGCTTGCAGCCGCACACGGCGTCCTTGAACACCTTCGACTTGGCGTCGCCGGTGGGCGCGGTCAGCTGCAGCCCAGGCGCGACGATGGCGGCGCGCTGCACCACGGTGGCGTAGCTGTCGCCGGTGTATTCCGGGTCGTCGTCTTCGTCGTTGCCGTCCTTGGTCTCGGCCTCGCGCTTCTTGCGCTCCTCCTCGTCGGCGGCTTCGTCGCGCGCCTTCAGCGCCTTGGCGACGGCGTCCTGGACCTTCTTCTCCAGATCGTCGTCCTTCTTGTCGTCGTCATCGTCGTCGGGCATGGCGTCGATGGTGGCCTTCAGGACGGCCTCGTCCTTGGTTCCGAGCACCGCCCGGAGCAGGCCCTTCCAGCTGGGTTTCTTCATTTCATGGTCCTTGATGGAACAGGTTGCGCCGCAGCGTCCCCGCGGGACCAGCGCGACATGGTTTCCGACGATGGACAGTTGCCTGGCCTTCCCCGGTTCGGTTTGCTCGTAGCGGGCCTCATAGCCGCACGAGACTTCGCGCAGGCCCAGTTGCACATCGCGGATGGCAGCGGCCTGCGTGATCAGGAGATCGGCGACGAGCAGGTTCTCGCGCCGGCGCACGTTCTGGACAGTCCCGACCGCGACTTGGCTCCAGGTGTCGGGGCCCACCAGGTCGTTCGGGTGTAGGTTGGTGACGGGCTTGCCCTCGAAGCTCGCCATCGCCGTATCGGAGAAGACCTGCTCGGGCTCGCGCGTGACGTAGATGAAGCCGGTCTCGTCCGGCTGGATGCCTTCGAGCTCGCTGGCGTGGTAAACCAGCACCCCGGTGCGCGCGATCGCGACGTCGCGGCAGAGCAGGAAGCCCTCGGGCGTCAGGCCCTGGTTCGGACCGATTTCCTCGGTGGTGTGGATGCCGTCGCCGGTGTAGCCGTTGGCGTGCGCGGCGGCGGCTTGCCGTTCGGCGTCGGCGCGGTCGGCATAGCATGTGCCTGAGTCGCCCCATTTCCAGCCGCTTCCGCCGTCCGGCAGGGTGCAGGATTTGATGGGCATATGGTCAACCTTCGGAGGGTTCTGACATGCGCGCGATTGCTCTGGCGCTATTTCTCTGCGCGGCCCCAGCGTGGGCCACGAATGTGCTGTTCGCCCCGTACATCGACCCGCTCACGCATCAGCGGGACATCCTCTATCTCACCGACCGGCGGTCGGTGGATTGCTCCGGGGAGTGGCGCGCGGCGCGCGTCGAGAAGAATCACGGCGGCGCGGTGCCGACGACGCCGATCTGCTGGGCCTTCGGCTCGATGTCCGGCTACTACGACATCGCGTTCGCATCCACAGGGATGGTCAATCGGGACGTTGGCGGCTTCGCGCTAGTACCGGGCGCTCAGAAAGCGTGGCAGGCCGTCTTAGCTGAGCGCATGCAGGCCATGGAGCACCAGGCCACGCGTCAGCGCCGAGCTTGGGGCCCGGGGCTGGCGCCCCACCCCTAGAGGTCCGGCAGGATGATCTGCGCGGTGCACCGGCAGTTGAAGATCTGCCCAGGCGGCGTGGTGGTCCCATCGCTGAGCGTCGGCGGCTTTCCGATCTCGCAGACCTTCCCTTCCATCTCGCGGTGCGACTTGCGCACGGCGCGATCCTTCGATGTGCGCCAGATGTAATGCGTCGCGCCGATCGCAAGCGCCCGGGTCTCCGTCAACACCGACCCGGCGCGCGCGACCTCGGTGCGGGCGATCAGCGTGGCGCGGCTCTCTGACACTTGGCCCGACCGCGCCAGTTCTGCGGCAATCTCATCCGGACGGCGGCCGCCCATCCGGGCCTCGGTCGCGAGCTTCTGCACGCGGCGTCCTTCCTCGATCGGCAGGCTCGTGATGTAGTGCACCTGGCGCTCAATGAAATCGCGCATCTGCGCGCCGGCGCCGTCGCTTTCCACGACCTCGCGCAGGCGCTGGCCGATCTTCACCGACTGGCGCATCCACATCGTTCGGTCCTGCGCGTCGAGCTTCTCGGCGATTTGCTGCGCGGCGCGTGCCGCCCACGGTCGCAAAATGCCGCCGTACTGCTCCAGCGCCGTCTGCATGGCAGCCAGCCCGCTGATCGTCATCGGGTCGTGGCTCTCCACGATTCGCCCGATCTGGCGCGCGACCTCGCGCAGCTGGCGTGCGTAATTCTCTTCAATCCACCGCGACTTCGTGAAGGGATTGCCCTTCGGCCCGAAGCGATGGAGATTGTCATCGTCGCGCGTGAGCATCACGCCTCCTGGTTCATGCCCCCGAGCGCGTTGGGTTTGACGAACTGCTCCGGCGGGTCGACGTCCGCCGGCGGCGGCCGGTTGTCCGCTGCCTCGATTTCCTCGTCGCTGATGTTCGTGAACACGCCGGTCAGGTGCGACTGCTGGCGCAGTTCCTTCAGGGCGGTGGCCGGGCTGATCACCGACGACTCGACGGCCTTGATCACGCTGTCCGTGGTCGATGCGGCGATGTCGGCGCGCTCCTTCTCGGTCACCAGCCACAGCGGATTGAAGCGGAACCGGAATCCCTTGGGCAGCGGCTTGCCGAGCGTGCTGCGCGAGGCCACGTCGAGGATCTTCACCAGCGGAGCGCGCAAGCTGGTTTCCTGCTGCTTGGCCAGGTGGTCGTAGTACGTGCGCAGATCCGAATCGCCGGTGCTGTTCAGGCCGCCAGGCGATTGGCCGAACAGACGCACCAGCGGAATCTGCCAGGCGCCGGAGATCTGCTGCCCAAACTGCAGCATCATGTCCGACAACCCGGCGAAGCTGTACTGCTGCGCCTCGAACTCGTCGGTGGTGTCGAGCAGCGTGATGCCCTCGTTCGCCTGCGTCTGGCGCATGTTCGCCAGCTGCGCGGTGAGGCCGGCCATTGCGGGGCCGCCGGCGGCGATGATCTGCCGCAGCCCTTCGACCTTCATGATCCGCAGGTGCGCCTTGTAGACCAGCTGCGCGGCGCCTGCCGAGGTGCTGTCGAACGCGACCAAGCGGTCATAGATGCGCTCGATGACCGATTCGCCCCAGTAGTTCTCGGTAATCTTCTGGTTGAACGGCAGCTCGATGCCCACCATGCGCACGACGCGCGAGTGGTGAATGCGCGGCCAGTAGTTCAGCGTCGGCTCGTACTGCACCAGGTCGTAGTACTTCGGCAGCCCATAGTCAGGCCCGAGGTCGCTGATCAGATCCGCCAGCGTCGGTTGCACCATCCATCGGTCGATGGGCATGATGCCCTTGAACTGCCCCTCGGCAATGCTGTCGAGGTTGAGCGGCGATTCCGGGTCCTGGCCGTCGAGCATCAGGTAACCCAGCGCGCCACCGTACAGACGCGACCACTTGATCACCTGGTTGAGCGACTGCCAGATCTGCAGATCCTGGATTGCGGCCTGCAGTGCCTCCTTGTCCTGCGGGTCGAGCTGCGTCTCCAGCTCGATCCCGGCGCGCGTCATGTCGTCGGCCGGCGCGTCCACGGCCATGCCGACCAGCCAGCTGCCGCGGTACATCCATTCGAGCTGGATGCGCAGGCGCGTGATCGGGTTGAATCCGTATGTGCTGTTGCTGATCTGATTGGACGCACCGATCCCCAGAGCCGCCTGGAAATTCTGGAAGCTGTCGAGGGTCGGTTTGGCCATAGTCAGGCAGGTGCGAGGCTGGCCCACAGGCCGAGGTGATTGCCGCCGAGCAGTTCGGCGAACGCGCGGCTCAGCGCGTCGATCTGGTCGTCATGGGCGCCGTTCGGAAACATGCGCATCTCTTCGATCAGCGCGTCGTTCCAGCCGCCGCGCACCATCAGCACGTTGCCGACGTTCACCTGCGCGGCCAGCGGCTCGGCGCGGGTGATCTTGTCGCCCGACTCCGGGCTCGAGATGACGGTGAACCCAGCGAACTGGCGCGTCAGGTAGGTGACCTGGGTCTTGCCGGCTTGCCCCGGGTCCTGCGGGATGCTGAGTTTCGTCGTGAAGCTGTCGCGCCGCGCTGTCGCCAGCATCGTCGCGTCGCGGTCGTCCGGGCCTTCCTGCACGCGCACCATGTCGGCGATCAGGAACCGCCCGTCAGGCAACCGGCCCAGCTTGGCGCCGACGGTCCAGTCGCCGCCTCCCGCAACCGAGGCAAGGTCCCAGCCGCGAATCCAGGAAATCGGTGCGCCGAGCGGTACGGCGTCTATGACCTCGATGCGGTCGGGCTTGAACAAGCCGCCTTCGAGCGGCGACGGAATCTGCTGGTACAGGCTCGGCCAAGTGATCGGCTGGGACTCGAACTGCTTCCAATGCCCCGCGTCGAACCACTCGGGCCACAGGTACTCGCCGCGTGCGCGCCCCAGCGGGTCGGTGTCGGTGTCGCAACGCGCCTGCAGGCACAGCACGCGCCAGCGGTGGCCGTCTCGGCAGTCGAACACACCGGACTCGCCTTTCCAGCCCTCCGGCAGGATCCGTCCGGCCAAATCCTTCTCGCTCCAGCGCGTCTGGATCAGCACCACCCAGCCGCCCGGGATCAGGCGCGTCTTCAGGTCGTCGTTGTAGGCGGCCCAGGTCTTCTCGCTGACGGCATCGCTGTTGGCCTGCTCGCGACCCTTCACCGGGTCGTCTATCACGATGCCGTGGGCGCGGTTGCCGGTCACGCCCGAGAGGATCCCCGCGGCCAGGTACTCGCTGCCGTTGGTCAACGCGAATTCCTGCGCGGCCGCAGAGTCCCCCGACAGCGTCGCATCGAAGATCGACGCGTACAGCGGCTGCCGGATGATCGCGCGCGTGCGCCGGCCCATCTTGCGGGCCAGGTCGTCGCCGTAGCTGGCCAGGATCACCCTGCGGTCGGGCTCGCGGCCCAGGTAGTGCGCCGGAAACACGACGCTGGCATAGCTGGACTTCGCCGAGCCAGGAGGGGCGAAGATCATCAGCCGCCCGTGCCTGGTTCGGCTGACCTCTTCCATCGCCTCCAAGATGAGACGGTGGTGATCGGCGAGCAGAGTTTCTGCGGGTGCGAACTCTGTGCAGTTTTCGTCAGCGGATACAGGTCGCCCAGGAACGTCGATCTGCTCCGCGAACCGGATCGGGTTAGCCTTCGCCGCCCGGCGTTTCCTCTCCTCGGCGAGCCGCAGAAAGCTCTGCTGCTGCCTGAGCAATTCGAGCCTGGCTGCGCGCGATACTGGCGTCAAGTTCTTCATCCGTCAGCTTGCGAAGTTCATCCCCCGGCGCCACGGGCGGAGGCGCTTCCTTCGGGTCAAGACCGAACGCCTTACGTTCCCCGTCCTGCCGGATCTTGATGGTCTCCGCCGTGATCTTTGCCAGCTTGGCCAGTTCGAAATCGCGCTTGAGGATTGCCTCGTCGGAGACGGCCTTGTTAGCCTCCCATTCCTCTTGGTGCTGGTGAACCTTCGCGGCGCGTCGTTCGGCTTCCGCGTCAATCGCTTCGGCCTTTTTTTGGGGGTCGCTACCTGCGACTATGCCTGCGACTTTCTCTGCGACTTTGCGATGAATGGCCGGCTCGACATCCTGGGTCCACCCCTCTGCGGCGATATGGTTCTGAAGGGCTTTGCGACTGACCCCGTATCGCCGGGACAGCTCTGACTGGCTGGCGCCGGCCTCGTACTCGGCTCGAATGCGCTCCCAGTCGAATTTTGGGGTACGTGCCATGGTGTTCGTCGTTGCCCGCGCCTGCCGATCATCGCACCAGGGAAAGGAGGAGACCTGGCGGATCAACGCATCGCGGGCTGCCGGTGTTTTCGCCCACCACGCTCTCGCGCTTTGGTCCGGCTGGGGGCGCCATGGAGGAATGAAAAAAGCCGCCGGACATCGCTGTCGGGCGGCTCGGAGACAGTTCTAGCACTGTCAGATTTCGTCGTAAATCTACATGGCTTTTGCAGGTCAGTCAACGGGAGGGAGGCAGTCGGCCAGTTTCTCGCTCAGCGTCGCGTATCCGGTCGCCAGTAGGCGCTCCAGCTCGGCACCGATCTTCTTCGCCTTCACCCCGATGGTGTGCGCATCCTGTCCTTGCGACTTCGCGAGCGCACCCAGATTCACCTTCGCGCCGAAAAATCTCTCGACGCACTGCCTGCGCACACGGTAGCTCGTGATCGTCCCGGAGAGCGCCGGTGCGACGGCGTACTGGGCCAACTCGTCCAGGGCGTCGTTGCGCTGATCGTTCGGGAGATAGCCCATGCAGCAACGCGCGCCACACCGGCACCTTACACCTCGCGGCATGTAGCGCGCGTGCATCGCGTTCTTGACGTGCCCCGGAAGCTCTCGCACCGCAGCCTGGATCATGCCGGCCTGCGCTCGGGCATCGAGTCCTGTTCCCATGCCGGCATATTCGCCCGCTGTCGGCCTCGTGCCGGCGCGACTCAACATCGTTGGCCCGCTCGGGTCCTCGTAGTTGAACGCGGCCTTGAGCAGAGCGTCGAGCGATGGTTTGAGAGGACGGTCGTTCATCGGATGGGCTCCTTGGGGTGGGGATCTGGTCGAGGCTCAGCGCCATGCAATGCCGCAGCGGCCGCGCGGCGGATCTCGCGATGTGCATTGCGGCCCAGGTCGCGGGGATCGAGCAGCCGCTTGGCCAGGTCGCGCAAGCGATGCAGTTCCTCGATGATCTCGGCGGGGTTCGTCATTCGTGCAAACCTTGCGTATTCAGAAGGACCAGGGTTTATGCAGTTTTTGCGGGTTTGGGTAGGTTGGCTCGTGCTAGGCCGCTAGCTCCGCTGCTATTCCGCTACCCACCCCCTAAAGGGGGTGTGGGATAGCAGAAATAGCAGCCCCTGCGGGGTGCTAGTCGCGCTAGGAATTGTTAGAACTAACAGCGAATAGCAGGAATAGCAGTCGAATACGCAGCGCATTGCTCAATCCTCCTCATTCCAAACACGTACAAAACCGCCGTTTTGATCTTCGCCCATCGTCAGCTGCCGTTTCAGTGCCAGGGACTCGATGGCCTGCCGCGCAAGATTTGCGCGTTGGTCCCGCTTCGAAGGGTCATGCGCCATCTGCGCCACGGACGCGGCCACTAGCTCAACCTGTGAAACCCGACCGTCTGGCACCAAGCCTGCGAGTTCATGTAGCTGTCCAAGCACAATGCGCTCGTTCTTGCCGAGCTTGTCCGGGCGCTGCTGGTTACGGCGTTGTGCGACCCGGCCGAGCTCGACCACGCAGCTCGTGATGTCGTCACCGTCTTCGTCTTCTCCCAGCAGCACGGTATTCAGCTTGAACCCGATCTGCTCCCCATCCCGGCCGTCTTTCATCTTCGTGATGGTCAGCGCCCGTGCCTCCTCGAAGCGCGTGACCTCGAGCTCGGCGTCGGCCGCCCCCTTGATGCCCGACCAGCCCCGCGAGCCCTTGCTGGCGTCCTTGCCGCTGTGGTGCACCAGCACCACCGGCGCGTGGCCGGCGGCGCGACCGATCGCGCGGCAGCGCGCCAGCGCCGCACCCATGTCCTCCCCGCTGTTCTCGTTCGCGCCCGGCGTGACCTGGGCGAACGTATCGACCACGACCATGTCGTAGGGAGGCCGCGCGGCCAGCTCCTTGCACAGATCCTTGACCTGGCTCGCATCGAGCAGGTTGGGCGTCACCTCGTGCAGGACGTCGATGGGGAGATCCCGCTCCAGGACGCCCACCTGGTGGCAGTAGGCGCGCACGCGCTGGCGGAAGCCGCGCACGCCCTCGGCGACCAGATACAGCACGCGGCCCTGTGTCACGCGCTTGCCGCCCCACTCGACGCCACGCGCGATCGCGCCGACCATGTCGAGCATCAGGAAAGTTTTGCCGCTGCCCGACTCACCGAACAGCACGATGGTGTCAGCGCGCGGGAGAACACCCTTGATGAGCCACGTCAGTGGTTGGTTGTCGGCCGCGAACTCGCCGAGGGACTGGATCGGGAAGCGCCCGCGTGGTGGGCCCGGGATCACCTCGAAGTCGGACGCGTCCGCCACGGCGCCGACCGTGGCGCCGACGTCGCGCGCGGCCTTGAGCAGCGTGCCGCCCGTGACGGTGGCCGCGTTGGTGCGCCCGAACCCCTCCCACTTCGACTCGATCAACTCGCGCCCGGCGTAGCCCACGCCGCGCGCGCTCCACTGGTCGACCAGCTCCAGCCCCTCGTCGCTGCCGCCGGTCTCGAAGTGCACGGCCATCATCAGCCGCAGCCACTCGTCATAGCCGGCCGGCGGCGTGATCGCGCCCAGGCACTCGCGCACCTGCTCGAGGGTGAGCGACGGCTCGGCATCGGTAGCGCCGACGCGCGGCGCGCCGAACCGCTGCTCCACCAGCCGCAGCAGCGCGGCAGACGGCGGCGCGATTACGCCGTCGCTGCCGGTGAGCAGGCAGTCGGCGAGCACGTGCCCGGTGAAGGTGACGAAGCCCTTGCGCGCGAAGGTCTCCAGCCCATAGTCCCGGCCGTCACCGGCATGGCGCTTGCGGTCGGCGAGATCTCCTAGCACGAACGCGCGCACGCCGGTGCCGCTGGGGCTGAGCTCGGCGTAGGTGCCCGCCACCGCGTCCAGGACCTCGATGCGCACATTGCCGGCGGGGTCCACGCAGTGATCGAAGTCCAGGGCGGTGATGGAGCCGTCGAGCGTCGCGAACCCGACACCGTCGGCCTTGAGCCGCCGGGCCGCGGCGACGGCCTGGTCATAGGTGACGAGCTTCGCGCGGTCGCGCGTCGAGCCGTGACCGCCCCAGCGCACACCGCCATCGGTGTAGTGGGGCACCTTGCGCATGCGCCCGGGCTTGGCCTCGTCGGGCTTGAGACGCCAGATCAGCCAGCGTGGCATCTCACGCAGCTGGCGCGGCGGGTCCTGGTGCGAAAGGTGGTCTGGATCGTGGGGCGCCGGCATCATCCGCGCCCCCAGCAGCTGGAAGGCATTCCCTGTCACTCCCTGAAGTGACCGGGTCAGTCCCCGGCGTTCCCCGAGATGCCCAGGCGCGACGTGCGCTCGGTGATTACTCTGGCGGTCAGGACGCGACGACGCACCTCGCGCTCGACAAGATCCCGGACGAACTCGCCGAGATCCTTGCAGTCAGCGTCGGCCAGGACCGCCATCGCGGCGTGCAGATCGGGGTCTAGTTTGAAACGGACGTCTTTGGGGTCGAGCATGATCAGTGCGTCGTCGACTCAGAGGGGTAGAGATCCGGGCGAAGCGCGTGGCGGCTGATGCCGGTCAGGCGCTCGACGTCGATCACGCGGATGGGCGGAACGACCCCGGTGGCGCACCAGCGTTGCACCGCCTGGGGTGTTACCCCCAAGGCGCGCGCGAGCGCTGATTGACCGCCAGCCGCGTCGACCGCACGTTCGATAGCGTTGGGCATGGTGTCGAAGGGTGGGAAAAAATGCTACAACTACAGCTTACAACGCGAGACGGCCGACTACAACCGAGATTTGCAATGCGCTCTACAACGGGCGCTTGTAAAGTTTCGCGGATGGATACTTTTGCGCAACTGCTGGCGCGCTTGCGGCACATCAGTGGCTTGAACCAATCGCAGCTCGCGCGGGCGGTGGGCGTCACGCCCCAGGCGGTCCAGAAGTGGGAGAGCGGCGAAACCGCGCCGAGTCGGCGCCGGGTAGAGCCGCTCGCACGCGCTTTGGGCGCGGATACCGTCCAGTTGCTGGATGCTCTTTTCCCGGGGAGGACGCCCCGCGAGGCGGGAAGTCCCGAGAACGACAGCGTCCCGCTGATCTCCTGGGTGATCGCCGGCCACTGGGCCGAAGTGGAAGACCCCTACGCCGTGGGGGACGCGGAAACGTGGCTGCCGTGTCCGTTGCGCCACGGGCGCCGCACGTACGCCCTCCGCGTCGAGGGGTCCAGCATGTACAACCCCGGAGGGTCGCCCTCCTTTGCCGAGGGCGATGTCATTTTCGTGGACCCTGAACGCGACGCCGTGCACCGATCCCTGGTGGTGGTGCGTCTCGACGACGAGAAGAAAGCCACCTTCAAGCGGCTGCTCATCGACGGGGAACGCCGCTATCTGGAAGCGCTCAACCCTTCATGGCCCGAGCGGATCATCCCGATCAATGGAAGCGCTACGCTCTGCGGCGTGGTGATCGGCCGTCTAGAGTCTTTCATCTGAGAAGAGAACTGCGCGAAAGCTTCCGCCCAATGCCGTCGTGGGTCTTCAAGCCCTGAACTCTTCAAGGGCCGATCGCAACAGCCGCTTTCGAGCGGCTTTATTTTTGCCGGAATTACAACTTGCGCTTGCAATTCTGAAATTGCGGCTGTAACCTGTGGTTGTACGTGCTCCGCTGAGCACCCCGACAACGACAGGAGAACGACGATGCGATCTGAATTCGACGCCCACGCCGGGCTGAGAACTGCAGCCGAGAGTCGGCTGCACGCCCCCCTCGGCAATTCCGGGAATTGTGACCAGAGGCGCACTTGCCGTTGCGCGCCCGAGGCCTCCAGCACTCCCCTCCTCGCCATCATCTTCGTTGCCCTGGTCGGGGCGGCCGTCGGAGCGGGGCTGGCTCTCCTGCTCGCCGGGGGCTGACATGCTCAGCGACCGCTTCATCACCAGGCACACCCCACTCGAGCACCTGCTGCTAGAGCCGCCCGTCACCGAACTCGAACGCGAGCTGCAGCGGCGCCTGCGCGGGAGCGCCGACGAGATCGACACCGCCGCGCCTCTGCTCGATGCGATCAACGACGCCGGCATCTCGGCAGAGAACGTCGATGCCCTCGGCGATCTGCTCGGTGCGGCCCGGCGCATCGATTCCGACGATCTCGCGGAGGGCGCGAAGTTCCTTGGGGTGCTCAACGACCGGGGTTTCGAAGGCGGCCAGTCCGAGGACCTGGACGAGCTACTGCACGTCTGCGCGTCCGAAGACATCGTGCTGGGCACCGACCTTCAGCGTCTCGTGGACGAGCACTGCCGCATGCGGGACCTGCTGGAACGCGCCAAGGACCTGTTCGAGGCGATCGACGGGACCAACCCCGAAAACGAGCAACTGCTCGACGAGTACCGAGCTTTCTTCACTGAAACGCCGGGCGAGGTGGCGCTATGAAGCCGACCGCTGCGGGTTTGTTCTGGCTCGGCTACGCCGCCGTGCTGTCAGGCGCTCTGGTGTGCTGCACGCGCGCGCACGGTGCGCAGGTCGAGGTTGGCGCCGGCACCGCGCAGGCGCAGACCAACGGCGATGGCACGTGGTACCAGCTCGGCAATCCGCATGCCCTGCAGCTGCGCAGTCGCGCGTTTCTGCTCGGCCTGACCGGTGACGTCTCGGCGCATTTCGCATGGCACCTCGATGCTGTCGATCTCGGCACCGTCGGCGTGGATTCGTGGGACACCGTCGCGGACAGCAACTATTCCCTCACCCAGCGCCGCTGCCTTGCGACCTGCGACCGGCTCGCGCACCTGGTCGGCAGCGGACACGTCTACGGCGTAGCTGCAACGCTCGAAGCGCACACCCGCGGCGCGTGGCAGATCGGCGTCGAGGCCGGCCCGTTCATCTATCACTCGCGCTTCGGCATCGCTTCGGCCAACTACACCGCCGTGACGGGCTGGACAAGCCCGTACAGCGGCGGTTGCAACCCCGATTACTGGTCCGCAGCGCCGGGCGGCATTGCGCGGACATGCAGCGGCTGGCACATCGGCGCTGTCGCCGGCGTGCGTGTTGCCCACGGCCGCTGGGCGCTCTCGGTGCGTCGCTACTGGGACGGCGCCGGCTGCCCCATGGCTGCCACCAACGATCCCTGGCCGCCGCTCTGGCACGCCCAGACCGTCGCGATGCTCACCTACCGCTTCTGAGGAGACCGCCGTGACCGATATCGAAAACGAGCAACTGCTCGACGAGTACCGCGCTTTCTTCGCCGAAGCGTGACGCACCTTAACTGAGCACAACCGGAGAACTCCGTGGACGAGACCATCACCAGCTTCAAGGGCTTCGACAGCGCCCTGCAGTGCCGCGACTTCCAGTACGCGGTCGGCCAGACCTACACGCACGACGGGGAAGTTGCCGCGTGCAGCTCGGGCTTCCACGCCTGCGAGTACCCGCTCGACGTGCTGCGCTACTACGCGCCGGGCGGCAGCCGCTTCGCCATCGTCGAGCAGTCGGGCCAGTTGGCCCGCAAGGGCGACGACAGCAAGGTGGCGAGCTCGCGCATCACGATCAAGGCCGAGATCTCGCTCGGCGTGCTGATCAAGGCCGCAGTCGAGTACACGTTCGCCCGCGCCAAGCCGGTCGACAAGACGACTCCCGCATTCAGCGATGAAGAGCGCGGCCACGCGTCCGCGACCGGCTACCAGGGCGCGGCGTCCGCGACCGGCGACCAGGGCGCGGCGTCCGCGACCGGCGACCAGGGCGCGGCGTCCGCGACCGGCGACCAGGGCGCGGCGTCCGCGACCGGCGACCAGGGCGCGGCGTCCGCGACCGGCGACCAGGGCGCGGCGTCCGCGACCGG
>JAKAEJ010000027.1 GCA_021818335.1 Pseudomonadota bacterium | reverse complement strand
AGGGCCCGCTCGGCGACGCCATGCATGCCGTCCTGTGCGCCAGTGGCTACAACCTGCGCTGGTTGCTGCGCTGGATCGCGGCTTTTTGTGCCTTCGTGCTGGCAAGCCTGTGGGCGATCGCCGCGGTAAGCCCGTCGCGGCCGCAACTCAAGACACGCTGAAATCGAAATCTTCAGAGGCGACCAGCTAGGGTGATCGCTGCGGCCCGGTGTGGACGCTGGTACCGGGGCCAACCCGTGAAGGGGCGCCCGCACCTGTCGCGACTGCCGAGTCGCGCAGTGGTGGGCCTGGAGTTGCATCCGACGTTCCATGGACCGAGCATTGGATGATGGCGCTCTGGCATTTAAGGCCAAGCCGGACTCGTGCGCTCGAGCGGTTCCTGGGCCCACCAAGTAGTCACAGGATGGCAACAAGGGAAGGATGAGATCATGGCCGAATCCAGTGCGCACGCCTCGTTCCCCGCGTGGTCCTACGTAGCTGCCCAGTTCGGGCTGCTCATCGCGTTGATCCTGCTCCCTCCTTGGCGGTGGCATTGGAATCCCCTCGGCGTGATCCTCCTAATCGTCGCGACGGCGTTGGGTTCGTGGACGCTTCGTCACAATCGCCCAGGCGACTTCCGCGTATCGCCGCAGCCGCATCGACGCGGGCATCTGATTATGGATGGGCCCTATCGATGGATTAGGCATCCGATGTATGCCGCCGTGCTGATCGTGGCTACGGCTTGCCTGCTGATGGCTGACGGTGTTGGCCGCGGGCTCGTTCTCGTGGCGCTTGTCATCGTGCTTGATCGGAAGGCGGCCTTGGAGGAACGCATGTTGTCTGCGCGCTGGCCAGCGTATCCCGCGTACATGGCGCGCACATGGCGCTTTTTGCCTTGCAATTGGTAGCTGCTGGCTGGTTCTAGAAATTCAGTCGCTGTCAGCAGTTGAAGCGGCGGGCTCACTTCCGGGCGCTATCTTGAGCACGGTCTCGCGAACGCCGCGAGAAAGGATCAGGCGGGCATCCCGCACGACAGCAGCTAGGCCTGCATCAAACTCGAGTTTGTTCTCGCTATTGCCGCGTACAACGCCCTGTGCCCGTAATTGCTGGATAAAGCCTCGGAACAATGCCTTGTCGAAAAATTCAGGTGCAGTGAGTTGTTGCAGCAGTGAAAGTCGCTGTGCCGTCAGTACACAGGTCTGCTCCAGCTCTGCGGCGGTGAAGCTACCGGGCCCTGCCTTCACCAGCGTCGCAATGGCAATGTAGTAGCGTTCGAATGTTTGCAACAAGCTGTGCGCGAGCACCCGCAACTGGTATGCGCCGTCGTCTTGCCCGGGGCCCCGTTCGAGGACTCGTGCATCGCCGACGACTTGCAGCAATCCCAAGCGTACGAAAAGGTCCACAGTTTCCGTGACCCGCTGTGCAAAGGCTTCACCGCCCCAACAAAGGAACAGTTCGCTACGGATGAACGGGTAGACCACGCGACCCAGGCGAAGTATGGACGTGCGCGCCATGCGCCGATTATTCAGGAAGCAAGCTGCGACCCAAGCTGCAGGCGCGAATAAGTGGAGGACGTTGTTTCGGAAATAGCTAAGCAACACGGCCGTGTCGCCATCGGTTACCAACACGTCTCCGAGTGGATGCCGAATTCGCCGGATCCAAGCCATGCGTTCCCCATACGCGATGATTTCGTCTGGCGATGCTGGGGTCAACGTGACGCGATCTGAATAGGGGAGTTCGGACAAGAGCGTCTTGTAGAGGGCAAGCTGGTTGCGAAGATCCTGTTCGTCGAGCGCGTGCTTAGGAGAGGCGAGCAGGCATAGCGCCAGCAGATTGATGGGATTCACGTGTGCCGCGCGATTGATTTCGACGTGAATTCGATGGGCCAACGCATCGATCATTCCGGGAAACCAAGCCGGCCGATCGTCATCGTCACCACGACTAGTGCGCCAGTCGGGAGCATGCTCCTCTAAAAGGCTCTCGAGGTGGATCGGCTCTCCGAAATTGAGAGTCACTCGACCGTATCGTTGTCGGAGAACACCAAAAGCGCGAACCAACCCAAGGAGCGACTCCTTCTTTTTGGGCTTGCCGCTCAGTTCACCGATATAGCTGTCGCCCTCCATCAACTTCTCGTATCCAATGTAAACCGGCTGGAACAGCAGCGGTCGGCGCGGCGAGCGAAGGAATGACCGAACCGTTATCGCAAGCATGCCTGCGCGGGGAGGTAGCAGTCGGCCCGTTCGTGAACGACCGCCTTCGATGAAGTATTCAATCGAGACGCCACGTTGGAGTAGCTGATCGACATAAGCCGCGAAAACTGAGGAATAGAGCGCATTGGCTTTAAAGCTGCGACGCAGGAAAAAGGCACCGCCACGGCGTAGGAGCGGGCCCACGAGGGGGAGGTTCAAGTTGACGCCTGCCGCGATATGTGGCGGCACCAAGCCGTTCTGATACAACTGATAACTGAGCAGCAGGTAGTCCGCATGGCTACGGTGGCATGGCACATAGACCACTTCATGACCCGGCGCGACGGATCGAAGCGATTCGCAGTGGTGCATGGATATGCCATCAAACAACTTGTTCCAGAAGCCCGAAAGTATGAAGGACGCCGACCGCACCACCGGGTGCGAATAATCGGCAGCGATCTCCATCGCATAGCCACGGGCGCGCCGCCACGCCGAAGCTCGGCTTGTCTTCTCCTTCAGCGCGTTCTGGACGATCGCCGATCGAACGGGTTCACTGGACAGAAGTGCGCCTACGAGCGTCCGCCGGTGCGAGAGGTCGGGGCCGATCACGGCAGACCGAACGCGGCGGAAATGTGCTCGCAGTACGCGAGTTGTCTTCAACGCCAGCCGAGGTGGTGCACCCGCGCCCGGCTCCTGCATCAACTTGCGCAGTGACTCCGGCGGCGAGAAGTGGACGATGGTGTCACGGCCGTTCAGCAGTAACGCCAGTAGGCGTCGAAAACGGCCCACCACCACCCAGTTTTCGCTGAACAGCACGCGGAACCAACCGCTGTCGCGGCTAGGCGCGCGGCCCACGTAGATGGCCACGGGTACGAGCTGAACATCGCGTTCTTGCTGCGCTTGCAGCGCGCGCAATTGGGCAAGAAGGCCATCACGTGCCGCGTGACGGCGGCGCGGGCCGAACAAACCCCGCTGCGATTGAAGCATGAGCAGTGCGCGGCGGCGGCGGGCAGCAAGGCGTCGACCGGCGCGCAGCGGAGAGGGAAGTCCGGCTTCCTGACACGCCTGCTCGAGGATTAGAACGTCGGATATGCCATGCCGCTCGATGACATAAAGAACAGGCTGCTCGGGGTTCAGCAATTGCGCTGGCTCAGCGGGGTCGCGCTTGATCCGTATCCAGGGTCGCAAGAGCGCGCCTAAGATGCCAAGGACCCAAGGACTCCGTGAGGTGGTCGGCGTGCTATTCATGGGACTTGCTGCAGCTTTCCACCTGTGGCTGCGCTTGCCGGCGGTGCGTGAGGGGCGCGGCCGGCCGACTGCAGGGGAGCGCCTTTCGCGGATGCCGCACCAGATGGCTTCATGGCGGAAGACGCGCCTGCCGGGGTCGCCAAGACACGTTGCCAGTGCAGTAGCGTGGCTCGATCATACCAACGCCCATGCTGCCTGATCAGCGTATTGTCGCGGATGACCGATGTGCCGAGTACGTCAAATGTCGTTCGCACGACTGCCACGCTACCGTCATTCGAAAGGACCTGAATGTGCGCGGATTGCAGCACTGCATCGATGGAGAAGCCGTAAATCGCGAGCGCCTGCTTGAAGCCGGCCCACGCGGCATCGATATTGCGTACGCTCTCGCTATATGGCATCGACAGTGCCTGATTGAGCGTTCGGAAGCTCATCTTCTGGGCAGTCCCGGTCATTAAGCCGAGTAGTTCGTAGACACGATTCGGCTCGAACCAATTGGTCCTCTCTGCCCACGCGCCGAGGACCGCTATTGTCTTCAGCGCCTGCACTTTTTCGCCGGCGGACAGGTGGGGTGACCGTTCGATGCCGGTGTCGGCCATCGTGCGGAGCATGCCGACAAGGGCTGGCATCTGCTGCCGATATTGCTGCTGCAGTGTTGCCAATTTGGGCTTGACCTTGAGCCAAAGGACCTGTTGCGCGCCCGGAGCGGTCAGCGCGGCCATCATTTGATCGAATTGGGCCCGTTGCGCGGGAGTGTAGGCGTCGAGATCACGTCCCTCGCCCCATTGGGCGCGCATGGCGGCATAGTCCGCTGGTGGTAGCGCATGACGGTAGAGCCCATCGATATCATTCTTCCGGAGCAGGCGGTAGCCATCGGCAACAGCCGCTTGCGGCGTGGCGCCTCCCGGCGTCACTTCATCCCGATGCCTGGAGCATGCCGCTACCAGCAGCAAGGTCAGCGAAATGAGAAGGACGCGTGCGCGGGGATAGGAAGTGCTCATGAGCATGACCGGCAATGCAATCCGTTCAGGGTAGGTGGGGGTGGCTGGCACTGGCAAGCGTGCTAAGCGTGCCCGCCCCCCAGACCACGCTGGGTCAGGTTAGGTTCCTCCATCAGTCACCCGGCTGGCGCGATCTGGATTATGCGGGTCTAATCAGCCATCCCGCCCACTGCCGTGGTCCCCGGCCATGCGCTTCCAACCCTTCGTCCTCCTCGCTGCGATGATCGCGATTGCCGCTCCTGCCATGGCCAAGAAGCTTACGATCGACCGACTCTATGACGATCCCGCCTTGTCGGGTCCCACGGTCATGGGCCTGAAGATTGCGCCGGATGGGGCCTATGTGACCTTTCTTCGCGGTAGCGCCGATGATCAGTATCGGATGGACCTTTGGGCCTACGATCTGGCAGACGGCAAGACCAAATTGCTTGTGGCGGCAAGACAGCTCGAGCCGCAGGGAGAACGCATCGACGCTGCAGAGCGTGAGCGACGCGAGCGCGAGCGGACCGCGATGTATTCGGGGATCCTCGACTATCACTGGGCGCCGAACAGCAAGGCGCTTCTATTCCCGCTTAACGGCAAGTTGTACCTGTACCGGTTTGATTTGCCAGCGGCAACCGCGATCGAACGGCTTCCGACCGGCAGCGGGTTCGCTGTGGATCCTAAGATTTCGCCACGCGGCCGCTATGTCTCATTCATCCGGGACCAGAACTTGTGGGTCTACGACTTGCACGATCGCAAGCTCCGCGAGCTGACCAACGATGACGGCACCATTCATGATGGCGAGGCCGAATTCGTTGCACAAGAAGAGCTGGATCGCCACACGGGTTACTGGTGGGCGCCTGACGACTCAGCCATCGCGTTTGAACGATACAACGACGCGACGGTACCAGTTGCAGAACGCTTTGACATCTATGCAGACCACACCGAGGTCGTCAAGCAACGTTATCCATTTGCGGGCGATGCCAACGTCATCTGGCAGTTGGGGTTGATCAGTCCCGACGGGGGCGCGCCGCGTTTCATCAACACGCCTGGGGAGGATGGCTATCTCGCGAGGGTGAATTGGCTTCCCGACGGCAAGGCCTTGACCTACCAGTGGCTCGCGCGCGACCAGAAGAAGCTTGAGCTGAGGCGAGTCGATGCAGCGACGCTCGAGCAGCGAACCCTAGTGACCGAAACCTCCCCGTACTGGGTCGATGTCAACGATGATCTGCGCTTTTTGCGCGGAGGCAGCGAGTTCATCTGGGGCTCGCAGCGCAGCGGCTGGCACATGCTCTATCTCTATAGTGCCGATGGCCAACTTCTGCATCCAATCAGTCGTGGCGCCTGGCATATTGACGGCGTGCTGGGCGTGAACGAGACGAAGGGCTTGGTTTACATCGCGTCCAATCGTGATTTCGTGCCGGATCGCCAGATCTACGCGCTCAAGCTTGACGGGAGCGACGCTGATCACCCCCTACGCATAAGTCGGCGCTCCGGCACTCACACTGCCGTATTTTCGCCCGACGGGCGCTTCTATGTGGACACCTTTTCCAGCCCCGAACAGCCGCCCCAGGTTAGCGTGCATGCGGCCGACGGAGTTCGGCTGGCGTGGATTGAGGATAACCAACTGAATGCGCAGCATCCCTATGGGCCTTACCTGGATGCCCACGTCAAGCCCGAGTTCGGGACGATCAAGGCTGCGGACGGTCAGATGCTCTATTACCGGCTCTACAAGCCGTTGGATTTCGATCCACGCAAGCGCTATCCGGTATTTGATACGTTCTACGGTGGGCCGCGTGCGCAGATGGTTGTCGATGCATGGCCTGATCTATTCAACGAATACATGGCACAGCAGGGATTCGTCGTCTTCACGCTGGATAACCGCGGCATGGCGCGTCGCGGGCGGGCATTCGTTGATCCCATCTACCACCAGTTCGGGGATGTCGAAGTGCAGGATCAGATGGCAGGCCTCGATTGGCTGCGCGCCCAACCATGGGTGGATGCCGCGCATATCGGCGCCTTTGGCTGGAGCTATGGCGGATACATGGCCGTCATGCTCTTGAGCCATGACCCGTCCCAATTGGCCGGGAGCGTCGCGGTCGCGCCAGTGACCAATTGGAAGCTCTACGACACGGCCTACACGGAACGATATCTGGCCACGCCTGCGGAGAATCCGGAAGGGTATCGCCTGAGCAGCGTGTTTCCATGGTTGAAAAGCTTGCCCAGCAACAAGCTATACCTGGTACACGGCATGGCTGATGACAATGTCCTGTTGCAAAACTCGATCGAGCTGATCAATGCGCTCCAGATCCAAGGCACCCAGTTCCGCATGATGCTTTATCCCGGAGCGAAGCATGGCCTTTCCTCGCCTGCACAGCGAAAGCACGTCTTCCATCTCATTGCCGATTATTTTGAGCATCACGTCGCAGCCGAGCCCCATGAATGCACGGAGCAGAAGCGGTGACGGCGGCCCTTCGCAGACAAACGAACGGCAGTCACGTGGTCCCGGGGGTAATGGACGATGATCCCCGGGATTCTCGGGCGTACCTGCGCGATGGCAGCCGTTATGGCTGGCGCATCTAACGGGGCGATCCGGCAGGCCCATCGCGCGGGAGCATGCCGCAGAGCACCGTGTAGCAGGGGCGCGCACTTGCTAGGCTACCGCCTGCAATGCTACCGAGCCGTGTGCCGAGGAGGTGCCATGCGCAGGATCCTGGTGACTAATCGCAAAGGTGGCGTCGGTAAGACCACGGTAGTAACCAACCTCGCCGCTGCCTACGCGCAGGGTGGCAAGCGAACTGCAGTGGTCGACATGGATCCACAGGGTTCCAGTTTGCGCTGGTGCGTGAATCGTCCGGAGGGGCTTCGTGGCGTGTTGGGGCTGGAGGGCGTGCGCCACAGCTCACTGGCTCGGGTCCCCGCCGATACCGAACGCTTGTTGATCGACTCGCCGGCGGGCGCGACATTGCGGCAAGTCGAACCCTGGCTGGAGGCCTCGGACGTGGTGCTCGTGCCACTGTTGCCGTCGCCGATTGACATCGACGCGACCAAGGGTTTCCTCGACGAGCTGTTGATGCATCCGCGCGTCAAGCGCGGGAAAATCCCGGTCGCGCTGGTGGCAAATCGGCTCAAGCCATGGACAAACGCCAGCCAGCAAGCGCTGGCCGCCATGCATGGCTTCGGCTTGCCCGTAGCGGGCGAGCTGCGTGACAGTCAGGCCTACGTCCTGCTGGCCGGCCTCGGGAAGAGCCTGTTTGACTTCAACTCCGAGCAGGTGCGGACCCATCAACAGGATTGGGTGCCCCTGCTGCGCTGGATCAAGCGTCACGCGTGAGGATGAGATGGGCGTGTCCGGTGCGCGTGTGCATGGGGTTCCAGGCAGTTTCACCCTGTTGCGACATGCCGAGGCCAAGCCACCACGCGGGCGACAGAACGACTTCGATCGCGTGTTGAGTAGCCGTGGCGAAGCTGATGCGCGGCGACTGGGTGACTGGCTCCGTGCTAAGTCGATCCAGTTCGATCGTGTCTTATGCTCGCCGGCCGTGCGTACACGAAGCACGTTGGCCATTGCGTTGCCGAATTGGACGACTGCCGCGCAGTTGCCTCCGTCGCTATACCTGGCTGACCTGGATGCCTTGCGAGAACTTCTGGACGCAGGTGGCAGTGCGGCGCATGTCTTGCTGATTGGCCACAACCCAGGCCTTGAACAGCTTGCGCATTGGCTTTGCCAAGAGACAACGCCGCGTGCGTTGCCGACATGCGGACTATTGCGGATATGTGCCGAAATTGGAGACGACAGTCACCACGCATTGATCGATAGCTGGCAGCCCTGACATGCTTTTCGAGCGCGCTCGACGGCATCGTTTCCGGAAGCTGCCTTTTTTTGCACTCGCGCTGGCGATGCCCATTGTGCGGGCCTCGCCGCTTGTCGTTGACTCCGCAATTTCCCATGCCGAGTTCAGCGTGCGGGTATTGTGGTTCGGTAAGGTCGTTGGGATCCTGGACAAGGTGAGGGGTCGAGTCCGCTTACTGGGCGTTCACCGGGTTCTAGTGGACCTTCAGGTCGACGCGCGCGCGCTCCACATGCGAAATCGCAACGTGGAGCGCTTTGCCAGCGGGCCTGAATTCTTCGACAGCGCGAAATTTCCGAACATCGATTTTCGATCAGCCCCTTTTAATCTGGCAACGATTGTCACGGGGGGTCCCGTTGACGGGTATGTCACGCTCAGGGGAATCACCCACAAGGTGGCATTTCAGGTTCTTCCGCAACCATGCGCGAATCTGCAGCATTTGGTTCTGAGCGGAGTGCGTCATGCAGTCATCGTGTCACGGGCCGCGTCCACTGAATCTCGACTTGCGAGTGCGCCCATTGACATTGACACCCATCTCGCAGTGCATCCAGGGGCCCGAGATGCATACCCGAATGCTGCTGGACTGCGCGTGCCAGATGCAGCTTGCCGGGTGCTGGCTCGAGGTTACATTCGCCGGCGCGATTTTGGAATGCGCGGCCACCAATTGATCATCGCGGACCGGGTGGAACTTGGATTGGTGCTCTGGCTTCAGCGATCCCGAGTGCAAGCTCTCGATCGGATCAAGCCGCTACAGCATCTATCGCCGCGTAACACGCGCATTGGTATGCACCGAGTCCCTCAGGAGGGCAGGACCAAGCGACGGTAGCCTCCAGCCACGAGTGCGGCGATGTCGGTGAGCAGGGCCGGCACCCAAAGACCACGCGGATAAGCGAGATAGGCGCCAACCCATTCCGGTCGGAACTTCTCCTTGTAGCGTCGCACCCCTTGATAGTTGTAAAAGCGGTTGCCATGCCGGAATGCCAAGGCGGCAAGACGTTCGTTGATGCGCGCATAAGGCGTTGTGCCGACATTGGAGAGCGGAGCCATGCCAAGGCTGAAAGCGGCATAATCGTGGCTCTTGGCCCATTGCAGGGCGTATGCGAACACGAGGTCCATCGTGCCTCGAGGTGCATCGGGGATATGCCGCATCAGGTCGATGCCGGCAATGCCCTTTGCACCGTATCCAGGCATAAGACTGGCGAATGCGACCAACTCGTCTTCTTGGCGTACCAGCACCAGCGGGCCACGTGCGAGGTAGGTTGGATCGAATCGGCCCAGCGAAAAGCCCTTTTCTGCCGCGCCCTTGTCTGCTAGCCAAGCGTCTGAAACGGCTTGCAGGCTTGCCAGCAGCGTGCTGTCGTAAGGTGCGTTCACGATCTCGCAGCGAAGCTTCTCTCGCGGGGCACGATTGATGGCTTGGCGCAAATCTTCCCATCGCTTACCGGTCATTGAGAAATCGGCGAGTGGAATCAGCGCCAGTTCGCCCAATTTGAAAAGGTCGAAGCCGAGATCGTGAAACCGAGCAAGATCGAGCTCCAGCACTTCGTAGAAAACGGGGACGCATCCCAGGCTATCCGCGTAGCGACGGAAGTCAAGAATGCAGCGCGCCTGCGCCGCGGGATCGCCGCTGGGGGCGCCCAGCGCGATTAGACGGTCCCGGATGAGTCCATAGGTGACAAGCGTACGGTGGCCGTCACCCCAGAACAGATGTTTGTCGCCCATGAATCCGAGGTGGGCGAAAGCTCCTCCACCGTGTTTCGCATACAAAGCCTGCATGCGATCGATTTCTCCTGCGTCAGGCAGTGGTAGCTTTGGCTTGCGGACGGCGAATGCCTGCCAAACAAGGTAGAGCGAAAGTCCAAGGAGTGCCGCGCCCAATCCCCGGCCCAGGCGAGAGGCGTGCGCGTGAGGCCCAGTGGCCAGCAGATCAAAGCTATCGACCTGAAAGATCTCCGCCAGGCCGACGGCAAAGAACACGGCGACGACGAACAAGAGCCCCAGAAGCCAGCCGAGGTTGACACCAGAGGCCATGCGCACTGCGCGTCGACTGAAATCAGCTCGGCGGATGCGCAGAAGTAGCGATACAGCCAGCAGAAACAGCGCCTGGCCCCAATGGAGGCCCTTCAGCAGTACCAGGATGGCCGCAAGCCACAGCAGCCACTGGACGGCGCGGTAAGCAAGGCGAAGGCGACCGTCAATCCCGCGCGCGAGTCCGAGCAGCAGAACTCCGATCACGACGCTGAGCCAATGCGATCCCTCCAGAACCACCGGCATCGTGTCCAAGCCCGCATGCACGATGCGCTGATGAAGACTTGGCAGGGCAGCAGCGATCAACAAGAGCACGCCGGCACCGAAGGTCAGAAGAGCCAGCATGCGGATGCCGAAATTGGCCAGGTATCCTGCCGGTACGACCAACAGTTCAATCAATGGATGTGCCGTCATCCGCTCACGAAGACGCGTGAGCGCGGGCATGCGTTGGGCGAGCATGCCCGCGCCGAGCCAAAGCGCCAAGAGCATGGGCAGCAGGTAATAGACCACGCGGAAGAGGAACAATCCCGCTGCCGCGGTGCCCACCGGGATGCCGGCGCTGGTAAGCGCAAGCAGCAGAAGGCCATCGAATACGCCGAGTCCGCCGGGGATCATGCTTACAAGACCCAAGGTCGCGGCTGCGCCAAAGGCGGCCAGTAGCGCGAAAGGCCCGATATGGGCGCCTGCCAAGGCCAAGCACAGCCATAGCGTGGCCGCGGCCAGCACCCAGTCGATCAGCGAAAGCGCCGCAAGCTTTGCGCGCAGCCCAAGCGGTGGAACGCCCTGATCTTCGGGCAACCACCCCATGAGTCCGCGGCGTCCAGTGAGTACGAAGTAAACGGGGAGATAAAGAGCAGAAGCGCCAAGCACGATTAGCGCTAGTACACGGCTCGCGTGGCTCGGCATGGCGGGAAGGTGGCCGCTGGCCAGCGCGCCGATGATCAGCACGGAAAGGCCCAGGGGCAGAGACAGGATCTGGAGGCCAACCAGGGCCGCGCCACTGCGCAGGCTGATCCCATGGCCCTTCAAGCCGAGTAAGCGCACCCCCGAGCCGACTGCTCCGGAGAGATTGAGGGTGTTGGCGAGCGAATTTGCCACGAAAGACAGCCGCAGCAGCGGCAACGTGCCGATAGGAAATTTGAGCCAGCGCGCGATCGCCAGATCGATCAAGCCGGTGTATGCAACTGAAGCCAAAGCGAAGACAGCCACGCCGATGGCGCCGGGCGTTGGCATCGCGATCAGCGTGCGTTGAAGACTCCGCAAATCGAACGTCGTAAGTTCGCGACCGGCCAGCACGAAGGTGAAAACGAGCAGGGCCAGCGGCAAGAGCCACCGCAGTGCACGTATCCAGACTGCGCGCGGTATCGTTGGCGCGTTCTCAGCGGGCTGCATGCTGGAGGACCGTTGTTGCAAGGTGCGCCATCGTCGCATTGCGCCAGCCGCCTGTCAGCAGTGTGCAAAGAATTAGTCACCGGCAGGGGCGGCCGGCACGGCTGCTATCAGTTTGTCGAGAATATGTCCAAGACATGCCCGCTCGCGCGCATCGAGGCCCGCAAGCAGCGCCTTTTCAAGCCGGCGAGCCCTTGGTGCCACCGCATCGTGGATGGCCCAGCCGGCAGCAGTAAGCCTCAGCACCGAACATCGCTTGTCGGCATGGTGGACGGCCCGTTGCACGCGACCTGCTGCGACGAGTCTCGCCAGCGCGCGACTGACTGCAACTTTGTCCATGGCTGCGCGTTCGGCGACAGCCCGCCCCGAAAGACCATTGCCGTCGAAGCGGGCAAGGATGGCGATAACGCGCCATTCAGTGACGCCGAGACCATAGCGCTCCTGGTATTCGCGCGCGATGGCCTGGCTAATCTTGTTGCTCGCGATGGAGAGCCGATAGGGCAGGAAGCGCTCTAGCTCCAGTGGGGCGTGCCTTGGCATTGCTGCGCTGCGCCTTCTAGTGGTTTCAGATGAAACTATAATTGACGTGTTTGCGGCGCAAGGGCCGCGTATGGGAGGAAGCGAGGCATGAGTGCACAACCCGCTATCGGCATGCAGCCGGTGAAGTTCGAGAATCCCATGGGCGTAAACGGCTTTGAGTTTGTCGAATTCGCGGCACCTGACCCGAGGCTTCTCCACGAGTTGTTTCCCAAATTGGGATTCACCCCTGTAGCCCGCCACAGGAGCAAGCAAGTCACTCTTTATCGCCAGGGCGCCTGCAACTTTCTGGTCAACGAGGAACCCGGGTCGTTCGCAACGGAATTCAGCTGTCGGCACGGTCCCTGTGCCGCAGGATTTGCCATCCGTTTCGCCAAGCCTGCGGAGTGGGTCCGCACCGAGGCGCTCGCACGCGGAGCGGAGCCCGTCGGCGCACTCGAATCCAGTAAGGCGGTCGATGCGCCGGTGATCAAGGGAATCGGAGGTTGCATGCTGTACTTGATCGATAAGTACGGCGACAAGGGAACTGCATACGACGCCGATTTCGACTATCTGCCCGGGGTCAACAGGCAACCCGTCGGGTTTGGCCTGACCTTCATTGATCACCTGACCCACAATCTGCACTTCGGCAACATGGAGCACTGGGCGAGCTACTACGAGAATTTGTTCAACTTCCGCGAGATCCGCTATTTCGACATCAAGGGCGCGAAGACTGGCTTGGTTTCCAAGGCAATGACCGCTCCCGATGGCATGGTTCGGATCCCGCTTAACGAGTCGTCCGACCCGAAGAGCCAGATCAACGAATACCTCGAGGAGTACAGAGGCGAGGGCATCCAGCACATCGCGTGCTTTACCGAAGACATTTACGCAACAGTTGAAGCCATGCGTACCGCCGGTGTTAAGTTTCTTGACACGCCCGAGACGTACTACGACGTCATTGATCGCCGCATTCCCGGCCATGGTGAGGACGTGACCCGCATGGCCGCCAACAGGATTCTCATCGATGCCGACGCTGAGACGAAGAAGCAATTGCTTCTTCAGATCTTCACGCAGAATTGTGTCGGTCCCATATTCTTCGAAATCATCCAGCGCAAGGGCAATCAGGGTTTTGGTGAGGGAAACTTCCAGGCGCTCTTCGAATCGATCGAACGTGATCAGATGCGGCGTGGCGTGCTCTGAGTGCGCCTGAGCAGCAATTGCTGGCTTGAGGTCTCGCGATGATGAATGCACAACCCAACCCGAACGCGCAGCATGGCGCAACGCCTCGCTATCAGGAGGGTTTCGGCAACGAGTTTGCGAGCGAGGCATTGCCGGGTGCGTTGCCGGTTGGACAGAACTCTCCACAGCGAGTCTCATACGGCCTGTATGCCGAGCAACTATCGGTGACCGCGTTTACCGCGCCACGCCATGCCAACCGGCGTACATGGATGTACCGCATCCGACCCAGTGCCATGCATGCGCCGTTTGCGCTCCTGCCGGAGCATCGGTTTCACAATCGCTTCCGCGAACAGCCGGCGACGCCAAACCAGTTGCGATGGGATCCATTCCCGTGGCCGGAAAAGCCGGTGGATTTCCTAGACGGGATGATGGCTTTAGCCGGCAGCGGTGACGCCGCTTCGCAGGTGGGCGTGGGCATCCATGTCTATGCCTGTAACCAGCCGATGCGTGGACGTTATTTCTATGATGCTGATGCCGAGTTGCTGGTGGTCCCGCAACAGGGCCGGCTACATATCGCTACGGAGTTGGGCGTTCTCCACCTCGAACCGCAGGAGATCGCCCTGATTCCCAGGGGGCTTCGCTTCGCCGTCAGGCCATTGGATGCGGTCGCGCGCGGTTATGTCGCGGAGAACTTCGGCGCACCGTTGCGCCTGCCCGACTTGGGACCATTGGGCGCCAATGGCTTGGCCAACGCGCGCGACTTCTTGGCGCCGCAAGCGTGCTTTGAGGACCTCGAAGGCGAGTTCGAACTAGTCGCGAAGTTCCAAGGGCACCTCTGGCGCGCGAGCATCGACCATTCGCCGTTGGACGTGGTGGCATGGCACGGCAACGCCGTGCCCATGAAGTACGACCTGCGCCGATTCAATACAATCGGCTCAATCAGCTACGATCATCCGGATCCATCGATTTTCACCGTGTTGACTTCGCCGAGCGACACGCCCGGTACGGCAAACATGGATTTCGTGATCTTCCCCCCGCGCTGGCTCGTGGCCGAGCATACCTTCCGTCCACCGTGGTTCCACCGCAACGTGGCCAGCGAGTTCATGGGCCTGGTCACTGGTGAATATGACGCCAAGACCGCGGGTAGGGATGACAAGGGCGGGTTCGCTCCGGGTGGCGCGAGTCTCCACAACTGCATGAGTGGCCACGGTCCAGACGCCGCCAGCTACGACAAGGCCATCGCGCTCGATACCAGCAAACCCCAGCATGTCACGGGGACCATGGCCTTCATGTTTGAGACGCGATCCCCGCTGCATGTGACCACGCAAGCGCTCGACCTGCCGGAGTTGCAGGCCGACTACTGGCGTTGTTGGCAGGGCTTGGGGAAGCATTTCAATCCCGCGGTGCGCTGACGGCGCGGGTAACTGCGCCGCCGCGTTCATTCGCGAATTTCCAGTCAGCGTCACGCTGGCGTTTGTCTTCATCTGCGTCGCACCAGGACCTTTAATGAAACTGGCAACCCTGAAGCAAGGCGGTCGCGATGGTACGCTGATCGTCGTATCCCGAGATCTTGTCAGAGCTGTCCGAGCTACAAGCATTGCGCCCACGCTGCAGGCCGCACTCGATGCATGGCAGCGCTGCGCGCCACTTCTCAATGAGTTGGCCGAGCGCCTCGGAGCCGGCATGGTTCATGACGAATTCCTGGTTGATGTCGCGCAACTGGCCGCGCCCCTGCCACGCGCCTATGAGTTCATCGATGGATCCGCCTATCTCCCTCACGTCGAGCGAGTACGTCGAGCGCGCGGCGCGGAGATGCCGCCTGCTTTTTACACCGATCCACTCATGTATCAGGCGACCTGCGCAAGCTTCTACGGGCCTCGCGACCCGGTCCTGGCCAGCAACAGCGACTGGGGAATCGACCTTGAAGCGGAGGTCGTGGTTGTTACCGATGACGTGCCGATGGGCACGTCCGCCGCGCATGCGGATGGACACATCCAGCTTGTCGGGCTCGTCAACGATGTGAGTTTGCGCAACCTCATTCCTGCCGAATTGGCCAAAGGTTTCGGCTTTCTGCAGTCCAAACCGCGCTCATCACTGTCACCGGTTTTCGTAACCCCAGACGAACTTGGCGACGCATGGAGCAGTGCAAAGGTTCACCTGCCAATGCGAACCTGGATCAACGGGCGTTGGCTTGGTGAGGCGGATTGCGGCGTCGACATGCAATTCAGCTTCGCCGAGTTGATTGCCCATGCAGCGAAGACGCGTCCGCTGATGGCAGGCACGCTCGTTGGTTCCGGCACGATCGCCAATCAGGACCTCGGCAAGGGCGCATCGTGTCTGGCGGAGCAACGGACCGTGGAAACCCTGCGCGACGGCCAACCGAAGACGCCGTTTCTGCAATTCGGCGACGTTCTACGCATTGAAATCCTCGATGCCATGGGTCAAAGCGTCTTTGGCGCCATTGAGCAGCGTATCGAACGCGCCGACGCGTGAGATCCATCGCGAGACCTTGGGCCAACATGCGGTCCACGGACGAACCCGCCTGATACACATCGAGGCCACGGGGTGCGTGTCCTGCGAACTATCCGGATCCAGGGCGACAGCAATGAGCCTGAGCGCGATTGAAGGGGCGGCCGGATAGGACCTTGTCGTGACATGGGCGACTCCGCCTCGTGCTCGCTGACCCAAGCGACTCGATGGAGCATCCACCTGCTATGGGTGTGCGGTGTCGGTCATATCGAATCGACGAACGCTGGCTGTTCGCCAGCGCAAGCCGTATCCACCGTCCGTGCATCTGGGACGCGACTGACGTTCGCTTCCCAACGACGACAGTGTGGCGCTGGCGGTGCAAGCGCCACGAGCATCGCACTTTCCATCTAGTGCGCCGCTGCCAAATCGTCGATTACCGCCTTGAGGAACCGAGCAGCCTCGCCACCGGTGGCGGCGCGGTGGTCGAATGTCAGTGATAAAGGCATCACGCGGTGTGCCTCGAAACCTCCAAGCACCGGAACGGCAACGTGGTGCAGTTTGCCTGCACCAAGGATTGCCACGCAGGGAGGCACGATGACCGGCGAAGCGTATCGCCCCGCGAACATGCCAAAGTTGGAGAGCATGATCGTATAACCGCTCAGTTCAGAGGGTGCGATGGACCGGTCCATCACCTCCGCCCGTGCACGATTGACCGCTGCGCGGAGTCCGGCGGCATCCAGTCGGTCCGCATTGCGAAGGGCTGGCACGAACAGGCCTTCCTCTGTATCCACGGCAAGTCCAACGTCAACGTGCGGATGCAATGTCCGCGTGAGGTTGGTGCCATCGAACCAGGCGTTGAGCGCCGGCACCGTCTTGCAGGCCACCACCAGTGCGCGCAGCAGGCGCACGGTGATGTCGTTGCCGGGTGCCCAGGCGTGCAGGTCGGCATCGTCGACGATGCTGGTGGGTACCACTTGCGCATGCGACTCGGCCATGACGCGCGCCATGGTGCGGCGCATGCCTTTGAGCTGTTCGGGCTGGCCCAACACGGCCTGCGCGGCGGGCGGGCTGGTGCGCACCGGCTTGCCGCTGGCGGACAGCGCTGTGCGCGCCACCGGGGCGGGCGCTGCAGCCGCAGCCGCCGTGCGTGCAGGGGCAGCCGGTTGCGGCGCGCGGGGACGCGCCGTGCCGGCGGTCGCGGCCTGCTTGACGTCGGTCATGGTGACCACGCCACCGGCCCCCGTGGGCGTGACGCGCGCCAAGTCCACGCCCATTTTCCTGGCCAGCGCGCGCACGGCGGGCACGGCTCTGACACCACCCACTGTGACGGCCTGTTCCGTAAGCACGGCATCCGAGCTTTGCATGGCGCCAACTACGGTGCCGGCGTCGCCGCTGCCGGCGGCAGCGCCCTCGCCGGGTGCGTTGTCCTTGCGATCATTGTCGGCACCGCCATGGTTACTCGCAGCGGCAGATGCATGATGGTGTCCGGTGGATTGTGCTTCGGCACGCTGTGGAAGCTTGGCGTCGATTTCGAACTCGGCAAGCGCTGCGCCGGTCGTGATGACGTCGCCGTTGGCCCCATGCTGCTTCACCAGCCTTCCAGAGTAGGGCGATGGCACCTCCACCACAGCCTTGGCCGTTTCCATCGAAACAAGCGGTTCGTCTAGGCGCACGGTAGCGCCTTCCTTCACCAGCCATTCAACGATGGTGGCGTCGGGCAAACCTTCACCGAGGTCGGGCAGGTGGAATGTCTTGTTATCGGCCATGGTCGATTACCGTCAGAAAAGGGAATTAGCCGGCAGCCAGCGTGCGTTTGGCAGCATCGACGATTCGCTGCACGCTTGGCAGGTACTTCATTTCCAAGCGGAACAGTGGAATGTGCGTGTCGTAGCCAGCCACGCGCTCAACCGGCGCTAGCAGGTCATACATCGAATGCTCAGCCAGGCGCGCGGCGACTTCAGCACCGAACCCTGCAGTTCGCGGCGCTTCGTGCACGATCACGCAGTGATGCGTCTTGGCCACCGATTCGGCGATCGTGTCAAAGTCCAATGGTTTGATGGTGGCCAGGTCGATCACTTCCGCGCTGATACCTTCCTTCGCGAGCGCATCGGCTGCTTCCAATGTTTCTTTGACTTGGGCGCCCCACGTCACGAGCGTCACGTCAGTGCCGTCGCGCAGGATGAAGCACACGTCGAGCGGCAGCGCTTCGCCGTCGTCCGGCACCTCCTCCTTGTACTGGCGGTAGATTCGCTTGGGTTCGAAGAACATTACCGGATCGGGATCACGAATCGCCGCCAACAGCAGGCCGTAGGCGCGCGATGGCGACGAGGGCATCACGACGCGGAGCCCCGGGATATTGGTGAAAAGATGCTCATTGGCTTCGGAATGGTGCTCGGGTGCGCGGATGCCGCCACCCCATGGGGCGCGCCACACCGCCGGTACGTTCAGACGGCCGCGGGTTCGCGTACGCATGCGTGCAGCGTGGCAAGCGATGTGCTCCATCATCGGGTAGATGAAGCCCTCAAACTGGGCCTCGGCGACGGGCTTCATGCCTTGCGTGGCCATGCCCACGGTGAGGCCGGCGATCGTCGTTTCATCCAGCGGCGTATCGATTACGCGGTCGGCGCCGAACTTCTGTTGCAGGCCCTGCGTCGCGCGGAATACACCGCCATTAACGCCAACATCTTCACCGAGAACGACGACCGCGGGGTCGTGCGCCAATTCCCAAGCGAGCGCCTGCGTAACTGCCTCGATTAATGTGATCTGTGCCATGGGCGTTCCTCAGTGTCCCTGCTCTGCAGCCAGTGCCGCCTCGCGCTGGCGAGCCAAATCCATCGGCAACTCGGCATAGGTGTAGTCGAACATTGCGGTTACCGGTTGCGCAGTACTCTCGAGATAGGCGTTGACTTCGGTGTCAACCCGATTCGCGCATTCGGCCTTCCACGTGTCCTCCTGTCGTTCATCCCAAGCCTTGCAAGCCTCGAGGTAGGCGCGCAGTCTCTTCATCGGCTCGAGCGTCCACGCTGCCTTGACTTCCGCGTCATCCCGATAGCGACGTGCATCATCGGCCGTTGTGTGGTCTGAGAGCCTGTATGTGACCGCCTCGATCACGGTGCCTCCCTCACCTCGCCGGGCTCGATCAAGGGCCGCATCCATCGCGGTGCGCACGGCGATCAGGTCGTTGCCGTCGACCTGCAGGCACGGCAATCCGGCGGCAATGCCCTTCTGCGCAAGGGTCTGTGCGCCGGTTTGTGACTTCCGCGGAACCGAAATCGCCCATTGGTTGTTGATGATGACCGCGACCAAGGGCAGCGCCATGGCGCCTGTCACGTTGATGGCGCCGTAAAAATCCGCCTTGGACGAACCACCGTCGCCTACGCAACACACTGCCACTCGCGGCTCACCTCGAAGCTTGTAGGCAAGCGCTGCACCTGCAGCGTGCAGGCATTGCGTGGCGATGGGCACACACCAGGCAAAGTCATGGCGCGGGACCGCATAATCATTGCCGCGTTCGTCGCCGCCCCAGTACATCAGTACCTCGCGTGCCTGCACGCCCCGGCAGAATTGGGCCCCGTATTCGCGATAGCTCGGCGCGAAGCAATCCTCGGGTCGCATCGCGGATCCGATGCCGACATGAACCGCCTCGTGGCCGAGGCAGGAGGCGTAGGTACCCAGTTTGCCGGTGCGCTGCAGTGCGACGGCCTTCGCATCGAAAATCCTGACGTACAACATCTGCTTGTATAGATTGACTAAGGTCGCTAGATCCTTGGCCAATGCAGGCGCGTTGGATCGTAGCTTGCCGTTGGCATCAAGGCACTGCAGATGCTCGATCTGGAAAGTTGCACAAGTGGACACGGGCGAATCTCCCGGTATGGACGCGGCGGAGCCGGTGGCGGTAAGCCAGTGTTGAAAGGGCGCGGGTGCGATCCAGTGCGCGCCAGCGCGTCCGCTGAACCCACTATTATTAACAGGCTGCACGCGGTACCGGCAAGGCACGGTGCAGCAGCAACCCCGGGGCATCGCGCTGGCATGACGATAATTCCCCGACGTGAAGGAGTCGTTGATGCGCGAAGAGAACCGCCGTGAGCTTGAACCGGGAATCCAGCGTGATTTGGCCGGCGCGACGACGTATGCGGGCTATCTCGACCTGCAGACGCTGCTTTCGGCTCAGCATCCCCGTTCGAACCCCGAGCACCATGACGAGATGCTCTTTATCGTCCAGCATCAGGTTTCCGAACTCTGGATGAAACTGATCATCCATGAGCTCCAAGCAGCCTTGCTCCACCTCCAACGGGACGATCTGGAACCTTGTGCCAAGATCCTGGCCCGAGTGAAGCAAGTACAGCGCCAGTTGTTCGAGCAGTGGGCCGTCTTGGAGACGCTGACCCCCACCGAATACCTTGAATTCCGGGGGGTGTTGGGTCCCGCATCGGGCTTCCAGTCAATCCAGTACCGCAGCATCGAATTCCTGCTGGGCAACAAGAATGCCGACATGCTGGCGGTTTTTGCGCACGATGCCGAGGGTCAGGCGAGCCTGCGTCGCTTGCTTGAGGCCCCCAGTCTGTATGATGAATTCCTGCGGCATTTGGCGCGTCGTGGCCACGCGGTGCCTGATGCCTGTGTCGAGCGTGACTGGTCGCAGCCATACCAGCGCCACGAGGGGCTGGTGCCGATGTTTCAGCGTATCTACGAGGATACCCGCGCGCACTGGCCTGCATATGCCCTGTGCGAGCAGCTCATCGACGTGGAAGAGAGTTTCCAGCTCTGGCGCTTCCGTCACATGAAGACCGTGGAGCGGATCATTGGCTATCGCCGCGGCACTGGTGGATCGAGCGGCGTGGGGTTCCTGCGGCAGGCATTGGATCTGACCTTCTTCCCGGAGCTGCTTGAAGTGCGGACCGTTTTGGGGCGCCCCGTGCTGGCGGTGCCCCGAGCCTGAAGTCATCGTGCGCCGCGGCTTGCCGTGACGCGGGTCGCATCGGTATGGTCCGGCGCTGGCTGGCTTGGATCAGCCGTTGGATGAGGGCTGATCATGCACACAGGCGGCGACTCGCGCGACTACGATCTACCGGATTCCGGTAAGTTCCTGGGCCATCCCGGCCTTGTCTGGATGTTGCTGGCGGTCACGGTTGGCACCAACTTTGCCTTTTACGGGTTCCGCGCGTTCCTGGCGCCCTACGCCGCCGATACGTTCTTTGCCAGCCTGCCGCATGACGAAGCTCTGGCCCAGGCCAATTACCTTTTCGCGGGATTCGGGGCACTGGCCTATGCGACAGCCATCCTGGGTGGCTGGGTCGCCGACAACGTCCTAGGTGAGGTGCAGGCACTACGGTTATCGCTCTGGCTGATCATTCCCGGGCTCCTGGGCATGACGGTACCCAACCGTGAGGTCTTCACACTTTCCCTGGCCTTCTTCGTGCTGGCCATTGGCCTTGGCATCCCGCTCACGGTTCTGGTCGGCCGCAACTATGCAAAGGAGGATCCCAAGCGCGACGCGGGCTATACGTTGTTTTACATGGCGATCAACTTCGGGGCCTTCATCGCGCCATTCGCGTGTGCATCCTGGATCGGTGCGACGTATGGCTTCCGGTGGGGATTCCTGGCCGCGGCCGCAGGCGCAATCGTCGCCGCGCTCGTCTTCGAGTTGAGGCATCAACGACTGCCAGGCGCCCGCGACGTCGTCCGCTTCAAGCGCGCGTGGTCGACCCCCGCCGTGACCCTGGCGACACTCTTGTTGGTGCTGCCTTGCGCCTGGCTGCTGGCACATCCAACGGCGATGAACCGAGTCGTATACACGCTGATTGGTCTGTTGGTGCTGTACTTCCTCGCAAGCAGCGTGCGTCGTGGCGATCGTGTGCAGGGTCAGCGCTACATCGCGCTGTTGCTCCTGTTTGTCGCGATGGTGCTGTTCTGGGCCATGAGCCTGCTGAGCGCGAGCGCGCTTAACTTCTTTGCGCGAGACTACGTTGCTCCCATGTGGCGCGGTCACCTGCTCGGCCTTTCGTGGAATTACCTACTGTTCCAGTCGGTGAATCCGCTTTATATCCTGATCTTCGCGCCGTTCATGGCGGTCCTGTGGCCTTGGCTCGACCAGCGCGGCATCAATCCATCGACGCCGCGCAAGTTCGGCATCGGATTGCTTCTTGTCGCATTGGGCTACGGCGTGCTGGTCTACGCCGTCCAGCGCCTGCAGTTGCCAGATGGCAAAGTCGCCGCTTGGACACTGCTTTTATGCTACTTGGGCTCGACCATAGGCGAATTGGCGTTGTCGCCGATTGGCTACGGCGTCATAGGGAAGCTCGCCGCGCACGACGAGGCATCGCTGGCCATGGGAGGCTGGTTCTTCGGCGTCAGTGTCTCTTATGACCTGTCGGGCCAGATCGCGGCGCTGACGACGACCGGGGGCATTCAAGCCTATGCGCATGTCTTCGAGTGGCTGCTGTACGGTGGGCTCGGCATCGCCCTGATTTATTTGCTTGCCGCGCCATGGATCGTGAAGTTGATGCACGGCGTGCGCTAAGGGACTACGAACCCGAGTGCATTGGTGTCGCGACATGAGGGCATGCCTCATGGCAATTGCTGCATCACGCATGCCGCGACGAGGCCATGTCATGCGGCTTCCCCAAGCCCGCGTTTGCAGGCCAATCGTTTTGCTCTGGGGAAGCCGTCAGCGCTCTGCCCATTGACCTGATCGACTCGCTCGGTCCTTGGATTCCGGGCTTCGGTTGAATCAATGGCCACCTACATTCGAGGTCGAAGCGGGCGTCCGTCGGCGGATGGTGGCCATCCCCTCAGCCAAGGTCGCGCGTGAAAGCTGACCGACACGCACGGATTTCAACTCTCCCTGGGCGTCGACGAAGAGCGTTGTCGGAAGGCCTAGCGCATGATAGGCGCGCAGTAGCAAGCCATCGGGATCCAACACGATGCGAGATGAGTCGAGACGCTTCCGGTTGAGGTAGGCTCGCACCGTAGGGGCATCCTGACCTTGATCGACCAAGATGAAGCGGATGCCCGGCGTGCGTGTGGCGGCCTTGACCAGCATGGGTAGCTCGCGTTGGCAGGGCGGGCACCAAGTCGCCCACAGGTTCATCACCAAGGGCTTGCCCCGCATGCCGGATAGCTGGACTGTCGCGCCGTCGATTGTTTGCAGGGTTAGGTGAGGCAAGGACTTCCGAGGCACCTGTCTCGGGGCAACGAAGCTGGCCAGTAGCGCTGCAGCCAATGTCCCACCAGCTAGGCTGGTCACCAGCGGGCGGCCCAAGGCAGGCCGACGCCAGATCCAAAGCAGCCCGCCAGCAAGGGCTGCCGATACCCCGGGCCAGAAGGCGAAGCCGGCATCCCGAATATCCAGCATTGCCCAGGGGCCGTCGAACTCTTGCCAATGCGTAGCGACGAAGCCCATGCGCGCACCAGCCAGCGCGAGCAGAAGCAGGCTATACAGCGCAGGCTCCGCATCGGCCTGGCCTCGGCGGCGATTGGACCACGCGATCAACGTGGCTAATCCGTAACCTGCCAAAATGATCACCGGCCCCCAGGGCAACACCACGGGCCCCACTGGAAGCGCGATCACGAATGGTTGGCCAAGCTGGCTGCGGCAATCATGTCGTCTGGCGACGCGTTCAAAGTCGGCCCTGCGTCGGCCGGTGAGCCTGCTAGCCTTGGCCCATGGACTTGAAGCATTTGCCGTTCAAGGTTTACCTGGTTGGTGGGGCAGTGCGAGATCATTTGCTCGGCTTGCCTCGTTGTGACCGTGACTGGGTGGTTGTAGGGGCTACGCGACAGGCCATGCTTGACGCCGGCTTCAAGCCGGTCGGGAAGGACTTCCCCGTCTTCCTTCACCCGAGGACCGGCGAGGAATACGCGCTGGCGCGCAGCGAACGCAAGCGCGGGCATGGTTACCACGGATTCGTGGTCAACGTCGACCCATCGGTGACGCTCGAGCAGGATCTCGCGCGGCGTGATCTGACCATCAATGCCATGGCTGAGGATATCGACGGGCGCATTATTGATCCGTATGGTGGCCAGCACGATCTTTTGGAGCGGACGCTTCGGCACGTTTCGCCCGCGTTCGTGGAGGATCCGGTTCGACTGCTGCGCATCGCGCGATTCGCCGCTCGTTACGAGCCGATGGGTTTTCAGGTTGCTCCGGAAACACTGCTGCTGTTGAGGCAGATGGTGGCCGCCGGCGAGATCGACCACTTGGTTCCCGAGCGTGTCTGGACCGAATTGCGCAAGGGGCTTGCGGAATCACGGCCATCGGCCATGTTGCGGTTGCTGCGCCGCTCTGACGCATTGGCACGTCTGCTTCCCGAAGTCGACGTGCTTTATGGCGTGCCGCAACGTACTGACCACCATCCTGAGCGGGATACCGGAACGCACGTGGAAATGGCCCTCGACGTTGCGGCCCGGATCGCGCCGCGAAACGACCTGGTTGGCTTCGCCGTGCTGGTGCACGATCTCGGAAAGGCATTGTCCTCGCGTGCGGATTGGCCTCGCCACGTTGGGCATGAAACGCGAGGGCTGAGCCCGCTTCGGGCATTGTGCACGCGCCTCAGGATTGGTACTTCGCATCGAGAGCTCGCCGAAGTCGTCTGTCGTTATCACCTTGATGCGCATCGTGCCCTGCGCCTTCGAGCCGGCACTACCCTGAATCTCCTGGAGAGGATCGATGCCTTGCGCAGACCTGAGCGGCTCGGGTTGTTCGTGCTGGCGTGTGAGGCCGACGCGCGTGGCCGTGGGGGCCACGAGAACGATGCCTACCCGCAAGCCGAACGACTACGCAAGGCGCTGGGCGCTGCACGAGCCGTTTCCGTGGCACCGTTGCTTGCGCAAGGATTGAGCGGGGATCGACTTGGCACCGCGCTGCGAGAGTCTCGCTGTAGGGCCATAGCTGGCTTGGACGCCGGTCAGCGGCATCCTTGAGGACCATGACGCCAAGCCCGCGCGCGGTGGTCAATCGCCAAGCGTCAGCAGGGATGCGTTGCCACCCGCTGCGGTCGTATTGATGCTGATCACGCGTTCGGTCATAAAGCGCAGAAGATAGTGCGGCCCACCGGCCTTGGGTCCCGTCCCTGAATACCCCTCTCCGCCGAACGGCTGTACGCCAACCACCGCGCCGATCTGGTTGCGATTGACATAGCAGTTGCCGGCACGCACGGCATGACTGATTCGCTCAACGGTGGCGTCGATCCGGCTGTGGATCCCAAGCGTCAGTCCGTAGCCGGTTGCGTTGATAACGTTGATGACCTTGTCCAAGTCTGCGGCCCGCCACCGGACAACGTGAAGGACCGGTCCGAATACTTCCCGATCAAGGACGTCCATGCCCTCGATCTCGTAAGCGCGAGGACCAAAGAAGGTGCCGTTCGCGCATCCTGCGGGTAGGGGCGTCTCGGCAATCTTGCGGGCTTCACGATCCATTCGCGCGGCGTGGCTCTCGAGCAGTGCCAAGGCGTCCTGATCGATGACGGGGCCTACATCGGTCGACAACAAGCCCGGGTCGCCCACTTTGAGCTCTGCCATGGCACCAGCGAGCATCTTCAGGACCTTGTCAGCGATGTCGTCCTGCACAAACAGCACTCGCGCCGCGGAACAGCGCTGCCCGGCTGAATCAAACGCGGACGTCAGAGCATCCTTTACGAGTTGCTCCGGTAACGCGGATGAATCAGCGATCAGCGCGTTCTGGCCACCGGTTTCGGCGATCAGCGTAGCAATGGGTGCATTGCGCGCGGCGAGCGCACGATTGATTGCCCAGGCAGTGTCAGTGCCACCCGTGAAAGCCACGCCAGCGACGCGCGGGTCGGAGGTCAGCGCCGCGCCCACCGTCGAGCCGTCGCCAGGCACGAATTGCAGCACGGATTCTGGAACGCCCGCCTCGTGGAGCAGGCTGGCCATGGCGTGGCCAATCAAGGTCGCTTGTTCCGCTGGTTTGGCAATGACGCTGTTGCCGGCGGCAAGCGCCGCCGCAATTTGTCCCGTAAATATGGCCAGCGGGAAGTTCCATGGGCTGATGCACACGAATACCCCGCGGCCACGCAGTTCCATGCCATTTCTTTCGCCAGTCGGGCCTGGCAACGGCATCGGGTTGCCGCACAGCCGGCGAACCTCATGAGCGTAGTAGCGAAGAAAATCGGCGGCCTCGCGAACTTCGGCGACGCTCGCGGGCAGTGTCTTGCCAGCTTCGCGGACGCACATCGCAATGAAGCTGCCGCGACGATCTTCCAGAAGGGTTGCGGCGCGCTCGAGAATTTGCGCACGCGCATCGGCTGACATTGCGTCCCAGGTTACCTGCGCCGCAACCGCATTCGCGAGGGCCTTATCGATGACGTTCGCGTCTGCGGCCTTCCATCGTCCGATGATCTGGCGGCGATCGGCAGGATTGCGCACATCGTAAGTCGGCGCATCGGCGTCGGTGGAACCGGGAACCAGTGGTGCCGCCTGCCAAGGACCGGGATTGGCACCGATCTGCTCGGCCAACACGCGCAGTTCCGGATCCGAGGCGAAGTTGATACCCATGGAATTCTTCCTGATTGGCAAGTACAGGTCGGTTGGCAGCGGGATGCGCGGATGCTGCTTCAGTGAATGGTGCGCAGCGGCAGCGCATGGATCGGCAACCAGTTCATCGGGTGCGAGGCTGGGGTCGGAAATCCGGTTGACAAAACTCGTGTTGGCGCCGTTCTCGAGGAGACGACGCACGAGATAAGGCAACAAATCCTCATGGCTCCCGACGGGGGCGTACACCCTGCAGGGGACGTTCCACTTGTCTGCGCCCACGATCTCACCATAAAGATCGGCGCCCATGCCGTGCAATCGCTGGAACTCGAAGGGGCGTCCTGCGGCGATGTGGCGGATTGCGGCAACGGTGTGCGCGTTGTGGGTCGCGAACGCAGGGTAAATGTGTTGGCTGCCGGCATCGAACATCCGGTGGGCGCATGCCAAGTAGGCGACATCGGTATTGACCTTGCGCGTGTATACGGGATACCCCACATGGCCGAGTTCCTGTGCGCGCTTGATTTCAGCATCCCAATAGGCCCCTTTGACCAAGCGCACGCACCAGCGTCGGCCAACCGCGCGGCTTTGCTCCACAAGCCAGTCGATGACCCGCGGGGCGCGTTTCTGGTAGGCCTGGATCGCGAGGCCATAACCTTCCCATCCATTCAACGATGCGTCCGAGAAAACCGCGCCGATCACTTCCAGAGAGAGTTCGAGGCGATCCGCTTCCTCTGCGTCGACGGTCATCCCAACCCCTTGCGCCTTGGCCAGACGCGCAAGATCAAGGACCCGGGGGACCAGTTCGGAAAGCACCCGCGCACGCTGTGCAATCTCATACCGAGGATGCAGGGCCGAGAGCTTTACGGAGATCGACGGCGCCTCGAGCACGTCGGCATAGGATCCGCCCTGTCCCAGCGCCAAGATGGCCTGGCGGTAGGCGTCAAAGTAGCGGGTGGCATCCGGCGCGGTCAGCGCTGCCTCGCCCAGCATGTCATACGAGTACCGGTAGAGTCGCCCGTCCTTGTCCGAAGCGCGCGTCTGCGCTTCGGCAATTGTGCGCCCCATGACAAACTGATGACCCATGATGCGCATCGCCTGGCGTACCGCCAGACGAATCACGGGTTCACCGCTACGTCCCGCTAATCGCTTCAACGCGCCTAGCCAATCGCCCTCCGTGCTGCTCGAAAGGCGCACGAGGCGACCCGTAAGCATCAGCCCCCACGTGGAAGCATTGACAAAAAGCGAATCGCTCTTGCCAAGGTGTTTCTCCCAGTCGGCATCGCCCAGCTTGTCCTGGATCAGGCGGTCGGCGGTGACGGTATCGGGAATGCGCAGTAAGGCCTCAGCGACACACATCAACAGGACGCCTTCCTCACTCGACAGGTCGTACTGCCGCATGAAACTCTCGACGGCACTTTGATTCTCGCTACGCACTCGCACATGCTTGACAAGTTGTGCCGCGGCGTGCCCGATGGCCGCTGCAGCGTCCTTGTCCGGCATCGCGATTGCCAAGCAAGCCGCCAACGCATCTTGTTCGCTTTGGCTCCAGCCTGGACCCAAGTCGGGAAAGCGCGCCATCGCGGGAAGCTCGGGTGTGAGGATGTCCATGGTGCCGACGCTAGGGAAAAAGACTCCATAGTCTAGGACCTGATGCGTGATCCCGGGTGGCGAGCGGTGTGCCTGTGGCGGGTTGTCGCGGGGGCATGGCAGCGTTTCGCGGATCTGATCCGGATCAAGGCGAGGTTCGGGGTGTGGCGGCTTGCCGCTGCTGACGTGCGGGCGCTATCCTCAATCCTGAAGCTATCCCAAACGACGATGGTCTCTATCGATACGCCCACGCCGACGCGCAATACTCAGGTTCTCTGGCTGCGGCCAAATCGCGCCCTGAGCCTGCGTGCGCTGCGCTGGGTGGCGGGGCTACTCGCCACCTATGTCATGCTGGTCGCGCTTCTCAGCGCGCTGGCAGGTAATCCGTTTGCGCCGCTCTTTGCGTTGTTCGACGCAGGCATCGTGCTTATGGCCTTCCTGCTGGTCTGGCGTGCCGGCCAGCGTGCCGAGCGCATTACGCTCAGTGAAGCGTCGCTGGAAGTGGCGCGTTTTCCGCCGGAGGGGCCAGCTGTGCAACTGCAACCCTATTGGGTGCGCGTGAGACTGCAGCCTGGCCCTTCCCACGCGCGCCTGACGCTGGTCTCACATGGCAGGGCCACGGAGATTGGCGCCTTCCTGGGTGAAGACGAGCGCGTCGCTCTGTGCAACCAACTCCAGGCCGGTCTGGCTCGATTGCGGCAGCCGGCCCACATCACGCAACCCGGATACAACCCATGACCCAGCCCGTCCTTCCGACTGCCCAGCCGTCGGTGTCCCGCCGTGTCGTCCGAGCGTTGCTGGCCATGGCCAGCGTATTGCCGGCATTCCCGGCTCTGGCCAACCCGCAGCATCCGAGCGCCTGGCAGATCAACTTGACTCGCGGAGACAGTGGGCTGTCCCACGACGTCTGGGACCTCCACATGGCCGTGTTCTGGGTGTGCGTGTGCATCGGGATTGTGGTCTATGGAGTCTTGGTCTACTCGTTGTTCAAGTTTCGGAAGTCCAAGGGCGCCAAGCCGGACACAGGATTCACCCACCACACGTTGCTTGAAGTGGTGTGGACCACCATTCCAGTGCTGATCCTGATTGGGCTTGCGTATCCCGCATCGCGGCTTCTCGTCTATGAAAACAACACCGCCGGTTCTCAGCTGACGGTGAAGGTCACGGGTGTCCAGTGGCTGTGGCGCTATGACTACGTTGACTATCTGGGCCAGCCCATAAGACATGTTGGACTGATCTCCAAGCTGGCGGAGGACAGCAACGAAGCTCGGCAGG
>JAKAEJ010000088.1 GCA_021818335.1 Pseudomonadota bacterium | reverse complement strand
CGCCCCCGCCGCCGCCCCCGCCGCCCCCGCCGCCTCCGCCGCCCCCGCCGCCGCCTCAGCCGGCCGCGCACCAGGTGGTGATCGAACTGCGTGGCGTGAACTTCCAGTTTGACCGTCCGCGGCCAGGACAGACAAACGTTGCTGGCATCCTCAAGAAGCCGGCATCTGATTCGGTGGCTATCCTGGATCAGGCTGCGGATACGCTGAAGCGCTACCCGGACATGCAGGTGCAAATTGACGGGTACACCGATTCGATCGGGTCACAGGCCTACAACCTGAAGCTGTCGGACCGGCGAGCAGAGTTCGTCAAGTCGTATCTGCTGGCGCATGGCGTGTCGGCCTCGCAGATTGTTGGTGCCAAGGGATTCGGAGAGGACAATCCAGTCGCCAGCAACAAGACAGCCGAGGGTCGCTCGCGTAATCGTCGGGTGGAATTCAAGGTTGAAAACCCGAATCAAATGCAGCAGTAATCCGGTTCTTCACGGAAGTCCCGAAAGCCCGGCGCAAGCCGGGCTTTCCTTTTGGATCCACCACCACATCTGCCCGTGGGGGCGTCGCGGTTCTGATGCTACGCTTTCGTCATGCGCAATCCCAAAGCCACGGCGGATCCGGGTGGCCCCCGGCGCGGTGATCCGCGGCTTGACTCGCACATGGTCCAACATGGACTCGCGCGTGAGCTTTCGCGCCGCGGCGCCTGCTCACGAAGTCAAGCGGAAATCGCGGTACGCGATGGTCGCGTGCGTGTCGATGGCTCGATCGTGCGGGATATAAGCCGGCCCTGCAACGTCCGTACACGCCTCGAGATCGATGGTGTTGCCGTGTCGTCTGCTCCGGCAAGGCTTTACCTTGCGCTCCATAAGCCTCGCGGACTGGTCACGAGTACAAAGCAGGAGCGCGGCGCAGCGAACGTGTACTCACTGTTGCAGGATGCCGGGCTGCCCTGGGTGGCGCCGGTCGGTCGGTTGGACAAGGCGAGCGAGGGGCTGTTGCTCCTTTCCAACGACAGTGCCTGGGCGGCTGGAATTACCGACCCCGAGAAGCATGTCCGGAAGATCTATCGCGTGCAGGTTCGTGGCGTCCCCGGCGATTCCGTCCTGACGCGCATGCGCGGCGGCGTGGTCGATCGTGGCGAGCACCTTGCCGTCGAATCGGTGTCGCTGTTGCAGTCCGGTGGTCGTACTGCCTGGTTGGAATGCGCGCTGGTCGAAGGCCGGAACCGGCACTTGCGCAGGCTGCTCTCAGCGCTTGGTTTCGAGGTGCTTCGCCTCATGCGCATCGCGATAGGACCGTTGGTGCTGGGGTCGCTGGCTCGCGGTGAATGGCGTGAACTTGACTCCGAAGAAGTTCGGGCCTTGTCGATGGCTGCAGGCCCTAGAGCCAACCGAGGCCTCGCAAAACCATCACGAGCATCAGGCCAAAGATCGTAACCAGAAGCAAAGCACGGACGCGTCCGATCATCCGTTGCTCCCGCGCCTGGCTTGGATCGCTAAACGCCAACTGCGGCACTGCTTTAGTCTCGCCCGCAACGTCGATTCCCATGCTGCGCAGGAGTTCACGCGCACGGGGTACATCGGCACCATTTGCGACCCAGACCTTGGGCCACGCTTGCCGGTCGGTTTCCCGGAAACTGGGGCGGTTATAGCTGGACCGCATGTAGATCGGACGATCCGTGGTGCGCGTTTCAATGCCGTGCTCGCCAAGCAGGGCAACCATGCGATCAATGTTTTCAAGCCGCGGTGAAGTATAGATCTGGCGCATGTCAGCGGGCGTGGCGAACGCGAATCAGGCCTTCCTGGGCGGTTGAGGCGACCAATTGTCCGTCCTTGGAAAAGATCATGCCACGCGCAAGTCCCCGCGCTCCCTGAGCGCTCGGACTGTCACAGCTGTAGAGCAGCCAGTCATCGACCCTGAATGATCGATGGAACCAGAGCGCATGGTCGAGACTGGCCATCTGGACGTCGTGACTCAGGTAGGAAATGCCGTGCGGAAGCGTTGCAGTGCCAATGAGGTGAAAATCCGATGCGTAAGCCAGCATGGCGCGTTGCAGTAGCGCGTCGCCAGGTACATGCCCACTGAGTCGGAACCAAATCTGCTGGAAAGGCGGGCGCTTGCTGGGTCGCAGTTCGTCCCGCGGGTACACGGGGCGGAATTCAAATGGTCCGCGTCGGGTTAGCCAGCGCTGCGTCTTTTCGGGAAGTTGCGCCAACTCTTCCGCGGAAATCGGTTGCGGAGGCTCGAGGTCATCCGGTCCCGGGACCTCGGGCATGCTCGATTGATGTTCAAAGCCAGCCTCTTCGATTTGGAACGAAATCGAGCCGTTGAGTATCGGTTGCCCATGCTGGATTGCAAGGACTCGCCGGGACGAGAAACTGTGCCCGTCGCGCAGTCGCTCGACCATGTAGATGATTGGCGATTCGATGTCCCCCGCGCGCAGGAAATAGCCATGGAGCGAGTGCGCGACCCGCGAAGGATCAACCGTTTGTTGCGCGGCGGACAGCGCCTGTCCCAGCACCTGGCCGCCGAAGACGTACCGGGTACCGATGTCGCGGCTCTGACCGCGAAATAGATTGTCTTCCAGGCGCTCGAGGCTCAATAGCTCGGCGAGTTCGTCGGCCAATGCCTGGGTCATTGTTCTGCAGGGTGATGGGGGGCTATCGAGTATAGCGTCGCAGCCCCGGCCACTACGCTTCGGAACCATTCGTCAGATGCGAACGCAATGCCAAGCAGAGCCTCTGCGCCGAATCACCAGCGTACGATTCCGCCGTTCCGGATCCCCAGACCGGTCCCGGCCAGGCGCGGTCTCCGGGGTTGCGGGCCACGACATGGATATGCAACTGACGGACGTTGTTGCCGAGCATCGCAACGTTCAGTTTGTGACAGGTCACCACTGCGCAAAGCGCGTTGGTGGCCTGTTCCAGTTCGCAGAGCAACTGTGGACGATCCTGCGGATCGAGGTCGAAAAGCTCCACCAGCCCCGTGCGCCTCGGTACAAGAACGAGCCATGGAAAGCGCGCATCGTCCATCAGTCTCACCTCGCAAAGGGGGAGTGAGGCGACTGGAACAGTGTCAGCCTCAAGTCGAGGATCGATGAGAAAGCGATCGGTCACGTCGGCTGGCGTCAAGTTCAGGCGCCAGCGAGATGCCTGGCGAAGAAGCCGAGGGTTCGCTCCCGCGCCAGGGTCGCTGCAGCGGGGTCGTAACTCGCGCGCGCATCGCAATTGAACCCATGGTCGGCATCGTATTCGTAAAACTCGGCATCAGGGTTTGCTGCGCGAACCTTCTCGCGATCCTCAGTCCCAATGTGGGCGTCGCGCAGGCCATAGTGGAAGATCAGCGGGGCCTTGGCGGGCGTGCCGACCAGGCTTGCGTTGCGGCCGCCATAGTAGCTCGCCGCCGGCAGGCCCAGTTTGATGGCGGCAAGATAGGCAATGCTGCCGCCCCAGCAGAATCCGACGACCCCGATCTTGCCGGCGCTCGAGATGGCCTCGGCGGCGCTGGCCACGTCGGCGAGCGCCTTGTCCATGCCCAATTCACCGATCAAGGCGATCCCCTTCTTCATGCCAGCCTCGTCATAGCCCAACTCGACACCGGTTTCCAGGTGGTCGAAAACGGCCGGCGCAATGGCAACGTATCCCGCCTCGGCATAACCGTCGGTGACGCGACGGATGTGAGCATTCACCCCGAAGATCTCCTGGACGACGACGATCCCGCCCTTGGGCTTGCCTGCGGGTCTGGCCAGATACGCACTGATGCATTGCGTGCCGGCAGTGCCGATCGTGATGAACTCGCCCATGTGCGGCCTCCAGTTGGTCGGGAACTGGCAAGCGTAGGGCTGGCATCGTCGCTGTCAACGGCGGAAACACAGTGCTCGTGGCCAGTCCCCCCTACAATTGCGCTTTCGAACGTTGCCACGTCATGTCCAAAGTCGCGCCCACTGTCGGTTTCGTCAGCCTCGGCTGCCCCAAAGCGCTTGTCGATTCAGAACGCATCCTGACCCAACTGAAGGTCGAGGGCTACCGCATCGCACCCTCGTACCAGAAGGCCGATGCCGTAATCGTCAACACCTGCGGATTCATCGAGTCGGCGGTCCAGGAGTCACTCGACGCGATCGGCGAGGCGCTGCACGAGAACGGCAGGGTCATTGTCACGGGTTGCCTTGGTAAGCGTGCCGACCTGATTCGCGAGGCCTATCCAGACGTTCTGTCGATCAGCGGTCCCCAAGACTACGCCAGCGTCATGGATGCCGTGCACACGGTGTTGCCCCCGAAGCATGATCCGCTCATGGATCTGGTGCCAGCGACGGGCGTCAAACTGACGCCAAAGCATTATGCGTACCTGAAGATCGCTGAAGGCTGCAACCACCGGTGCAGTTTTTGCATCATCCCTTCCATGCGCGGCAAGCTGGTCAGCCGGCCGGTCGACGAGGTTCTCCGTGAAGCCGAGAAGCTGGTCACCGGCGGCGTGCGCGAATTGTTGGTAATCAGCCAGGATACCAGTGCCTATGGCTCCGACCTCCGATATGGCTCGCGGCAATGGCGCGGACAAAGCTGGCAGACGCGAATGGCGGGGCTTTGCGAGGGATTGGCCGAACTGAATGTCTGGGTGCGACTTCACTACGTGTACCCTTATCCACACGTTGACGAGATCATGCCCCTGATGGCGGCGGGCAAATTGCTGCCTTACCTTGACGTTCCGTTCCAGCATGCCAGCCCGAGAATCCTCAAGCTCATGAAGCGGCCGGGCAATATTGAAAGAACCTTGGAGCGCATCCAGTCATGGCGCCGGGCCGTTCCCGAGCTGACGCTGCGCAGCACGTTCATCGTCGGTTTTCCCGGTGAAACCGAAGCCGAATTCGAGATGCTCATGGATTTCCTGCGCTTAGCCCAACTTGATCGGGTCGGCGCATTTGCCTATTCGGCTGTAGCTGGCGCGGCTGCCAACGAGCTTCCTGACCCCGTCCCAGATGAGGTGAAGCTCGACCGCCTCGAGCGGTTCATGGAACTCCAGGCGGAGATCAGCACTGCGCGGCTCAAGCGCCGGCTCGGGCAACGGCTACGCGTACTCGTGGACGAAATCAAGGACGGTGTCGCCCATGGTCGCTCGAGCGCCGATGCGCCGGAAATCGATGGTCTCGTCCGGTTTCCAGCGGAGAGCGACGTTCGTCCCGGGGAATTCGTGGAGATCGTGGTCGAGGACGCAGATACTCATGATCTTTGGGGTCGAAAGGTCTGATGCTCCACGGTCGCTGGGGGACCCGCGGGTAGGACAATAAGGGACTCGCCAATTCGAGCGCCGCGCACCATTCTTTCGGTGCCATGTGGCTCGAATGATTGCTTGTCGTGGGTCGGGCGTCATGGTGATTCGGCCACCCTGCGCCGCACGCGACGGAGTTTGCACGAAAGCCGCATGTGGCGCGTTTCGCTAGCTCGCGTGGATCAGGCCGGATGAACCATCGTCCGCGCGACCATGGCGCTCGCGAAGCAGGGGATCCGGGAGCGATTGCCAAGCGAGCCGGCAGCAGCAACACTGATGGGCCATCCTGCATCGTGTTCGATCGTGTCCACCGACTCGCCATTGCCTGCCAACGCACCCTGGATCGTCCTGAAGTTCGGAGGTACCAGTGTTTCCACGGCAACGCGGTGGGCCACTATCCGGGAGATCGTGCGTTCGCGCCGGGCTGAGGGTGTGCGGGTCCTCGTGGTGGTCTCGGCGTTGTCCGGGATCACGGACCTGCTCAAGGCTGCCAGCCAGGATTGCGACCCCGGCGCACGGCTGGTCATAGCCCAGCAGATAGACGCGCGTCATGTTGAACTGGCGCGTTGCCTCCAGTTGCCGCAGTCGGCGAAATGGCGAACCCACATGGATGCACTCCGTCGCATCGTGCAGATGGAAACAGCAGCGGCGGACCTGATCGCCTGGCAAGCGAGCGTGATGTCCCACGGCGAGCTGCTTTCGAGCGCCATGGGCGCAGACCTGCTCAATGCCGTCTGGTTGGATGCGAGATCGGTTTTGTGTGCATCGCACCAGCCGAACCAGAGCGAGCGGATGCAGCGGTTGTCAGCGCTGCTCGATACCCAGCCTGATCCGCATGTGGCTCTGGAACTTGCGGGCCTCGGCGAGATCATGATCACGCAAGGTTTCATCGCGCGCGACGTGCATGGCGGCACCGTGCTGCTGGGTCGCGGTGGATCAGATACCTCCGCAGCCCACTTCGGAGATCGGAA
>JAKAEJ010000026.1 GCA_021818335.1 Pseudomonadota bacterium | reverse complement strand
TAGGCTGCGGCATCACCCATGAAGCGTTTCAGCTTGCGATCGATCGCTGCCTCGAGGTCGATCGTCGGCACTCCGGCCACGTGGCTACGCAAGCCCATTTCCACATAGCCGGGCATGTGCCGGATACCCGAACGACCATCCCGGAGCGAACGGCTCACGGTGTCCATGTCATTGCCGAGACACGAGACAATGCCCATGCCGGTGATCACCACCCGACGCATCGCCACTCAAAACCCTTCAGCGCTGGTGAACAACCCAACCCGCAAATCCTTGGCCTCGTAGATCGGTCGGCCGTCCACAAGAACACGCCCATCGCCGATGGACATGGCGAGCTTGTGCCTCATGACACGGCGAATGTCGATCTGATACGTCACTTTCTTCGCCGTCGGCAACACCTGACCGGAGAACTTCACTTCTCCAACGCCCAATGCGCGCCCCCGGCCTGGCTGGCCCAGCCAGGCCAGGAAAAAACCGACGAGCTGCCAAAGGGCATCCAACCCCAAGCAGCCCGGCATGACCGGATCATCTTCGAAATGGCACGCAAAGAACCAGAGTTCCGGGTGGATGTCGAGTTCGGCCTCAATCACCCCACGACCGTATGCGCCACCCTCGGTCGATATGTTGATGATGCGATCGAACATGAGCATGTTCGGCAACGGCAACCGGGCATTGCCCGGGCCGAATAGCTGCCCATGGCCACATGCAAGCAGTTCGCTGCGGGAGAATTGTGCGGACGGCATGATTGACTTGGGTACGCCACCAATGAGGAACGGTGGACCGTACACCGTCCGCGCCGCGCTGGCAAAGGGGCCCGCCGTCATTGAGACGGCGGGCCCGCCCCGGCCCGCAGCGCTTCGGAACCGTCGCCGGGCAAACGTTTCGCGCGTGGCGCCGTTGCCCAAGTTCCTATGGCGGCAGCTGGCCTGGTTACGCCTTCATCTTGTGTGCGGAACACCAGCCATTCGTGTTGACATCGTTGCCGGGGAACAACTGGCACGGTGCCCAGCTCGCTCCAGCCTTTGACTGGCAGAACGCGCAGTTGCCGCAGCGCTGTGCATCCGTGTGGTTGGGGAACTTGGCCTGACTCACCTGCTTGGTATTGTCGACGTAACCCAAGGCCTGGGCCGCCGGGTTATCAGGCGTCAGGTGCGGCAGGCCGCCCGCGCGCGCCGCGCGCGGCAGCATGGCTACGACGACGGCTGCCGTCGCGGTACCGGCGGCGAGCTTGAGGAATTGGCGACGCGATTCGGTATTCGCGATCTCGGACATGGCACACCTCATTCAACTTTGGACACGGCGACAGTGCCGTGGCATCGAGACTAGGAATGCCCTTGTGGTCCGGCTTGATCTGGATCAAGCGTGCGCGATCACCGCCCTTTTCACGGCGTGTTGGCACTTGGCACGCGCCCCGACGCGCCGAGGTCCTCATTGCCAGCGCAATGATTCAAAAGGACTTTTTTTGCGCTGCGGCAAGCTGACGCGGCCCGATCAGACCGCCCCCCGCGACGTTTTGCCCGACCCGTCATGCGCGTCAAATAGATGCCATTTTTCTTTCGAACAATTTACGGACCGGTTATCTCGCCAGAGCGGGCCACGTCCTCGCCCCGCTCCTTCTCAAAACGGTGTTTTCGGCAACCCAAAGACTGCGCGCGCGTTCTGGCTGGTCGTCGCTGCCAAATCCGCAACGTTTTCACCGCGCGCACGCGCCAGCTCCTTCACCACTTCCATTAGGTACATCGGCTCGTTGCGACGGTGCGCCGGCAGTGGACGGAGGGTTCGCGGCAACAGGTAGGGAGCGTCCGTCTCGATGAGCAGGCGGCTGCAGGGAATCGTCCGGACCAAGTCCCGCAAATGGGTCCCTCGGCGCTCGTCGCACAGCCACCCCGTGATGCCGATATGGCAGTCCAGGTCAAGATAGTCGTAGAGCGCCTTCCGCCCGTCAGTGAAACAGTGCACGACGGCTGCCGGCACGGCATCCCGGACCGAGCGCAGGAGTGGAAGAAAATCGGCATGTGCTTCGCGTTGATGGAGGAACAGCGGCATTCGTAGCTCGGCTGCCAACGCCAGTTGCCGCTCGAATGCGGTCCGCTGCGCGGCTCGCGGAGCAAAGTCCCTGAAATAGTCCAGGCCCATTTCACCCGCGGCACGAACGCAAGGATCTTGCAGCAGCGCGCGCAAGACGCATTCCGCGCCAGCGTCAACCTCTCCCGCATGGTGTGGATGCACGCCAGCGGTCGCGAACAGCACTCCGGGATGTTGTCGGGCCAACGCCAGCGCGTCCCGACTCCCGGCGAGTGAGGCGCCGGTGACCAGCATCTGCGCCACGCCGGCCGCGCGCGCACGCGCAAGAACGGCATCGAAATCCTGCCGGAATGACTCGTGCGTCAAATTGGCGCCAATGTCGACCAGTTGCATGGGGATCATCGCCACGATGGGGTAGCCATTGTTGCAGCCTCGTCCGCCCGCGCGGCCGGACGGGGGTTCGGGCCGGTTACCATCCCGCGATGCTGATGCACGACAAGCCGCCGATCACGACACTGCTGCCGCAGATCCTCGAATCTCTGACGCGCAATCCGCGGCTTGTCCTGGAAGCGCCCCCCGGGGCCGGAAAAACCACCCGGGTTCCTTTGGCCCTCCTCGGCGCCGAATGGCTGGCTGGCCGGCGCATTCTCATGCTCGAGCCACGCCGCGTCGCCGCTCGCGCAGCGGCCGAATTCATGGCGGCGCAACTTCGCGAACCCGTCGGCCAGACCGTGGGCTACCGCGTCCGGTTTGATAGTCGGGTCAGCCTGACGACCCGCATCGAGGTGCTGACCGAAGGCATCCTGACGCGTTGGCTGCTCGATGATCCCGAGCTCGCCGGTGTTGGCGCCATCATTTTTGACGAGTTCCATGAGCGTCACCTTCACGGCGACGTCGGCGCGGCGCTTTCCCTGGAAGTTCAACGTGCAATCCGGCCCGACCTACGCCTTGTCGTGATGTCGGCCACGATGCAGGGTGAGCGCGTCGCAAGGTGGCTTGATGCGCCGCGAATCACGAGCCCGGGCCGCTCGCATCCGGTGCAAATCATCCACCCCGAGGTGTTGCCCACGAAGGGATGGGCACTTGCGCTTCGCTCCGCAGTACAACACGCGCTGCGTGAATCAAGTGGCGATGTCCTGGTGTTCCTGCCGGGTCGCCGAGAGATCCGCCACGGACTTCGCGTGCTCGCCGGTCTATCCCAGGCGGAGCACCAGTCAATGCGCATTTTGCCGCTTCATGGCGAGCTCGACCCCGAGGCGCAGCGCGCCGCACTGGCGCCGGCCGCACCCGGCACCCGACGGATCGTCCTGGCCACGAACCTTGCCGAATCCAGTCTCACCCTGCCCGGCGTCACCGCCGTCGTCGACGGTGGCGAGGCCCGGGTGCCACGCTTCGATCCCAGTACGGGCCTAACGCGTCTGGCGACCGTGCGCATTGCTCAGGACTCGGCTGACCAGCGCGCCGGCCGGGCCGGCCGCGTGGCTCCTGGCCTCGTCCTTCGACTGTGGCCCAGGGGCCTGCGCCTGGAGACGACGCGGTTGCCCGAAATCGTGCAGGCCGACCTCGCCGGCCTCGCCCTGGACCTAGCCATCTGGGGCGCAGAGGATTTGCCATGGTTGGATCCACCGCCCAGTGGCGCCCTCGCTCAAGCACGCGACTTGCTACGTCGGCTGGGCGGACTGGATGAGGCCGGTCACATCACCGCACGCGGCCGGGCTATGCATCGATTAGGCGCCGCGCCGCGACTCGCGGCCGCGGCCATCGACGCAGCGATGGCCGAGAGGGGCCTGCTGGCAGACCTGCTGGCACTCATCGAAAACCAGTCGCCCTTGCGCGGCGAGGAGCGAAGCGACGATTTGCGGCTTTCCTTGGCTGCACTGAGCGCATGGCGAACGCAGCGAGCATCACGTTCATCCAAATCGAGGGAAACGGGCGCCAGCGCATGGTCAGCGATCGAGAGGGCCAGCGCAGGTTGGCGCCACCGATTGGAAACTTCGGTAGCCGCCACGGAGCCCCCCGATGAGCATACGGTCGGGGATCTGCTCCTGCCCGCCTATCCCGATCGGATCGCGCGTCAGTCAGGCGCTGATCCCTTGCATTACAGCCTGTCCAGTGGGGGTGGCGCGCGTCTGCGCGAGGCCAGTGCGCTGCGAGGCCAGCCGTGGCTTGTGGTGACCGAATTGCGCGCGGAGCGCGGCGATGCATTGATCCTCCAGGCAGCACCCTTTGGCTTCGAAGAGCTCCGGCGCCGCCGGCCACAACGATTCGCGCGAACGCGCGAATTGCATTGGAATAGCCGTCGCGGTGCCGCGGAGGCGTATGAGCTGGAATGGTTCGACTCGCTGGTGTTGGACAAGCGCATCGTTCCGATGAACCCGTCCGAGGCGGGTAACGCATTGCTTGCCGCCATCCGTTCCGAGGGCCTCGCTCTGCTGCCCTGGGACGCCACTGCCCAGAGCCTGCGCCGTCGTGTCGCCGCCTTGCGCAGCTGGCTTCCGGAGCTGGGGTTACCCGACCTCGGTGATGCGGCTCTCCTCTCGACCCTCGACGACTGGCTGGGACCCGCTGTAGGCAGTGCTCGCCGCCTGGCCGATCTTTCAAGCGAGCATCTCCTCGCGGCACTGCGGACCCGCATCGGCCAACAAAACTGGTCGGTGCTGGCGCGCGAGGCACCGACCCACCTCCGAGTGCCCAGTGGACGTGAGTTGTCGCTGGATTATACGGACCCGGCGACACCGGTCCTGGCCGTAAAACTCCAGGAATTGTTTGGCATGGCTGAGACGCCCCGAATCGCCCGTGGACGCGTGCCCGTCACGCTTCACCTACTGTCACCCAGTGGGCGTCCCATTCAGGTCACCCGAGATCTGCGCAGCTTCTGGGACCGCACCTATGCCGAAGTGCGGCGGGAGCTGAAGGGGCGCTACCCCAGACATCCATGGCCGGACAACCCCTGGATCGCCACACCCTCCCACCGCGCGAAGCCTCGCGGCAGCTAGGTTAACGGCGCGGCTTCCGGGGCGGACGTCGCCAGTGTGGCAGCGTACTCTGGCGCGATCGGGCTACGGTCAGTTCGTTTGCGGGCGCATCCCGAGTGATCACGGATCCCGCACCAATGGTGGCGCCTTCACCGATCACGACGGGCGCAACCAGCGCGCTATTGGAGCCAATGAACGCATCGGCACCAATCACGGTGCGGTGCTTCTCGAATCCATCGTAATTGCACGTGATGGTGCCTGCTCCAATGTTGGCTCCGGAACCAACTTCCGCATCGCCGAGATAACTCAGGTGGGAAGCCTTCGCATGCTCGTTCAGGCGTGTGTTCTTCACCTCGACAAAGTTGCCGACGACGGCCGCTTCACCGAGAACGCTGCCCGGACGCAACCGGGCAAACGGGCCAATGCGACAAGGGCCAGTACTCACCACGCCCTCCATGTCGCAATGCGCACGTACTTCGCTGCCCGCGGCCAGTTCGACGTCCCGCAATCGACAGAACGGGCCAATCCGCACGCCATCACCCAAGACCACGCGCCCTTCGAGAATGACATCGACGTCGATTTCGACATCCATGCCACAGGCAACGCTTCCACGCACGTCGATGCGCGACGGATCGGCCAGTCGCACGCCGGCTTCGAGCAATCGCGAGGCCTCGCGATTGCGCAAGCGCTGCTCTAGTTGGGCGAGCTGACGCGCATCATTGGCACCTTCGGCCTCCGCGGCATCCGGTGCCAGGAGGCAGATGGCGGGCATCCCCTCCTCGGCTGCCTGGGCGAACACATCAGTGAGGTAGTACTCCTGCTGGGCATTGTTGCAGTCAAGGTTGGCGACCCATACTCGGAGTCGGCGCGCGTCGGCTGCCAGGATGCCCGTGTTTATCACTCTCAGCTGCCGCTGCTCAGAGTCCGCGTCTCGTTCCTCAACGATGGCGCGTACTTGGCCGAGCCCATCGCGAACAACCCTGCCATACCCCTGTGGATCAGGCACCTCGGCGGCAAGGACCGCCAGTGGCGCGCGCGCCTCAACCAACGGGCGCACCGTTTCAGGCCGAAGCAACGGCACATCTCCGAACAAGACGAGCACGCGCGCATGCTCCGGCACTTGTTCCAATGCAAGGCGAACCGCGTGGCCCGTGCCTCGCTGTTCGACTTGGTGGACCCAGAGAAGATCGGGGTTGTCGGCGAACGCCGCGCGCAGCACCTCGCCGCGGTGGCCGTAGACGGCCACGATCCGCATTGGATCCAGGGCACGAGCAGCCTCCAACACATGCGCCAACAGCGGCCTTCCAGCCAAGGGCAGCATCACCTTGGGATGCTGCGAACGCATGCGCTTGCCCTCGCCCGCAGCAAGCACGATGACATAAAGAGGTTGCATACTGCTCATTGAGCTCTCCGCGGGATGCCACGAGACAGTCCCGGTCCCGATGCAACGTTAGCTGAAGCGCGCACGCACGTCATTGGGGCAGCTCGGCCTTGCCCAACAGGGCAGCGGGTATACTGATGGCCCGTCAACGGAGTGATGGTCATGCGGCGCAATCTGTTCCTTCCTGTCGTCCTGCTTTGTTTAGCGATGACGGCGCGCGCCGACGGCGTGTTGGGCGGATCTGGCGGCCGTGCGGTTCCTGGCCCACGCGTGCAGCGCATCATCCGCGCAATGGGCAACTCGTCAACAGAGGGCCATCCAGATCTCTTTGGCCGGTTTGCCGGCACGCAGTGCTATGCGGACCATCACTACGCATGTGCGCTCAAGTATTTCAAGTACGGCGCCTTCTACGCGGACAAGTTCTCGCAGCTCGCCCTTGGATTGATGTACGCCAACGGCACAGGGGTGCAGAAGAACCCGATCAAGGCCTGGGCTTGGCTGGCACTTGCCTCGTCACGCGGTTATCCCGAATTCGTGGCAACGCGAAAGCGCATCGGTAGGCAACTCAACCATGGCGAGCGCATGCAAGCCGAAGCCGATTTGCGCCGACTCCAGCTTACGTACGGTGACAAGGTTGCCGAGCGCCGCATGCTCTCGACTATGCGCTCAGCGCTCGCGCAAATGACGGGCTCGAGGACCGGTTACGACGCTGGCGGCATCACCATCGCCGGTCCGGCGTATACCGTGGGCGCTCCGTCACTGACTCCTTTGGGATTCGGCAATCCACTGCGCGACAAATGGTATTGGACGCCCGACAAGGACTATTTCGCGCAGCGCGACGCCCAATGGGGCGGCGAGGGTACCGTCCGCATCGGCAAGCTCCAGCAGATCACGATACCCGTCCGCAAGTCCCCCGCGAAAGCACAAGCACCGCATTGAGCCAGCCAGAACGGTGCGTCGCTATCCGCGCACCGTGCTCTCTCACCCTATACTTGTGATCATGAGAATGCGAATCACCGTGCTCGGGTGCATCGGAGCGCTGGCCCTCACCGGTTGCGGCAACAAAGGTCCGTTGGTACGGCCTCAAGCGAAGGCGCCCCCCTCAGCCAGCCAGCCAGCAGCGCCCGCGGCATCCGCCGGATCGCGCCCGACCCCAGCCCCGGATCAGCCAACTGGCTCGCCGTGAGCCTGCGTTTCACCAAAATGCATGGGTTGGGCAATGATTTCGTCGTGATCGACGCACGGGAACGGCTTTTCGCCTTGGATGTCGCGCAGATTCAGCGCATGGGCGACCGACATCGCGGCATCGGATTCGATCAGCTCCTCGCGATTCAAACCGCGGAAGATCCAGAATGCAGCTGGGCGTACGCCATCTGGAACAATGACGGAAGCAAAGCCGAGCAGTGCGGTAATGGCGCCCGCTGCGTCGCAGCCTGGCTAGCACGTGCAAGCATGATCGGCTATCGAGTCCCGAGCCATCTTCAGGCGCCGAGCGAACGCATCGAGGTCTTGGTGCATGGGCGCGGCGACGTCGAACTGCGGTTGCAGGAGCCCGCCTTCGGAGCCGCGGCGACCAATTGCAGCCTCACCAATGTTGGTTGGCAAGGTGCAATCGATATTGAAGGCACCACCGTTGTCGCGACGCTGGTCTCCATGGGCAACCCGCATGCCGTCGTTCAGGTGGATGACATCGGTGCCCCCGATCTTCGCCGCATCGGGCCGTTGCTCACCACCCACTCCGGTTTCGCGCGCGGGATCAACGCGGGTTTTGTCCAATTGCGCGACCCAGGCCACATCGCCCTTCGCGTACACGAACGCGGTGCCGGCTGGACGGCGGCGTGCGGCAGTGGGGCAGCGGCGGCTGTGGCCGCACTGCGAATCGCGGGTCAAGTGGACGCGGAAGTCGAGGTGGCGCTTCCGGGCGGCACCCTTCACGTGTCCTGGCCGGGCCCCGGGCATGCGCTGCGCCAGCGCGGGCCGGCCACGTTCGTATTCGAAGGCGACTGGTCAGACCCCAAGAGCCCCTAAGCGCCTTTTCACATGCGCGTTGCATGGGCCGCGGCCACGCCGCACACTTGCATTGCCTTCCGAGGAGAATGCGTGCATGGCCGAACTGAGTCTCAAAACCGGTCTTGAAGCCATGGATGTGGCGGCCTGGCTGCGCCGTCACCCAACGTTCCTGAAAGATTTCCCGGACGTTGCCGATATGCTCGTGATCCCTCGCGAGCATGGACGCGCGGCTTCGCTGGCCGGGTATCAGCTCGAGCTCCTGCGCGAGAGGCTAAGTGAACTTGAGGCGAGACTCACAGAACTGGTGGAAATCGCCGGGGAAAACGAACAACGCGCGGTGCAGGTCCACACGTATACCCTGAGCCTGCTACGCACCGTGGACCTTCCCAGCTGTGCTCGGGCCGTTGTCGCCGGACTGCGCGAGGACTTCCACACTGAACATGTTTGCTTGCTTCTCGGCAGTCATTGCACGGACATTGATGGATTGCCCTGGGTGCGGTGCGTGCCTGGCGGACTCGAGAGCATGGGCACATTCGCCGACTTCCTCGCGCGCGGCGAACCCCTTTGTGGAAGACTGGCGCCTGACAAGCTCGATGCTCTATTCGGCGCCGACGCCAGCGCCGTCCAGTCGGCTGCGCTCATCAAGCTTGGGAGCACAGGACTGCTGGGCATTGGCAGCGAGGATGCAAACCGCTTCCATCCCGGCATCGGGACATTGTTTCTCAAGTTGATTGCCGAAGCGGCCAGCGTCGCGTTGGGTCGCTACCTGTGAGTGCCGCGGACCTTGCTTCGCTGGAGGTCCCCGTCAACCGCTATCTCGATCACCTGCGCATAGCTCGCCGCTACGCGCCGGGAACCATTACGAATTACGCGCGTGAGCTCGCGCTGCTGGTCCGGCACGCACGCGACCACGGCGTTCGCCACTGGTCAGGGCTATCGCCCGTGGTGCTCCAGTCACTCATGGCGTCCGAACACCGGCGTGGTCGGGGAGCCGGCAGCTTGCGTCACCTGGCGTCGGCCTGCAGGAGCTTCTTTCGGTGGCTGATCCGAGAAGGGACAATGGTTGCAAATCCCGCGGCTGGGTTGCGTGCGCCGAAGCTGCATCGGCATCTCCCGCACGTGCTCGATGTCGATCAGGCGCAACGCTTGGTGGAACTGGACGCGGAGGACCCGCTTGTTGCCAGGGACCGGGCGGCAATGGAACTCTTGTACTCCAGCGGTCTACGCGTAGCCGAGCTGTGCAATGTTCGCTGGCGCGATCTCGATCTTGACGAGGGGTTGGTGCGGGTGACCGGCAAGGGCAACAAAACGCGCGTAGTCCCTGTGGGCCGGCGAGCACTCGCCGCCTTGCACGAACTCCAGCCGCCTTCGGTTTCCGCAGACGCGCCCGTGTTCCCAGGTCGTGGCGGCAAGCCACTGTCACCCTCTGCGCTCCGACTGCGCTTGAAGCGAAGGGCGTTCGAGCAAGGTATTGCCCAGCGCGTACATCCCCACCTTCTGCGTCACACGTGTGCCAGCCACCTCCTGGAGTCCTCCGGAGAGCTGCGCGCAGTCCAAGAGCTTCTTGGGCACGCGGACATTGCTACAACCGAGATCTATACGCATCTCGATTTTCAGCGCCTCGCGCAGGTCTACGACAGCGCCCACCCTCGTGCTCGCCAGCGCCGAATGCCGCGTTAAACTGACAGGGGTGAATCAATCGTGATCTGCCGGCGTGGCGTCGTCGGCGCGCCCCCCCGAGGGCCTTATGGAATCCACTGCATGCGCGAGAAGCACGAGATCGTCAGCAACTGGCTGCCCCGTTACACCGGTACGCCACTCAACGAGTTTGGCCAACACATCCTGCTCACCAACTTTGGCAATTACGTAGAACAGTTTGCGAAGTGGCACAACGTCGATGTGCGGGGTCGCGACCGACCCATGCCGAATGCCACCAGCGACGGCATCACCATCATCAATTTTGGAATGGGTAGCCCCAATGCAGCAACGGTGATGGACTTGCTCAGCGCCGTCGCACCCAAGGCCTGCGTGTTCCTGGGCAAGTGCGGAGGCCTCAAGAGGAAAAACCACATCGGCGATTTGATCCTGCCGATCGCCGCCATTCGTGGGGAAGGCACGAGCAATGACTACTTGCCGCCGGAGGTCCCTTCGCTTCCCGCATTCCAACTGCAGCGCGCCGTTTCGACCATGATTCGCGACCTCGGCCATGACTACTGGACCGGCACCGTCTACACGACCAACCGCCGCGTTTGGGAGCATGACGATCGATTCAAGGAGGTACTGCGCAGGACGCGCTGCATGGCCATCGACATGGAGACGGCGACGATTTTCGCGGCCGGCTTCGCCAACCATATCCCGTGCGGGGCGCTTTTGCTGGTTTCCGACCAGCCCATGATTCCCGAGGGAGTCAAGACGGAAGCCAGCGACCGCGCCGTGACGACCCATTTCGTCGATGCGCATATCCGGATTGGCATCGAGGCGCTGAAGCTCGTGCGGCGCAACGGCCGAAGCGTCAAGCACCTCCGCTTCGAGGAGGATCCGGAACAGGAAACGGACTGATCGCGCGCGGCGCGGCAATGCCCTTCCCATGGGCACTGCTGCGCCGCCGCAGGCAACGATCCGTTATTCGTTATCCAGAAACGAGCGCAACTGCTCGGAACGGCTCGGGTGCCGCAACTTGCGAAGTGCCTTGGCCTCGATCTGGCGGATGCGCTCGCGAGTGACGTCGAACTGCTTTCCCACTTCCTCCAGCGTGTGGTCCGTGTTCATGTCGATGCCGAAGCGCATGCGCAGCACCTTCGCTTCGCGAGGGGTCAGAGAGGCCAGAACCTGCTGGACCGTTTCGACCATGCCCGTGTCGGTGGCGGAATCGATCGGCGAAAGGATGCTGGCATCCTCGATGAAATCACCCAGGTGCGAGTCTTCATCATCGCCGATGGGGGTTTCCATCGAGATGGGTTCCTTGGCGATCTTCATCACCTTGCGAATTTTGTCTTCGGGCATTTCCATCGCCTTCGCCAACTCGTCCGGCGTGGGTTCGCGGCCGTATTGCTGCAGCATCTGGCGCGAAATGCGGTTGAGCTTGTTGATCGTCTCGATCATGTGCACGGGGATGCGAATCGTGCGGGCCTGATCGGCGATCGAGCGCGTAATGGCCTGCCGTATCCACCATGTCGCGTAAGTAGAAAACTTGTAGCCGCGGCGGTACTCGAACTTGTCCACGGCCTTCATCAAGCCGATATTGCCCTCCTGGATAAGGTCCAGGAATTGCAAACCACGGTTGGTGTACTTCTTGGCAATGGAGATCACCAGTCGAAGATTGGCTTCGACCATTTCCTTTTTCGCGCGGCGTGCCTTTGCCTCGCCGATGGACAATGCGCGGTTGATCTCCTTGATATCGGTCAGCGGCATCGACAGCAACCGCTCGATTCCGCGGAGCTTTTCCTGCTCGGCGTGAATGGAGTCGATGCGGGCCTTGATGGCTGGCGCCCACTTTTGGCGCTTGCGAGCCAGGCCATCAGCCCAAGCCGGGTTGGTTTCGTTGCTCAGGAACGACTCGATGAACTCAGCACGCGGCATGCGCGCGCCTTTGACGCACAATTCCATGATCATGCGTTCGTGGCCGCGGATTTCGCCAACGACCTCGCGCAGCTTCTTGACCAGAAGGTCGATCAGCGCCGAAGGCAGCTTGAGGCCCAGGAAGGCCTCGGCCAACGTGGCCCGCTGCTTGTCGAGCTTCTTGTCGCCCGGCTCCGTCTTCAGCGCAATTTTCTCAAACTTCGCGTACAGCTGCCGCAACTCGTCGATGCGCGCCCGCACGACTGCCGGATCGGGGCCCGAGGGACCTGCCTCCTCGTCATCGCCACCGCCCGCTCCGCTGACCTCTTCCTCGTCATCGCCGTCGTCAGTCGCCGCCTTGCTCTCCGGCAGGGGGGCGGGCGTCTCCGGTGCCGGCTCCTCGTCGTTGAAGCCGGCAATCACTTCCGAAAGGCGCTTCTTGCCATCCAGATGCTGGTCATATTCCTCGATCAACAGCCGGACGGTCCAGGGAAAGCTGGCCAGCGCGGTCTGCACCTGCGACAGGCCTTCTTCGATGCGCTTGGCAATGGCGATCTCGCCTTCACGGGTCAGCAGCTCCACCGTGCCCATCTCGCGCATGTACATGCGCACCGGGTCCGTCGTTCGACCAGTTTCGGCATCCACTGCACTCAGCAGCGCCACGGCCTCCTCGGTAGCCGTCTCGTCGTCTTCGCCGGCTGGCGCGCTCTCGGGGAGCAAGCCGAGATCGGGGGCAATTTCGTGCACCTCGATGCCCATGCCATTGATCATGCCGATGATGTCCTCGATCTGCTCGGGATCGACGATGTCATCGGGCAAGTGGTCATTCACTTCGGCGTACGTCAGGTAACCCTGCTCGCGCCCCTTGGTGATCAGCCGCTTGATTTCCGACTGCTGCTCGTTGGGAGTATTGGCCATGCGGGGCACCGTGGAGAGATTGAACCTTACAGTTTAGCGAACTGGCGATGGTCTGACCAGCATTCAAGTCCGAGGTTCCCTGATGGCCGGAACCTGTTCACCGCGCCTCCAGCCAGAATGTGACGGGGCCGTCGTTGACGAGATGGACCTGCATGTTCGCGCCGAAGCGTCCACTTGCGACCGGCACACCGCTGGCGCGTGCCAGTTCGAGCAGGTAAAGATAGAGGCGCTCGGCATGCGCCGGTGAAGCGGCTGTAGCCAAGCTGGCACGCATCCCCTTGCGGGTGTCCGCGGCCAACGTGAACTGGCTCACCAGGAGCAGGGCACCACCCGTTTCGCTCAAGCTCAGGTTCATCCGACCCACTTCGTCGGGAAACACACGATAGCCGCGTACCCGCGCAAGCAGCCGCTTGGCCTGGGCTTCACCATCCGCGGCCTGGATGGCGATCATGGCCAGCAGCCCCGTGTCGATGCGGCCAACCACCGCGCCGTCCACCTCCACGTGCGCACGGCACACACGCTGGATCAGGGCGATCATCTAAAGTCTCCACTCGTGGCTGCAGGCTATTCTGCGCGCCAGACTTTGGCCTGCGTGAAGTCTGCGCCGGCGACCACGAAACCGCCATGATCGACGATCGTTCAAAACCACCTTCTCCGACGCTTTGCCGACAATCGCCCGATGACTGCCACGCCTGCAGCGCGAATGCGCTGGACTGTCTCCCTCATCTACCTTGGCCTGCGATGGGCCGGTTTGCTTCCCCTGCGCGTGCTTCACGCGTGGGGCGCCGCCGGGGGTGCGTTGCTGTGGCGATTTAATTCCCGCGAGCGGCGCATCGTCGAGGCCAATTTGGCGATTGCCAGACCCGATCTGGATGCGCACGAGCGCAGGGCGCTCGCTCGCGAATGCCTTCGTGAAACCGGTCGCGGCATCGCCGAATTGGGGAAGGTCTGGGGTGGCGGTGCCCGGCGCGCGTTGAAGCTCGTGCGCGAAGTTCGTGGGCAGGAGTGGTTCGATGCTGCGCTTGCCCGAAGCAAGGGCCTGATCGTTGCCGCACCGCACCTGGGCTGTTGGGAGTTGCTGAATCATTGGATCGGCGCGCGCACCTCCCTCGCCATTCTCTATCGACCGCCGCGCGATCCCCGCTGGGAACCATTGCTCCTGCGCGCGCGTGGCAGTTATGCACCGGAGCAGGTGCGTGCGGAGGGCGGCGGAATGCGCAACCTGTACCGACGACTGGCTGCCGGGGGCGTCGTCGGAATCCTGCCGGATCAGCAACCACGCGCTGGCGAGGGCGTTTTCGTGCCCTTCTTCGGACATCCGGCCGCAACGATGGTGCTGTTGCCACGGCTGGCGCATCGAACCCAGGCAACGGTCCTGTTTGCTTTCATGGAACGATTGCCCCGCGGAGCCGGATTCCGCCTGCATTGGCGCCCGGCGCCTCTGGCCATCGCCAACGAGGACACCGACATCGCCTGCGCAGCATTGAATGCGGCGGTCGAGGACTGCGTACGCGGGGCCTTTACGCAGTACCAGTGGACCTACAAACGCTGGTCGTTGCGTCCGAAGGCGGATGAGCCCAATCCCTACGCAGCCAAACCACGCGACTAGCGCTTCCCCGGACCTGCGCCTGACGCGGGCTTGGGGCCTTCCCGCCTTGCTTGCTACGCTTCGCAAATGCCCCATCGTCGCCGAGCATCTCTGGCCCGCCGAGCCTCGCAGGTGCTCCTCGCGTTTGCCCTTCTGCCGGCCCTCATCCTGGGGCTGGCGCTCAGCGCATGGTACGAGCATATCGATCGGTGGCAGGCACAGACCAACCTTGTCAACATGACGGATGGCGCCGAACTGGCGCTTCGCGGCTATCTGGCACGGCACCGTCGCGCGGTGGCGACACTCGCCGCGAGCCCCGTTCTGCGCGTGCGGTTCGACTCGGGGACGCTGCAGCCCAGGCTGCGTCTCCTCCGGCAGATGTATCCCGACTTCCTGACGACCTTTGGAGCTTCGCCCGATGGCGAAGTGCTGATCGCAGAACCACCGCTGGATGCTTCGGGCAAGCCGAACTACTGGCGAGGCACCAGCGTCGCTGATCGCCCTTACTTCCAGCACGCAGTGTCCGCAGGGCGTGCCTACGTCTCGGGCGTCTTCAAAAGCCGTGGTTACGGTCAAGGCATGCTTGTCGGCGTCGCTGCACCCGTTTTTGCCACCGACGGCCACTTGCTGGGCGTCGTAGGGGCCGCACTCGATCTTGGCAAGCTGGAGGCCTACCTGAGTCAGCTGGCGCGCGCCGGTGACGCGCTGGCCTTGATCGACCCGGCAGGAAATGTCGTGGCCGCAACCGCGGCGCTAGGCATGCCGCGTGGCCAAGCAGCGCGCGCCAGCCGAATCCTGCGCGCGATCATGATGCAACCAGCCAACGTGGTGGCCGACGCTGACGACAGTTTCTGGTGGCAACAGGATGGGTTGCGGATAGTCCTGCCGGACGGGTGGCAGGTACTGTCCCTCGCGCCCCGTCAATTGGTTGCCCAGACCTGGCTTCTCGCGCTTGGCGCGCTGGTGGTCGTACTCGTGTTCGTAGCCCTGGCGGTGCGGCTGGTGTTGCCGCGCGCCAGCCGGCGACTGATGCAGCCGGTGCAGGCGCTGGCCGATAAGCTCTCGCATTTCGATCCCGGCAGCCAAGCCGAATTTCCCGAGTCGTTGCGCTATTCCGTGCGCGAATTGCAGCCCATCGTGGACGCACTGCGGACGCATGCCACCCTGATCCGGACGTTGCTGGTGCAGCGCGAACAGACGCTCGCGGAGCGCGAGCACGAGATCGAGCAGCGCACGCGCGAACTCCGTCGCGCCGTTGAGGCGTTGGGCGAAACGGCTCGCACCGACGGTCTGACTGGACTGACCAACTACCGTGGCTGGCGTGAGCGGGCGGAGGCGATCTGGCAAGAGGCGCGTGAAAGCGGAGGCGAGATCGCGGCGATCTGCTGCGATATCGACTTTTTCAAGTCCTACAACGACACGTATGGCCACGCCGCCGGTGACCAGGCCCTGTGCCAAGTAGCCAGCGCCCTGCAGGCCGTCCTCGGAAGCCGCGCGCGCGTGCTGGCGCGGACCGGAGGCGAAGAGTTCGTGGCGCTGATGCTCCCGGCGCAGCGGCGTCGCGCCGAAATACTCGCCGAGTCGGCGCGCTTGGCGGTCACGGATCTCGCCATCGACCATCGTTCCAGCCCCTGCGGGCACATGACCGTCAGCGTCGGTTTCAGCGTCATGGTGGCTGACACCAGCGCGCGGCTCGACACGCTTCTGCGCGCTGCTGATCTGGCCCTCTACCAAGCCAAGCGCAATGGTCGCAACCAAGTCTGCGAGCTCTCCGTGAGCGCGCTGCAAAAGCTGCGCGCCGAAGAATGAACCGGACCACTCCGCGTCCGCTGGTTGTCCGGTGCGGTGCGCTGGGCGACATGGTGCTGCTGACACCGCTGCTTGCGCTCCTGCACAGACGGTATGGCCTGCCTCCGGATGTGTTGACCAGCGGTGGCTGGTCGGCACCGCTCTACGCCGGCCACGCCGATGTCCACCAGGTCCTGCTGACGGGCAGCCGCCGGCGACCCTACTGGCTTCATCCGCGCCAATGGCAATTGGTGCGCACGCTTGCAACCGCAGGTCGTCGGCCCGTGTACGTCTGCGATGAGCTGGCCACCGGCCCGTTGGCGCGGCTGCTGCATCGTGCCGGATTCCGAGACCAGGACTTGCTTTGGGTTGGAGAGCATCCGGAATGTGCACGGACGCATTGGGTCGATCGCTGGCTGGCATTCGGTGCCCTTGATGCACCGGGCTGGCACGGCGTGGCGAACGCCCGCGTTGCGCCGACGCCGACGCTATTTATCCGCGAGTCGGCTCAGGGCGACTGCGCGCGCTGGCTTGCCCGGCGGCACTGGTCGCATCGCCCTCTGCTTTTGTTGCATGCGGGGAACAAGCGCACGTTCAAGCGAGGCGGCGGCCGCGGACGGTTCCGTGACAGCAAGGCCTGGCCGGATGGGCGCTGGATCGCGATGCTACGGGCGATGCATGCGCGGGTTCCCGAAGCCGTCATTCTGCTGACCGGCACGCCACCCGAACAGCCATGGCTGGCCGATCTGGCGCAGGGCAGCCGCTTGAATTGCGTGCACGCGATTGGCAATGACTTGCCGCTGGCACGACTGCTCGCTTTGCAGTCTCGCGCCCTGGGGATGGTCAGCGTCGATACCGGACCCGCGCATAGCGCTGCCGCGCTTGGTTGTCCCATCCTCGTGCTTTATGGTGGCGCCAGCGCTGAAGCCTGGCTGCCTCGGACCCCGAACCCGGGGACCGTGCAGTGGCTCGGCGGCTTGGATGCGGGCCGGACACGCCTTCTGGATACGGGTGTGGACGAAGCCATCGCCGCGTGGAACACGCTGCCGCTCCGCATGCCGACTTGACAGCAGGGCGGCGCTGCCCGCCAGACTAGATAAAGAAGGCCCGTGCCGGGCCACGCCGCGTACGCGGCTTCTTCTTACCGAGCCCGTCCATGGCCAAGAACCTTCTCATCGTCGAATCGCCGGCCAAGGCCAAGACGATCAATAAATACCTTGGCAAGGATTTCGAGGTTTTGGCCTCGTATGGCCATGTGCGCGACCTCGTGCCCAAGGAAGGGGCCGTGGATCCCGGCCATGACTTCGCCATGCGCTATGCGTTGATTGAAAAAAACGAAAAGCATGTCGAGGCGATAGCCCGCGCCGCCAGCAAGGCGGAAGCGATCTACCTAGCCACCGACTTGGACCGCGAGGGTGAAGCGATCAGTTGGCACATCAGCGAGATCCTGCGCGAGCGCGGGCTGCTGGAGGGCCGCGACGTGCACCGGGTGGTTTTCAGCGAAATTACGCCGCGCGCCATCCAGGAAGCCGTAGCCCACCCACGCAAGCTGTCGCACCCCTTGGTGGATGCCCAACAGGCACGCCGGGCTCTGGACTACCTGGTGGGCTTCAATCTCTCTCCGGTGCTTTGGCGCAAGGTCCAACGCGGTTTGTCCGCCGGACGCGTGCAGTCACCCGCCCTCCGGATGATCGTCGAGCGAGAGGCGGAAATCGAAGCATTCATCGCTCGCGAGTATTGGAGCATCGAGGCGCAGCTGGCACATGCGGGTACGCCATTCGTCGCCAGGCTCAGTCGGCTTGCCGGCCGGAAGGTTGAGCAGTTCGACCTGCCGGATGCCGCGAGCGCACAAGCCGCGCGGGAGACGCTGCTGAACGCAGCCGGTGGCAGGCTGGTGGTCAGCGAGGTCCAATCGAAGGAACGCAAGCGCCGCGCGGCACCGCCCTTCACCACATCAACGCTTCAGCAGGAGGCCGCCCGCAAGCTGGGCTTCTCCACCAGCCGTACGATGCGTGTTGCTCAGGGTCTGTACGAGGGCGTGGCCCTGGGTTCCGAGGGCAATGTGGGTCTGATCACCTACATGCGCACCGATTCGGTGAGCCTGTCCACCGAAGCGTTGTCCGAGCTGCGCGACGTGGTTGCCCGGGAATATGGAACGCACGCGCTCCCCGAGAAGGCCAACTTCTACCAGACCAAATCCAAGAACGCCCAGGAAGCCCATGAAGCCATTCGGCCCACGTCCGCCCTGCGAACGCCTGGCTCGGTTGCCACTTTTTTGAGCGAGGACCAACGCAAGCTCTACGAGCTTGTCTGGAAGCGGGCAATTGCCAGCCAGATGATTCCGGCCGTCCTCAACACCGTCAGCGTCGACCTCGCCTGCGGTGAGGGTCACAGCTTCCGAGCCAGCGGTACCACGGTGATCGATCCAGGATTCCTCGCCGTTTACGAAGAGGGCCGCGACCAGAAGACGGATGATGACGAAAATCGCAAACTGCCTGCGCTGGTGGTTGGCGAAGAGGTGCCCTTGGCGGACATCGCAGCGGACCAGCACTTCACCGAGCCACCGCCACGCTATAGCGAGGCGTCGCTGGTGAAGGCACTCGAGGAGTACGGCATTGGTCGGCCATCCACCTATGCAAGCATCATCCAGGTGCTGCTGGCACGCGAATACGTCGTGCTCGAGAATCGTCGGTTTAAGCCCACGGACGTCGGCCGCGCCGTGGGGCGTTTCCTCGGCCAGCACTTCACCCAATATGTCGATTACGACTTCACGGCCAAGCTGGAGGATGACCTCGATGCCGTGGCGCGAGGCGAGGAACAGTGGGTGCCGTTGCTACGCCGGTTCTGGGCACCATTCAAGCAACAGGTCGAGGACAAGACCGAAAGCGTCGAACGCAGCGAAGCGACGGGTGCGCGCGAGATCGGCATTGACCCTGCCAGTGGAAAGCCCGTGAGCGTCCGACTGGGGCGCTACGGCGCTTTCGCACAGATCGGCCTGAAGGAGGCGGGGGATACACCGCGATACGCGTCGCTGCGTCCGGGGCAGAGCATGCACACCATCACCCTGCCGGAGGCCTTGGAGCTATTCAAGTTGCCTCGGCTGCTCGGCAACGCCCCCACAGGGGAACCGGTCAGCGTGGGCATCGGTCGATTTGGCCCCTTCGTCAAACAGGGCGATACATATGCCTCCCTGGGCAAGGAGGATGACCCTTATACCGTCGACCTGCAACGCGCATTGGCGCTGGTGCAGGCCAAGCGCGAAGCAGCGGCAAACCGCATCATCAGCGATTTCGGCAGTGGCGTTCAGGTTCTGAACGGCCGATATGGCCCTTACATCACCGACGGCGCGAAAAACGCGCGCATTCCCAAGGATCGGGACCCTGCCAGCATCACGTTGGAAGAGTGCCGGGCGTTGCTTGATGCGGCTCCGGCCAAGTCGAAGCGTGGCGCTCGCCGCACGGCCGATGCCAAGTCGGTCGCGCCCCGCCGCAAGCAGGCATCAGCTGCCGCGTCGACGAGGCGTCCTGTCGCGGATGGCACGGAACCTGGCGCGAAGAAAAAGAAGACCCCAGTCAAGAAATCCAAGGCGAGCACATCCGCCGGTGCACGGTCGAGTCCGGAAGGCGCGACACGTGTCGTTCGCCGCAAGCCCAAGACATGAGTTTCGGCTTAATCCATCGGCGCGGATGGCACAGTGCGGGAATGACGCGTGGGCACTGCAACCTTGCGCGGTCGTTCTCGGCCCGAACGGCGTCAGCGAATTCGGGGTTTGGCCAAACCCTGGAATGTTCCCGCGAGGGAATCGTGGACAATCGCGTGATCGACTTCAGCCCGCGGTCGAGCTCATGGGTCGGGACCCGCCTTCCGCAGAGGCCGGCGACGTCACTGCATTGGCGTACCGCAACGTGCAGCGGTGCCAACACCCAGTGCAACGCGTGAACATGCAAGCCGGCACTCCAACGGGCACAAGCGTAGCCGCAAGGCCTTGGCTCGGCGGCGAGGCAGCGCGGACGGTCATTTGGCGGGATGGACAGCTGATCAGTGCTGCGGAATTTGCCGCACAGGCCGAGTGCGTCGCACGCGCGCTGCCGGCGGGCGCTGAGGCCATCATCAACCTTTGCCAGCAGCGGAGCGCCTTCTTGCTCGGTTTCGCCGCCGCATTGCGCGCGGGATTGCCGACGCTGCTGTTGCCCGCGCGTACCGCTGCTGCGCTCCAGGCGGTCCGCCAACGATGGCCCCATGCCGTGGCGATCGGCGAGTCCGGTGGGACTGATGCACTGCCCAGCGCGGTGCTGAACGAGCTTGCCATCGGCGAGGCGTTCGCCGCTCCCGAGAGGGACGAATCGTGGCCACTGCTCGATGGCTCGCGATCCGCCTTGGTCGGGCACACCTCCGGATCAACCGGGCAGCCACAGGCACACGTCAAGACGCTCCGGGCCCTTTGGGCCAGCAATGCCGCCAACCAAGCACGCCTGGCTGGTGAGGTCGGTGCACGATGCAACATCCTTGCCACAGTGCCCTCGCAGCACATGTATGGCGTCGAGATGAGCGTTCTCCTGCCCTTGCTGGGAGAGGCCGCCATCGCCGATCACCAGCCGCTGCTGCCTGCCGACGTCGCCGCCGTCTTGCAGCGACTACCGCAGCCGCGACTTCTCGTGAGCACGCCTCTGCATCTGCGTGCGCTGCTTGAATCGGGCCTCGCGTTGACCTGTGAGGCGATCGTCTCCGCCACGGCACCCATGGATGCCGAGCTTGCGCGTGCGCTCGAGCGGCATACGGGTGCGCCGCTCATCGAAGTCTATGGCTCCACGGAAACCTGTGTGGTGGCAACGCGGCGCACGGCGTGGGAAGCCTCATGGTCCCCGTACCCGGGAGTGACGCTGCATCCAGAGCCCGGCGGCGTGCGCATCGATGCACCGCAGCTCGACGCCCCGGTCTTGCTCGGTGACTTGGTGGAACGGCAGCCAGATGGCCGCTTTCGCCTCGTGGGCCGGGTCGAGGACCTCATCGAGATTGCCGGCAAGCGCGCGTCCCTCGCCGATCTCACGCGCCTCCTGCTGGAGGTCCCGGGCGTGGAGGATGCCGTGCTCCTGCAGCACGATGGCATCGAGGGTCCGGGCGTTCGACGGCTGGCGGCCGTGGTCGTGGCACCGACGCGCAGCGAATCCGAGTTGCTTTCCGAACTGCGGCAGCGCTTCGACCCGGCCTTCCTGCCTCGCCCGCTCAAGCGGGTGGATCGCCTTCCGAGAAACGCGATGGGCAAGTTGCCACGGGAGTCGCTTCTCGCGCTGCTCCGAGCGCGTTGACCCGTGGGCCCGGCGAACCAACGTTCAGCGAATTGCAGCTTCTTCCGCACGAACACACCTCACAAGCGATTCCTCAAACTCCGCGCGCGCAGCCTCATAGTCCCCGCTGCGCGGACCTCGGCGTGCCGCACGGTGCATCCTTGCATGAGGGCCATCAAGCAGATCGCGATACTCCGGTCGTGCGTCGAGAAACGCATGGACCAGACAAGGCACCGTCGCCAAGTGGGTCCACAGCTCCGGATGGTCGCCGCCGGCCTGCAAGGCCTCATCCCAAAGCAGGCTTCCTGCCAGCGCGCCCAGCGCGGTACGAGGCGCACGCGAGCTGAATCGCCACGTGAAGTGCTCAAGCCATTTGGCTAGGGAATCGGCTGGCATCGGCCGGGCGATCGCATATCCCTGGCCGAGGTCTGCCCCGAGGATCAGGGCTGCTTCGATTAGACCCTGGGTCTCCAAGCCTTCGACCACCACCTCGATGCCCAGGCCACGCCCAAGCGAACACAACTGGTGCATGAAACGCAATGTGCGCAGTGGGTCCTGGGCCACATCGCGGACCAGCGTCTGGTCGATCTTCACACGATCGAAAGGCCACCGACGCAGGCGCGCCAGTGAACTGTGGCCGGCACCCAGATCGTCCTCGACCACCCGAACACCCAAAACCTTGAATGCCTCGATTCCAGCCAGCGCCGACTCGAGCGCCTGCTCGGCCTCGCTTGCGCCCTCCAGCACCTCGAGAAGCAGCGCGCTGGGGGGGACACCGCTATCTCCCAGGCTTTGGCGCGCGACCTCGACGTACCGGCCGTCGTGCAACGCCGCCGGCGGCAAGTTCACCGTCACGTCAAGACTGTGCCCCGCGGCGGCCAACGCGTTGTACTGGGCCAGGGCCTGCTTGAGGGCGCGTTGGAAAAGCAGCAGCAGATCGTCGCGGCCCAACGCGGCAAGGAAGAGGTTCGGCGGAAGCAGGCTGCCATCCGCCTCGCGAAGACGGGCCAGCGCCTCGACCTCGACCGGCCTTCCGTTACGGAGTGCCAATACGGGCTGGTAGTGCAGCTCCAGACCTTCAGGCGCCGCAAGCAGCGAGCGCCAGTGCGTGCGAACGGTGTAGGGCAGGATCGTTCCTGCCGTTGTCGAACCCGGTGCAATCCTCACCAGCGCGAGATCAAGCAGCGTCTTCAACTGCGCCACGAACGCCTGCTGTGCATCGCTGGCAAACCCTCCCGGGTAAGAGCTGTACAAGACCAGGACCGCGGCCGGAACGCCGTCCTGGGTGCACAGCGGCAATGCCACGCTGGAGCGAATGCCGAGGCGAACGACGAGATCGCGCCAGGGCCGCATCAATGGATCGGTCCTGTAGTGCGCGCAGCGTTCGATGACGCCACTGCGCCACGCGCGTCCACTGGGCCCGCGGCCATGCGGATCCGTCGCGACACTGCTAATCACAGCGGCTTTGCCCTGGGCCAGTGCATCCAGGTAGGCACGGAAGGCATCCCCTGCCACGGCTTCGTAGGTGAAGACTCCCCGATCATCGGGCCTTCCCACCGTCGCAGAAATGATTTCGTCATGTGCGACGAGTAAATCCACGACGCCCTGCATCAAAGCCAGATAACTCTCAGCCGACCACGCCAATGCGCTGATTCGCGCGATCACGCCGTCGCGTTCCCGTTGCACGGCACGCAGTCCTTCAAGCTGCCATTGTCGATCTTGCGCCAGCCTGCGGCGCACCACGAGGAGAGCCCGGCGATCGCGATGCAGGTGCTTCGCGAGTGCTGTTTCGACACCTTCCCGAAGCCGCTCGACACCGTCAGAGAGCCAGACCGCCTCGATACCGCACGCAGCATGAACTCGCCCTGCGCGATCGGCCAGCGCTCGATGCGTCGCTGCATCCAGTTCGGGCTGGACCAGCAAGCGAACATGTTCGCGTTGCTTAGCGTAGAGCGCGGCCAGCTCGTCCTGCGGCAGGCAGGCCAAGACCTGCCTCGGCTCCGGCATCTGCGTCACCTCGGCATAAAATGGGTCGACGATCGCATCCAGGGCCTCCCGAGCCGTTGGGGTCAGTGCACCCAGCAGGCGGGCAGCCGGCGCACCGTAGGCGGGCAAGTCGCCCGCCTCGGCTTCGCTCGGCGTGGATTCACCACTCTCCGAGTGGGGTGGGAGGCTCCACCAACTGCCGCCTTGATGCTTGCGTGCCTTGACCTGGTACATCGCTTGGTCGGCGCGTCGCAGCAATTGCTCGCCCCCGCTTTCCGCATGGAGCGGAAAAAGCGCAATGCCCAGGCACGCGTTCAGCGCGAGCGTATTGCCATCGATCTCGAATGGTCGCTGCAAAGCAGCATGCAGGCGATCGACCAGGGGACCTAGATCCTCGGTGCGCGCGATGTCCTCGAACACCAGCACGAATTCGTCGCCGCCCAAGCGAGCCACGTAATCTTCGGCACGCACGGCGCCGCGCAGTCGGTCGGCGACTTCCATGAGCAGGCGATCGCCCGCGGCATGGCCAAGCCGATCGTTGATCGGCTTGAAATCATCAAGATCCAGCATGCCGATCCCGACGAGCAGATGGTGCCTCCGCGCGCGCGCGAGCGAACCTTCCATCTGATGCTCCAGCGCCCGTCGATTGGGCAGGCCCGTGAGCACATCGTGCAGCGCGAGATGGCGTTGGCGTTCACGTTCACTTGCCAGTAGCTCGCGCTGGGCATGCTGGCGCAGCGCCAATCCGGTCGCATCGGCGATCTCGTCCAGAAGCGCACGCAGTTCGTCGTCGAAGCTGTCGGGTTCACGCGTGGTCAAGGCAAATACCCCGCTCGGCTTGGCAGCCGTACCGAGCTCGCCTTGCAGTGTTCCGAAAATCGGCCACGCGGCGACCGCCCCCATGTGCACGAGCGGCGGCCGCCGCCAGCCTTCCGGGATGCCTGGATCTAGTGCAGGTTGCACCCGCACGATCGGTCGCGCCTCTGCAAAAGCTCGCGTGGGTGTGGGCACAATGGCGCCCTGCGGCCGCGCCGGTGGCCGAGGAAGCGCATGGATGGCATCCGCCATCGGGCCGGCCAGCGCCATGCGCCGGAGCAAGGGCGCTCCCTCGTCGATCAGGACATCCACCACCGCTGCGCCGGCGACCTCGACGAGGGCATGTGCCAGCGTCTCGTAGACTGCTTCCGGGTCGGGCTGCTTGAGTAGTGCCCGCTGCAGCACGCGTTGGGCATCCCGAAAGCGACGCAAGCGCTGTTCGCGAACAGCCAGCGCGCAGTGGTCGACGTAACGGGCGATTTCGGCGACCAGTCGCTCGGCCCATTCCACCAGCGCCGCGTCCAGCCACTCGGATGTGCGCACGTACACCGACAGGCTTAACCTGCCGCCATCCGCGAGAGGAGCAACCACCACCATGCTGGCAGCCAGACCGAACGTCTGCGCACGTTCGCGCCAACGTTCGAACAGGGGCTCGTCAACATGGCTGATTTGCGCATGTCCGCTCCGCAAGGCCTGCCCAAGCGGGCCCTGTCCCCCGGGCAGCTCCGGATCGTCGCTGAAGCTGAGTCCCTCGATATAGGCTTGCGCAGGTCCTGCCGCGGCCAGCCGCCGCACGCTGTGTCCACCCGCGGGCAGCTCGCCCAGCCAAACGAGTGGCAAATCCATGGCGTCGGCGAGGGTCCGCGCGACGTCGCCAAGGACGTCCTGCGACAGTCGGGTGCCTGCGGCATGCAGCACGGCGAGCGTGGCCGCCACGCTCCGATAGAATCGCTCTCGCGGCGCGACGAGAGCTTCCATCTGCACCGAAGTCTGCATTAGCCGGGCCCTCGTGGACAGACTTCAGTCCCGCAGGGACCGTTCCCCTGCGGCTCACGAAAAACTTGCGACTGGGTCTCGGCACTAGCCTGCCTCTTGATATCTGCTAACGCAAGATCCAGCCTAATCAGCAACCCGTGTCCAGGCCGACGTCATGCCCGACCCTCTGCAAAACCCTAACCGCGAACGCTTCGACATGATTGCCTCCGGATGGGATGCTTCTCCTCGACGTCAGGAGCTCGCCGCGGCAGTCGCCGAGGCGATTGCGGTCTCGGTTCCGCTCCAGCCGCACTGGCAGGCGCTGGAGTACGGGTGTGGCACGGGGTTGGTTGGCGCGCGTCTTGCGCCGCTGCTGCACCGCCTTCTCGCCACGGACATTTCGCCAGGCATGCTGTCTGTCCTGGCGGAAAAGGCGCGCGATGCGGGATTAAGGAACGTAGAGACCAGGCCGCTCGACCTCACACGGGATCCACCGCCCGCAGAACGCTTTGATCTCGTCTTCAGCAGCATGACGTTGCATCACATCCCTGATGTGCCGGCCCTCTTCAGGGTGTTTAACGGGATGATTCAACCGGGTGGATGGATTGCCGTCGCTGATCTGGATGCGGAGGATGGCACTTTCCACGATGCTGGCGTGCAAGGCGTTGCGCATCATGGCTTTGACAGGGCGGTGGTAGCGGAATGGCTCCGTGATGCCGGCTTCGCCGACATTGCGGTGCGAGCCGCGCACACGGTTGAGAAGACCCGAGGCAACGGCTTGAAGCGGCGCTATCCGGTTTTCTTGGCGACGGCACGACGTGACGCATGAGTGCATCAGGGAATTTATGGGTTGTCGGCTACGGCGCGGGTCTGGGTGAGTCATTGGTGTCGCGCTTCGCGCGAGAGGGTTTCGACGTAACCGCGCTCTCCAGGAACACGCCTGATTCGGCACTGACCGCAGCCAGACACGACCGGTTGGACGTACTTGCGCCAGATGTATCCGAGCGCCTGTCCCGGCTCATGGCCGACCATGGCGTACCGGACGTGCTTGTGTACAACGTCGGCATGTTCCTCCGCGGTGCCTGGTCGGAGCTTTCGGAAGCGGACTTCCGTGCTTGCTGGGAGCGAATGGTCCTGGGCGCATTTCGAATCGCCAAGGACGTCCTGCCTGCCATGGCGACCCGCGGCTCCGGGTCGGCAATTTTCTCTGGCGCAACGGCAAGTTTGCGGGGGGGAGCGGAATTTGCCGCTTTTGCAAGCGCCAAATTCGCGCTGCGCGGCCTAGTCCAGGCACTGGCTCGAAGCTACCAGCCGGCAGGGGTCCACGTTGCGCATGTCATCCTCGATGGTGTGATTGCCGGAAGCGCACGGGGCACCCAATTCATCGCGCGACTCGACCCCGATGCCATCGCGGAATGCTATTGGACCCTCTCGCAGCAGCCTTCCGGGGCATGGACGCACGAACTCGATTTGCGAGGCGCCAACGAACCGTTTTGAGGGCGAATGCCGTGATTGTCGGAAAGCGTGTTCAGGTGCCGCCTCCACTGGATGGACCGTGAAAGCCGATGCTTGGAGTACCCGGTCCGCTTTCTGCGCTTCTGGATGGCCGAGCCCAGACCATCGGCTAAGCTCCCGGCATCCATTCGGCTGACTGCAAGTCGATATGGCGTTGCTCCCGCGCCCAGGTCATGCTGACGCCGATGGCGCCTATTGGCAGCCCATCGCGTGCCCGCATGGAGCGCCTGCCACACGGGAGAACGCCGCTTGTTGCCGCGGCTGTGCGGGCGCCGTCCCCCGCATGCCGGCATCGGGGATGCAAGCCGTCTCGCTACAATTGACCTTTACTGTGTATGGAAGCGGACATGAAGGTTTTGGTCATCGGCAGTGGCGGTCGGGAACACGCGCTGGCATGGAAGCTTGCACAGTCGCCGGCGGTCGAGGAAGTTCTGGTGGCTCCAGGCAACGCAGGTCTCATGCACGAAGCCTGTGTTCGCAACGCGCCAGTAGCCGCCACCGATATCGAAGGGCTTTTGCAGCTGGTTCGTCGCGAGCAGGTAGCACTGACGGTCGTGGGTCCAGAGGCACCCTTGGCATTGGGTGTGGTGAATGCCTTTCGTACAGCTGGCCTCCGTTGCTTTGGTCCGACGCGTGAGGCGGCGCAGATCGAAAGCTCGAAGGCCTTTGCAAAGGATTTTTTGCGCGACCATCGAATACCCACGGCCGACTACGCCGTTTTCTCAGAACTGGCCCCGGCCTTGGCGTACGTGCGCAAGCGCGGAACCCCGATCGTGATCAAAGCCGATGGACTGGCGTCCGGCAAGGGCGTTGTGGTTGCCACGAGCCAAGCCGAAGCCGAGGCGGCACTGCACAACATGCTGGGCAATGGATCACTAGGCGAGGCAGGCGCCCGCGTCGTGGTCGAAGACTTCCTTGAGGGCGAGGAAGTGAGCTTTATGGCCCTGTGCGACGGCAAACATGCGTTGCCGCTTGCCAGCAGCCAGGATCACAAGCGCCGCGATGATGGCGATCGAGGTCCCAATACCGGTGGCATGGGTGCTTATTCGCCAGCGCCGGTAATGACGGCATCCGTTGAAGCGCAGGTGATGTCTCGAATCATTCGCCCCACCCTTGCGGGCCTGGCTGAGGCGGGCATGCCATTCACGGGCTTCTTGTATGCAGGGCTCATGGTTAGCCCCGACGGAACGGCGCGAGTCGTCGAATTCAATGCGCGCTTGGGTGACCCGGAGACGCAGCCGCTGCTTCTACGTCTCGATTCGGATCTGGTCCAGCTGATCGAATTGGCTCTCGACGGCCGCCTCGATGAGGGGCACGTGGCGTGGGATCCTCGTCCTGCCCTGGGAGTCGTGCTCGCGGCGCACGGCTATCCGGCGGAGGTAAGAACGGGCGATGAGATCAGCGGGCTCGATTTCCCACTCCCGCCGGACGTCAAGCTTTTCCATGCGGGGACCTGCTTGTCCGAGGATGGCCGCATTGTTTCGTGCGGCGGCCGCGTTCTCACGGCTTGCGCGCTTGGCGAGACCCTCTCCGTCGCTCGAGAGGCGGCGTATGCCGCGCTATCCCACGTACGTCTTGACGGCAGCTTTTGCCGCCATGACATCGGATTCCGCGCCCTGCATCGATGAGCCATTTTTCAAGGGCTCCGTTCCCATCGCATCGCTCATTGAAACGACGGGTTCTCCATGCCCGGTCCCGCGAAGCACCTCCATGAACGACAGGGGTCATGCGCTTACATCCGGGATGCCAGCTCTGTGAACGGCAACCATCGGAAACGCTCGACGAATCTCCGAGCGTCACCGTCACGCCTGACCGTGGCGCGACCCGAAAAAGCTATTCCGGCAACTCCAGCTTGTCGCCCAGCTTGACCGGCCCCTGCGCATCCATGACGAGCCCATAGCTGACATGGTCGAAAGTGCGAAAGACCATCACATGGCCGACGAACTCCGAAGGCAGGGTGACGCGCTTGCCGAACGTGTGATCGAAGCTCGAGGACTCCACGTCGTTGATGATCCGTTCGCCCGGCTGCCAGATTGCGTACGTCTGACCGTTCCTGACGCCTTCCTCGGATCCGGCTGACAAAGCCACCACCTGCTTGGAGCCCACTGCATCCATGGCGTCATTGAACGCGATCACGCGCATGTTGGGTGGCAATGACTTCGGTGCATGCGGGAAATAATTGCTGTCATAGGGATGCGTATCCAGAGGCAGGATACGGTCACCCTTCCGTATCTCCATCGCGGAAGCCTTCAGCAACGTGGTCGCAGGGCCATGCTCATTGGTCCTGAGAACCTCAACCGTGCCGATGACCTGTGCTTCATAGCCGAGCGTATGGCCCTTCCCGAAGTGACCATCGCCGATGGTGTTGCGATGCCATGGACCGTTGTACTGGGTCACATCGTCATCGAGATTCTGCGCAATTTGATCGCGACTGCCGGCATCAGCATTGAACGTGGTGAATACGTGGCTGGGTCGTACAACGGCAAAGCGCTCGCCAGGCTTGACGCCCTTCAGACCCATGACATAGACGAACTCTCCCGGCGCACCACGAGGCTCGTTGTCTTCGAAGCCGACTACATACGGCGCATTGGCCAAGGCACTTCGATGCGCGAAAACACGAAGGTCGACGAGATATGTTTCCAGTTCAGACAGGGGGATCGGAGCGACTGCTTCGCTGAGCGGCGTGGCAACGGCCCGCGGCTTGAGCACCAGTGCTGGCATGCCGTTGCCCAGATAAGCAAGGCTGAGCACATCGCCAGGATAGATATGGTGGGGGTTATGCACTTGTGGGTTGGCCTGCCAGATCTCGGGCCAAAGCCATGGCTTGTTGAGGAATCGCGCCGCAATGCTCCACAGCGTGTCGCCTTTCTTGACGACATACGTGTCGGGATGGTCCTTTCGCAGCATGCCCGAGCCCGCAGCATAGGCGGCCACTACGGTGAATGCGATCAGCACACCGGTCAAAAGCGCAAGAGACTTCTTAAGCATGGCTGGCAATTCCCCGTTCCCCTTAGGGTTTTTCGAGTGTAGCCCCAGTTTTGCCGACAACGCCAGCCAAGCTGGAGAGGTGCCCGTGTAGTCGAAACACCAAAGTTTGTACCGAATGTACACACTTTGGTGTCGAAACCCCCTGTACCAACTTTGGTGTCGCGCGGCATCGTGCGGTACTGGGCTCTTCAGCCCATTGTTTCTACTTCGC
>JAKAEJ010000087.1 GCA_021818335.1 Pseudomonadota bacterium | reverse complement strand
TGGCATGAACGGCACTCATTTGGTAGGCGATCGGGCAAATGCCGCAGATGCGCGCGGCGATATCCGGGGCCTCCTCGTGGCCCCGCCCGCGCAGGATTGCCTCGAAGAAACGCGGCGGCTCGAAGATGCGCAACCGTGCGGACGCCACGCGGCCATCTCGAACGTCGAGATCGAGGGCTCCCTCCCCTTCCACGCGGGCAATGGAATCGACACGAAGTGTCCGGGTCACCATGGGTCACCACACCGCGCGCAGGCAAGCGGACAAGGGAGTGTTCTCAGCGCTCATGTCTCAATGCCTCGGTCTGAAAGGCTTCGGCGGCTGCATTGAAGCTTCGTAGCGCGCGGTTGACCTGCAGCGAGGATGCGCCCCGGGCCTGCCACTCCCGGGCCAGTGCCGTCGTGTTCGCGGACTCCATGGGCCCGAAGCACCCATAACATCCACGTCGATAAGCAGGACAGATGGCGCCGCATCCCGCGTGCGTGGTAGGCCCCAGGCACGGGATGCCCTGAATCATCACGCAGACATTGCCGCGGCGCTTGCACTCGATGCAGACGCTGTAGGACGACACCGCGGGCTTGCGACCGGCAAGGAACGCAGCAATGACTTCGAGTAGCTGCGCCTTGTTGATCGGGCAGCCGCGGAGTTCGAAGTCCACGGGTACGTGTGCTGCGATCGGCGTGGACGTCGCCAGCGTCCGGATGTAGCTTGGCGTCGGGTATACCGTGGCCACGACATCCTCGATCCCGGCGAAGTTGCGAAGTGCCTGGATGCCGCCCGCCGATGCACAGGCACCGATCGTGACGAGACATTTCGACTGGCGGCGAACCTCGAGGATGCGCTCGGCATCGACCGGCGTGGTGATCGATCCTTCCACCAACGACAGGTCGTAGGGTCCCGGGAGACTGGCCTGCGTCGCTTCGGTGAAGTGGGCAATCTCGATTGCCTCGGTTAGCGCCAGGAGTTCATCCTCGCAGTCCAGCAGGGACAACTGGCAGCCGTCGCAGGATGCGAACTTCCAAACGGCAAGCCGGGGGCGATGGCGCATTTCAGATCTCCCGCACGCTGAAGCGATTGGCCAAGCGGTCATAACGCATCACCGGCCCATCCTTGCAGATGAAGTCGTGGCCGTACTGGCAGCGACCGCAAAGGCCGATTGCGCATTTCATGTTCCGCTCCATGGAAAGGTGGATGCGCTCCGCGGGAAGGCCGGCGTCGAGCAGCGACGCCACGGTGAAGCGCATCATGACCTCCGGTCCACACACCATGGCCACCGTGCTTCGCGGATCGAACGGTGCACCCGCGATCAGCGCAGGTACTGCCCCGACACTGCCCCGCCACCCCGCGTCCGCGTGGTCGACGGTCACCACGCCATTGATGTCCGCCTGGCGGCGCCACCGTTCGATATCCTTTGCGTAGAGAATGGTGCGCGGATTGCGCGTCCCGAAGAGGAGGGTCACACGCCGGTAGCGGGAGCGATGCCGGAGGACGTGCTCGATCGCGGGCCGCAGTGGCGCGAGACCGAGTCCGCCGGCGACGAAGACGATGTCGCCCCGTTCCGCCTCCGACAACGGCCAACCTTTGCCAAAGGGCCCCCGCAGGCCGATGGCGTCACCCTCGGAGACGGAGGCCAGCGCCTGGCTGACGGCTCCGACCTGGCGAACCGTGTGCACGAACCCGCGTTGGTCCTCGTCCTCGCCACAGATGCTGATGGCTGCCTCGCCGACGCCGAAGGTGTAAAGCATGTTGAACTGACCCGGCGTGAACGCCGGGCGTTGGACGCCCTCTGGGTGCAGAGTCAACGTCACGACGTCCTCGAACTCGCGGACGATGCTCGCCACGCGGTAGACCGTGGGTTCGAACACGTTCGCGTCTTGCGCCGTCGTCATCGTGCTTGCCCGCCGTAAAGGTCGAACAGCTGGATGCGCGTCGCATGCAGGCGCTTCACGAACGCCGGCAGGAAGCGCGCCATGAGCGCATAGCCCAGCTCGTGGTCCGTCTCGAATTGGTTGCGCAAGCAGACCGCGTCGACGCAGATGGTCTGGGTCGATACCGATGCCCGCGCATCGAACATCCACCGGTGCGGTGGTACCAGCCATGAGGCGCCGATGATTTCCCCGGCGCCGAGCGTCGAAAATAGGATGGCCGCACCGCCAGGCGCATGCGCCTCGAGCCCGATCCTTCCCTCGCGGACGAGGAAGAATTCGTCGGCCGGTCCGCCTGCACGAAAGAGGTACTGCCCGGCATCGAAATGGCGGTCCCTCGCACAGGCGGCGATCTGCCTGATCATCGCCTCACCCAGATCGGCGAACAGGGGATGCGCCCGAAGTCTGGCCTCAAGGGTGTTCATGGCTCACCGTGCTTCCTGGATCCGTAGCCATGCGGAGTGCCGCGACTTCTTCGGTCAGGTCGATGCCAACGGGACACCAGGTGATGCAGCGACCGCAGCCGACGCAGCCGGCGACCCCGAATTGATCGATCCAATGCGCCAGCTTGTGCGTCAACCACTGCCGGTAACGCGAACTTGCCGACTGGCGAACGCTACCGCCGTGGATGAAGGAGAAATCCAGCGTGAAGCATGAGTCCCAGGTACGGACTCGCTCGGCACTGGATTCATCGATGCTTCCATGGTCCTCGATCGTGGTGCAAAAGCAGGTTGGACAGGCCATGGTGCAGTTGCCACAGGCCATGCATCGCGCAGCAACTTCGTCCCATCGGGGGTGGTGTGGCTGGGTTTGCAGGAGTTCCTTGAGTCCTCGGGTGTTGATGTGGCGACCCATCTGGGAAGCGGCACGCTTGAAGACGGATTCCGCCAGATCAAGGTCGCTCGAAGTGGCCTCCTCGCTATCGAGGCGCGCAAGCATCGCGGCGCCTGCTTCGCTGCCGACCTCGATCAGGAATCGATGAGGCGCGGGATCCACGAGTTCCGTAAGCGCCAGGTCGAACCCCGCGTCGACCCGAGGACCGCAACCCATCGAGGCACAGAAGCAATTGCCGCCCACGCCGCCGCAATGGACCGCGACGATGAACGCGTTGCGGCGCCGGTCGGCGTAGCTTCGGTCGGTGTACGCGCCTTGACAGAACACGCGATCCTGGATGGCGATCGCGCGCAGGTCGCAGGCGCGTACACCGAGGAATGCATAGCGCGGCGCCGGAGCCCGCGGCGCGGCCAGCGTGAACGTATCGCCTTCGCGCTGCGCGCGCCACAAGGTTTCCACCGGCGGGTGGAGGAATCGCTTCCACGCGTCGGGGCCGACCGCGTATCCGAACAGCGCGTCGTCGCCCCGTCGGACCAGCGCGTAATGACCTGGTCCCTGGTCATCGGTCCAACCCGCCGGGAGATCGGTGATGCCGGCAATCCGATCGTAGACGATGGCATCGTCCCGGCGGATCGGCCCGATCACGGCGTAACCATCGCCGGCGAGCAGCTGAATCAGCACCTGCAGCGCCGCTAGGTTGATGCATCGTGCCATCCCGGACTGCCCTGCGGTCATGGGCCTCGCCCTCCCTCATCGACGGCACGCGAGGCCATGGCCCGGTCATTGGGATCCGCGTTCGCGGGAAGTGCTCCGCGCCCGTCGCGGGTTCGGAGGACGTCATGATGCGTCGCCCGGGTCCGTGCCGGTGATCCGTCGCTCACGACGGTGGTGCGCATCGAGGTGCCGGTGGATCCCTGTGCGGATGGGTCCCTGGGCATGGCGATGGCAGGCGATCGACGGGTCGACTTGGCGTCCATGGTCACTCGTGGCGCAGGGCAACGATGGGATCGAGGCGCGCGGCGCGCCGTGCAGGGAAATACCCGAAGATCACGCCGATCGCGGCGGAGAAGGCACAGGCGAGGATGTTGATCGTCGGATTGAACAAGTAGGGAACCTCCATGACCCGGGTCAGGAGGACCGATCCGACCGTGGCGAGCAGGACGCCGGCCAGCCCGCCAAGCGTCGAGAGGACGACGGCTTCGATGAGGAACTGCAGCATGACCTCGCGCTCCAGAGCGCCGATCGCCAGGCGGATGCCGATTTCCCGGGTTCGCTCGGTGACCGAGACGAGCATGATGTTCATGATGCCGACGCCGCCCACCAGGAGACTGACTGCGGCGACCGCACCGAGCAGCAACGTCAGCACCTGCGTCGTCCCCGAGAGCGTGTCGGCGATTTCCCGGGTGTCGAGGACGTTGAAGTTGTCGTCTTCGCTGGCGGTGATGTGGCGGCGTTCGCGCAGAAGGGATTCAATGTTGCGACGGACGACCGAGGTTGGTGTTCCATCGGATACGGAAACCAGCAACATGCGCACATCCTGATTGCCCGTGATGCGGCGTTGCACCGTGCGCAGGGGCATGACGATGGTGTCGTCCTGGTCCATGCCCATCGACGCCTGACCCTTGGATACCAGCAGGCCAATGACTTCGCAGGTGAACCGCCCGACGCGAATCGTGCTGCCCACGGGGTTCTCGCTGCCGAAGAGATTCGCGCGCACGGTCTGGCCGACCACGCAGACGGCCTTGCCGCTGCGTTGCTCGGCTTCGTTGAAGACGCGACCTGCGGCCAGGCGCCAATTGCCGACGGTGAAGTAGTCGCGCGTGGTGCCGACCACGCTCGTCGACCAGTTGTTTGCCAGGTGGACCACGGTGATCGTGCGCGAGACGGTCGGCGCAATGGCCTTGATGCCACCGATCTGGTTCTCGATGGCCTGGGCGTCGGCCAACTTGAATGGTGGAGCGCCCGCGCTGTCCCGCCCTGGTCCCAGCCGTTGCCCTGGCCGGACCATCAGCAAGTTGCTGCCCAGGCTGGCGATCCGCTCGGACACGGCCGCCGTGGCGCCATTGCCGAGGGTGACCATCGTGATGACCGCGGCGACGCCGATGAGGATGCCGAGAACGGTCAGGAACGACCGCATCAGGTTCCTGCGGATTTCCTTGATGGCCAGCGCGAGCGTGTTCCAGAACATCAGGCCGGCTCCATCCTGGGGCGGTCACTTTCGACCATGCCATCGACGAACCTCACGATGCGGCGCGCGTACTCCGCCATGTCCGGTTCGTGAGTCACCAGAAGGACCGTGATGCCGCGATCGCGATTGAGCGTGGTGATCAATTCCATGATTTCGCGGCTGCGATGGGTGTCGAGGTTGCCGGTCGGTTCGTCGGCGAGGAGAACGGCCGGATGGGTCACGATGGCACGGGCAATGGCGGCGCGCTGCTGCTGGCCGCCGGATAGTTCCGACGGCATGTGGCTCTCGCGGTCCGACAGGCCCACGGCCGCCAGCGCCTCGCGCGCCGCGGCATGCCGGCGGGACACGCTTTCGCCACGATAGAGAAGCGGCAGCGCCACGTTTTCCAGTGCGCTGGTCCGTGCCAGCAAGTTGTATCCCTGGAAGACGAAGCCGAGGTAGTTCCGGCGCAACAGGGCGCGCTGGTTCCGGCTGAGCCGCTCGACCGCCATCCCGCGGAATCGATAGCTGCCGGTCGTGGGGATGTCCAGGCAACCAATGATGTTCATGACGGTCGACTTGCCGGATCCGCTGGGTCCCATGATGGCGACGAATTCGCCTTGTTCGACGCGAAGATCGACACCGCGAAGCGCCTGCAACGCGGCAGCTCCCTCGCCGTACGTCTTGGTGACGCCAATCAATTCGATCAGCGGCGCATCGGCGCTGTTCCCGTCGCCCATCACGGCGCTCCCGAAATGGCCTCGGTGATCACTGCCATGCCCGGCTGCAGCGCGCCGCCGGTGATTTCGGTGAACCGGCCGTCACTGGCTCCCGTGGTCACGACGAGCTCGACCGGCTGCCCGTTGCGCAGGACCCAGATGGGCTGTTCAGCGCCCTTGACGCTGGTTGCACGGGCGCTGATGGGGTGCGGAGGATGTGGCATCAGGCGGCCGAGGAATCCTCCACTCGACGGCGCTGGCTGCGGGGCAACCGGCGCGAACCGGAGCGCGGCGTTGGGGACGAGCAACACATTCCTGCGCTCGGCGACCCGGATTTCAGCGGTCGCCGTCATGCCGGGGCGCAGGCTGAGGTCTGCATTGTTGACGTTGAGGACGGTCAGGTACGACACCACGCCGTCCTTCGTCTGCGAACCAAAGCTGACTCGCTTGACCCGTGCGGGAAAGACGCGGCCCGGCCACGCATCGACGGTGAATGTCGCCGACTGCGCATCGGCGACCTGGGCGACATCGGCCTCGTCGACGTCGACATCGAGTTCCATTTGCGTGAGGTCTTCGGCCAGTGTGAACAACACGGGCGCCTGCAATGACGCCGCCACCGTCTGGCCGGGTTCGACGCTGCGCAGAAGAACGACGCCATCAATCGGGGACCGAATCGTCGCCTTCGCCAGGCTCG
>JAKAEJ010000025.1 GCA_021818335.1 Pseudomonadota bacterium | reverse complement strand
GTGCCACGCATACACTCGTCGGTGACGCCAACGATGCCTTCGTCAGTGCGCTTGGAGGCTTTTTGCGTGGATTGTTCACCATGAAATCGGGAGCACTAGAAACATGACTATCGCAGTGATCCTCTTGGCCCTATTGACGTGGAGCCTGCTGGCTGCATTCCGGCGGATGGGCGTCACCCGCTGGTCGTTGGTTTGTATTGCATTGGCAGGCGCCTTGGGATTTGCCGTCGCGGGTCCGCATGCCGCGCTGCTTGCGATACTTTTGACCGCGCTCCTGACGTGGCCATTCAGCATGCCGCCGGTACGCCGCGTGTTGTTCAGTGGCCCGCTTCTGGAAGCCTTTGCGCGTGCCTTGCCGCAGCTTTCGGAGACGGAGCGAACAGCCCTTGATGCAGGCACGGTTGGCTTCGAAGCGGAGCTGTTTTCCGGGCGTCCTGACTGGCGAAGGCTCTTGGCGGAGCCGCGGCCACAGCTGAATGCCGAAGAACAGGCCTTCCTGGATGGCCCTGTCGAGAAGCTCTGCGCCATGCTTGATGACTGGCGGATCACCCATGAATTGGCTGACCTGCCGCCGGACGTATGGACATTCCTCAAACGCGAGCGATTCTTCGGGATGATCATTCCCAAGCGTTATGGAGGGCTGGGCTTTACGGCGCTTGCGCACTCCGCGGTTCTTCAGAAAGTGTCGAGTATCTGTCCGACGGCATCTTCGACCATCGCAGTGCCCAACTCGCTCGGCCCAGCTGAATTGCTGCTTCACTACGGAACCGAAGAGCAGAAAAGCTACTATCTCCCCCGTCTTGCAGATGGTCGTGAAGTTCCCTGCTTTGCCCTGACCGGCCCGTACGCCGGATCCGACGCGACTTCGATCCCCGACTACGGCCTTGTGTGCAAGGGACCGTGGCAGGGCGAGGAAGTTCTCGGCGTGCGACTGACCTTCGACAAGCGCTACATCACGCTTGCACCGGTTGCCACGATCATTGGGCTGGCTTTCAGGCTCTTCGATCCGGACCACCTGATCGGCGATGCGGAGGATCGCGGAATAACGCTCGTTCTGATTCCGCGGGAGACGCCAGGTCTGGACGTGGGCCGCCGGCATCTGCCGCTGAACATTCCGTTCCAGAATGGACCGGTGCGGGGCCGGGACGTATTTGTGCCGCTAACGCAACTCATCGGCGGCCCCGACATGGCTGGGCAGGGATGGCGCATGCTGGTCGAGAACCTGTCGGTAGGACGCGCGATTTCGTTGCCGTCCAACGCGGCCGGGTTCACGCGACTTGCTGTCGCAGCGACGGGCGCCTATGCACGGCTGCGCAAGCAATTCGGACTGGCCATCGCCCGCTTCGAAGGGGTAGAGGAAGCCCTTGGTCGCATTGGAGGGATGAGCTATCTCGTGACGGCACTTTCGCGTTCGACAGCCGCGGCCGTCGACCGAGGCGAGAAGCCTGCGGTCACGTCGGCCATGGCCAAGTACCACGCGACCGAATTAGGTCGCGAAGTCGTTCGCGATGCCATGGATGTTCATGGGGGGAAGGGAATCATCCTGGGGCCATCCAATTATCTCGGACGCAACTGGCAAGGTGCGCCAATCAGCATCACGGTTGAGGGTGCGAACATCATGACCCGTTCGCTCATGATCTTCGGACAGGGAGCGATTCGATGCCACCCGTGGGTCCTCAAGGAAATGACCGCCATTGCCGAGCCGGATCGTCGCAAGGCCCTGCGAGACTTCGATGCAGCCCTTTTCGGACATATTGGTTTCGGCCTGTCGAACGCCGTTAGGAGCTTCGTGCTCGCACTTTCGCTCGGTCGCCTAAGCTACGCCCCGGGGAATTCCCACATTCGTCGCTACTACAGGAAGCTCAATCGCTATTCGGCCGCGCTCGCGCTTTGTGCGGACGTCGCCATGGGCACGCTCGGTGGCCGTCTGAAGTTCAAGGAAAAGCTCTCTGCTAGGTTGGGGGATGTGCACAGCTATCTTTACATCGGTAGTGCACTCCTGAAGCGCTATGAAGACGAGGGTCGTCCGGATGCGGAGCGGCCGCTTTTCTCCTTCGCCTTTCATGAAAGCATCTGGCGCCTGCAGAATGCGCTGGACGGCGTCATACGCAATTACCCGATCCGCCCCGTGGCGTGGTTGCTTCGCTTCCTGGTATTCCCCTTGGGACGTCGTGAGGTTCCACCCTCCGATCGCTTGGGTCGCCGTGTAGCGGCCGCAATCACTGCGCCGGGTGCTGCCCGGGACGTCTTGCTCGAATGGTGCTACCTGACCCCCACGGACAACAATCCGGTCGGCCGCCTGCACGCACTACTGCCCGAGGTGGTGGCTGCAGAGCCCGTCGAGCGAAAGTTTATTAAAGCGCTCAAATCCATGCGGACTGCAAGCCACGACTATGCTGCGCAAGTCGACCAGGTCGTTCAGTCGGGTGTGCTCACCAGCGAGGAAGGGCAACTGCTGAAGCATTTGCGCGAAGCAGGAGCCGAATTCATCAACGTGGACGACTTCGATCCAGTTGACCTTGAGGCAGCGACGGCGCGACGCGGTCAAGGGACAAACGGTGTCACGGCGCCAAGCCGCTAACCCCGCGTTCTCTGCCCCTTCCTTGGCACCCGTTGTGAGTCAGGCGTTCTTTGCCTTATTCGCCACGTGACCCCGCATGCTCGCGCGTTGCGGCAAACGAGACGTGTGGCCACCGCTCTTCCGTCAGTTGCAGGTTGACGCGCGAAGGAGCCAAGTACACCAGCTCGCCTGCTGCGTCGATTGCCAGGTGCATAGCATTCTTCTCGCGGAACTCATCGAGCATACGTGCGTCACTACAACGTATCCAGCGCGCTGTGCTCACGGTAACGGGCTCAAATGCGGCATCCACACCATACTCATCCTTGAGGCGGTAGGCCACCACGTCAAACTGCAGGCTGCCGACAGCTCCAAGAACTAGATCATTGGACATAAGCGGTCGGAAGAACTGCGTCGCCCCTTCTTCGGACAGCTGGGCCAGTCCTTTTTGGAGCTGCTTGAGTTTGAGCGGATCACGTAGCCGAGCGCGCCGGAAAAGTTCAGGCGCGAAATTAGGAATACCCGTGAACACGAGCTGCTCGCCGACGGTGAAAGTATCGCCAATGGCGATCGTGCCGTGGTTGTGGAGCCCAATGACATCCCCAGGCCAGGCACTTTGCGCGATGTCTCGATCCGATGCCATGAAGGTGAGCGCGTTGGCCAACTTGACTTCCTTGCCTGTTCGTACCTGCAGCGCCTTCATGCCAGGCGTGTACTGGCCGGAGCAGACCCTCAGGAATGCCACGCGATCCCTATGCAAAGGGTCCATGTTGGCCTGGATCTTGAAAACGAACCCACTAAAGGACTCCTCTTCGGGCTTGACCGAGCGCGTCCTGCTGGGACGGGGTTGTGGCGAAGGGGCAAACTCAACAAAAAAGTCGAGTAGAAGCTGCACGCCGAAGTTGCTAACTGCTGATCCAAAAAACACCGGCGCCTGCCGTCCCGCAAGATACGCATCGGCATCAAATGAATGCGATGCGCCGCGAACCAATTCGAGTTCGTCTTTCAACTCGGACAACACCGGGCTGCCGATGCGTTCCCGCAGGGATGGATCGTGAAGGCCTTTAAATATCGTCGAATCCTGGCGCGTGAAGTTGCGTCCAGGCTCGTAAAGGTGGATTTCATCGAGAAGCAAGTGGTAGACGCCACGGAGGCTGGACCCCATTCCAATCGGCCAGGTCACAGGCGCGCACTGAATCTTCAACACAGATTCAATCTCATCAAGCAGATCGATCGGTAGGCGACCCTCCCGATCGAGCTTGTTGACGAACGTCATGATCGGTGTGTTCCGAAGACGGCACACGTCCATCAGCTTGATCGTCCGTTCCTCGACGCCCTTGGCGCCGTCAATCACCATCAAGGCTGAGTCAACCGCGGTAAGGACGCGGTAGGTATCCTCCGAGAAATCGGCGTGCCCCGGCGTGTCTAGAAGGTTGACGACGCGACCCGCGTAGGGGAACTGCATGACAGAACTGGTCACGGAAATGCCGCGCTCCTTCTCGAGTGCCATCCAGTCCGACGTTGCATGGCGCGTTGCCTTTCGACCCTTCACCGAACCGGCCATTTGAATAGCTCCGCCGAACAGGAGAAGCTTTTCTGTAAGCGTCGTCTTGCCCGCGTCAGGATGGGAAATGATTGCAAAAGTGCGGCGCCGGTGTATTTCGTCGATGAGGGCAGTCATTCGGCATTCAATTCAAGTACAACCTCCCATTATATGCCGAGAAACGCCGACCGCTGCGCCGATGGACCTCGATCGCGTCACTGGTCCCCGGTTCAAATCGATCCTCATGCGAGGGAGCGATTCACGACGCGCCGGCACCCACGATTTGGCCTGGATTGCGCATCGTACAGCCGGCGATTGCCATTCGGGATGCATGAAGTGTGCAAACATGAAAGTAGACGTTTAGACGTCCGGACGGCCATTGACAAAGCCATATACAGCAATTACAGTCGCACGACTCATCCAGACCGGCAGAGGGGCAGGCCCTTTGAAGCCGGGGCAACCAGCGCGGCGCGCAAGGTGCCAATTCCTGCGGAACGTGCGTGTCGCACGTTCCGGAAGATGGGCGGGCGCAGAGGGCTGCGCCGCACGCTTCCGGTCCGTCGTCTGGTGATCCGGAGGCCAAAATGGTTCTTGTTCATTCCCAGCCACCCCTTCCAATCGCACCGAGCGGCGATAGCGAGGGCGTTGACGCGTCCGTCGACGGCACGCGTAATGGCGCTGGCCGGCGAGATGGTTGCCTGACGTTGCGACTACGCGGTGTGCACGCTGCGGCCGAGTGCGTGGCGCGCGTGGCTTGGCGACTGTATGGCCCGGCTGACGCGCCTTGTGTTGCGGTGCTTGGAGGCATATCGGCGGATCGCCAGGTTGCCGGCGAGTGTGGCTGGTGGAACGGTCAAACAAGGGATGGCGCCGCACTGGATGTGGAGCGCTGGCGAATCTTGTCTTTCGATTGGATCGACGCCGACGATCTGGAGGCACCAGCGGTTGAGACCACCGATCAGGCATCGGTCCTGGCAGGTGTCCTCGATGCTTTAGGGATCACCCGACTCCATGCACTGGTGGGTTCATCCTATGGCGCCATGGTTGGCCTCGCCTTTGCGGCGGCCCATCCTCGCAAGGTTGACCGCTTGATTGCGATTGCTGGGGCGCATCGGGCGCACCCGCAGGCTTCGGCACTGCGCGCGATCCAGCGGAGCATTGTCCGTCTCGCCGGGACCCACGGAGACAGCGGGACGGGCTTGGCCCTGGCTCGGCAACTGGCCATGATCGGTTATAGGTCCCCGCGGGAAATTGGCAAACGGTTCGCATCGGCACCCGTAATTGGCGTTGACGGCGTTCGCGTTGCTTCACAAGACTGGATGGAAGAGGCTGGGCGGCGGTTCACGCGGCACTTCAGTCCGCGGCGTTTCATCTCCCTTTCCGAGTCGATTGATCTTCATCGAGTCGATCCGACCCTCGTGCGTGTCCCGACAACCCTGATTGGGTTTAACACGGACCAGCTTGTGCCAGTGGCGGACCTGTGCGCGCTGCAGGCTGGCATGGGCGCGCGATGCGAATTGCACGTACTCGACTCGGATTACGGTCACGACGCGTTTCTCAAGGAGCATTCGGCGATCGCCCACGTGCTTGAGGTCGCTTTACGTGAATCAGCCTGACGCTCGTGCCATGACGTGCACTCAGACGGCGAGGTGGTGCAGCCTACACTTGACGATGAACGGGAGCATTCTCTGCGTTCCTCGCCATGGTTATGAATCTGCACAGCCTAGCTCTGGCGTCATCGTTTGGCCCCCCGTTGAACCTCGGTGCGTGCAATTGTTGATGACCGGAGCGATCGCATGAACGCCCGCATGAGGCGGTTGCCGCATGCAGTCAGTGGTGACCATGCCCTTGTCCTGATTGGCATCGGGAAGGTTGGCAGTGCGCTGATGGGTTTGCTTGACGCGCTGAGGCCAACGCGTCTCCGTCTCGTTGGAGTGGCCAATTCCCGGGGCCAGTGGACCAATTTCCGGGAATTCTCCGGGCTTGATCTGGGCACGCTTCCAAGCAAATTGTGCGGTCCTCGCGATGATGCGGCGTTGTTGGCGGCGCTTGATGCCAGTGGTGCGCTGCATCGGGTTTTGGTTGATGCCAGCGCAAGCGAGGCCGTCGCGCGACGTCATGCACATTGGCTGGGCCGCGGTTACCACGTCGTTACCGCGAACAAATGCCTTTTGGGCGGCACCTTGCTGGACTGGAGAAACGTTGAGTCGGCTCGTGAGGAGGGTTGCCGCTATGGGGATTCCGCGACGGTTGGCGCTGGGCTGCCGGTGCTTTCCTCGCTGCGGCGGCTGCGCGCGTGCGGCGATCGGCTACTTGGCATTGAGGGCGTTTTCTCTGGGACCTTGTCGTGGCTATTCAACCATTTCGACGGTAACAGGCCATTTTCAGCGCTGCTTCGTGAAGCCCGCTCGCTCGGATTCACTGAACCTGATCCGCGTATCGATCTATCGGGCGAAGATGTCGTGCGCAAGCTTCTCATATTGGCGCGCACCAGCGGTAATCCGCTCGATCGCCGCGACGTTCAAGTGGACGATCTGGTGCCGGAAGAACTCCGGAATCTGCCAACAGACGACTTTCTGGCGAGTGCGGGCGTTATGGACGAGGCCATCGCAGCGCGGCACGCCCGTGCGCACAGCAGGGGCTGCGTGCTAAGGCACTTGGCGCGAATCGACAATGATGGTTGTGCGCGCGTTGGTTTGGTCGATGTGCCCGCGGCGCATCCGGCTGCAAGGCTTCAGGGTTCCGACAATCTGTTTGTGCTTCATACCCAGCGCTATGGTGACCGGCCATTGGTCATCCAGGGCGCCGGTGCCGGTCCCGAGTTGACTGCTCAGGCGTTGTTGGCCGACGTGATGGCCGTTGCCTGACCATCGGCCCATCGGCATCCCCTCGCCTAGTGCGGGCGACATGGGCATGTCGCCCGCGGCACCGCTCAGTAGCGATAGTGGGATGGCTTGAATGGTCCATCCACTGGTACGCCCAGATAGTCGGCCTGCGCTGTCGTCAGGCGGGTTAGCTTGACCCCGATCTTGTCTAGGTGCAGACGCGCGACCTCTTCGTCGAGCTTCTTGGGAAGGATGTAAACCTTCGGTTCGTAGAAGTCCCTGTTTGCCCACAGATCGATTTGCGCAAGCGTTTGGTTACTGAAGCTGTTTGACATCACGAAGCTGGGGTGGCCAGTGGCACAGCCAAGATTGACCAAGCGGCCCTCGGCCAAGAGAAAGATCGAGTGGCCATCGCCGAAGGTGTACTTGTCCACCTGCGGCTTGATGTTGAGCTTTTTGGCGCCGCTGTCGTTCAGGAGATCAACCTGGATCTCATTGTCAAAGTGGCCGATGTTGCAGACGATGGCTTGGTCTTTCATGGCCAACATGTGCTCAAGCGTAATGATGTCGCGATTGCCTGTCGTCGTTACGTAAATATCCGCTGTCCCAAGCGTTTCCTCGACCGTCGTTACCTCGAAGCCTTCCATGGCCGCTTGCAGCGCGCAGATAGGATCGATCTCGGTGACAATTACGCGACTTCCATATGCACGTAGACTGTGGGCGCAACCCTTGCCAACGTCTCCATAGCCACAGACCACGGCAACCTTGCCCGCGAGCATCACATCCATGGCTCGTTTCAGGCCATCGGCCAGGGATTCTCGGCAACCATAAAGGTTGTCGAACTTGCTCTTGGTCACCGAATCATTGACGTTGATCGCAGGCACCAGCAGCTTGCCTGACTCAGCAAGCTGGTAGAGGCGATGGACGCCAGTCGTCGTCTCTTCGGACACGCCCTTCCATTCGGCAACGACCTTGTGCCAGAAGCCGGGCCGTTCCTTGGCGACGCGCTTCAACAGATCCTTGATTACCTGCTCCTCGTGACTAGACGAAGGGCACTCGACCCACTCACTGCCATTCTCTAGCTCATAACCCTTGTGGATAAGAAGGGTTACGTCACCGCCATCGTCGACGACCAACTGCGGCCCCTTTCCGCCGCCAAAACTGAGCGCTGCCAACGTGCAGTCCCAGTACTCCTCCAGTGTTTCGCCCTTCCAGGCGAATACCGGCGTACCGCCAGCGGCGATTGCCGCCGCCGCATGGTCCTGAGTGCTAAAGATGTTGCACGATGCCCAGCGCACATCGGCACCGAGATCCTTGAGTGTCTCGATCAACACGGCGGTCTGAATGGTCATGTGAAGGCTGCCCGTGACGCGGACGCCCTTCAACGGCTTCTGGGGCGCGTATTTCGCGCGGATGGACATTAGTCCGGGCATCTCGTGTTCCGCGATGTCAATTTCCTTGCGGCCGAATTCGGCCAAGCTGATATCGGCAACGCGGAAATCACGGCCTTGGATGGGGGATGCGAGGGCGTTCATGGTTGCTCCGAGTGACTGGCTAGGGCTCGCGGGCCTGCTTGGGCCGACGGCGGGCGCAGTTGTAGTGGAACGCACACCGAGCCTGGCCGGCCGTTCTGCGCGCTAAGGCGGATACGGCAGGTCGCAGCGCCCCTCGGTGCGCAAGCCATCATTATATCGATATCTCCGGATATAAAGATAAAGACGCATGCGATGCACAAGGAGGCGTGCTTGCAATCTTGTGTGCAGTGCAGCAATTTGTGGGTCGGATACCTCTGCCTGGTGAAATCGATGGTTCACTCCCGCGAAGAACCGGACCCACGCCCCCAAGATGCCGCATTGCGCGACGAAGTGCGGAACCTGGGTGCACTGGTTGGAGCGATGTTGGCGGAACAACGAGGAACCGCGTTTCTCGACTTGATTGAATCTGTGCGCACCGCAGCCATCAGCCGACGCGAACAAGGGCTACCTCCGGGTGTCCTGACGGAACGATTGGCGGGTTTGGAGCCCGGTCTCGCGGAATCAATGACACGCGCGTTCTCAACCTATTTCCAGACGGTCAACGTCGCGGAGCGGGTGCACCGCATTCGTCGCCGGCGCGCGTATCAGCGCGTGGCTGAACGGCCACAGCCTGACGGCTTGCATGATGTGATCGCAAGGATTCGTTCGAGCGGTGTTGAAGACGCACGCTTGTGGGCCGCCGTAGCCGACATGCGGGTCGAACCGGTTTTCACGGCGCATCCGACTGAGGCGGTGCGCCGTTCATTGCTCGAGAAGGAACAGGTCATCGTCCGCTGTCTCGTTGCCGACCTGGATGGTGAGCTCACGCATGGCGAACGTGCCGCCGCACGCGCGCAGATTCGCACTGCACTGACGATCGGCTGGCAAACAGCGGAGGCATCGGCTTTGCGTCCATCCGTCCAGGACGAAGCGGAACACATCGGCTTCTATCTGGCCGATGTGCTCTACAGGGTCCTGCCACTCTTTTTTGAGGCGCTGGAAGATGCGTTGGGTGGGTCGGTGCCTTCGTCGCTGCTACAGCACGTCCTGACCTTCGGTACGTGGGTTGGCGGCGACATGGATGGCAATCCGAACGTTGATGCCGCCACCATCGCGGAGACTATGTGCATGCTGCGCTCGCTTGTCTTGGAGCGTTACATTGCCGATGTCGGCAAGTTGGCACGCCTTCTGAGCCAATCGCGCCCCCTGGTGGAGGTTGATGAGGCTATTCACGCGCGTATCGCAGAATATGCATGCGATGTTCCGAAGGCCGCATCCGCCATTAGGCCGAGGCATGCAGACATGCCGTATCGCGTGCTCCTCACGCTGATGCGCGCCCGGCTGATCGCTACACTCAAAAACGCGCCGGGCGGCTATTCTGGCGCTGACGCCTTCCGCAGCGACCTGCAACTGATCCTCGGTAGCTTGACCGCACACGGGGGTGGCCATGCGGGAGCGTTTGCGGTGCGCCGGGTCCTTTGGCGGGTCTATGGCTTCGGATTCCATCTCGCGCGACTTGATGTGCGCCAAGACGCGCGGATCCATGCGCAAGCGGTGGCTGACGCTCTGCAAGATCCGCAATGGACCCTGCGTACCGATAACGAGCAGGCCGAATTGCTCAAGAGGCAAGCAGCGGGCGACTTATTGCTGTCCCCGGCGCAGGATAAGGAGAATCAGCGCCTGGACGCGGTATTTGCAACGCTTGCGGACCGCCGTGCGCATCACGGTGCCGAAGCAATAGGCATCTACGTCATCAGCATGGCGCATGGCGTCGGAGTTGTACTCGCCGTGCTAGCCCTTGCCCGGCGAGGGGGGCTTGTCGAGGAAGGGGGCGTTCCACTCGATATTGCGCCTCTCCTTGAGACCATCGAGGATTTGCGCAACGGCGCCGGGTTGCTGCGCGAACTCGTCGGCAACGACGTTTATCGCGTGCACCTGGCGTGCCGCGGCAATGTGCAGACTGTCATGCTCGGCTATTCCGACAGCGCCAAGGATGGTGGAATCTTGGCTGCGAGGTGGGCGCTTGAGCGCGCGCAGGCCGAACTACTCGACGTAGCCCGCGAGCACGGCGTTCGGTTGGACTTCTTTCATGGACGTGGAGGTTCGGTCAGCCGCGGGGGCGGCAAAGCGTCCCGCGCGGTGCGTGCTGCGCCATTCGGTAGCGTACACGGACATCTGCGGCTGACCGAACAGGGCGAGGTGATCCATCGGAATTACGGCATCCGTGCTCTTGCGTTGCGAAACTTGGAACAGCTCTGCGGCGCCGTTCTTGAGGCAAGCCTCGATGCAACACCAGCAGACGGTCGCGAGCTGTTCTGGCGCGACCTGATGGACCAGATGGCCTCCGTAAGTGAATTCACTTATCGCGCTCTTCTGGAAGATGAAGGGTTCATCGCCTACTTTCGCGCCGCCACGCCCATCGACGTCATCGAGCGCATGACGCTCAGTTCGCGACCGCCACGGCGGGGAGGGCGTGGTGGCATCGAGGCGCTTCGCGCCATCCCTTGGGTATTTGCATGGACGCAATCGCGCGCCGGCATGACTGCCTGGTATGGAATGGGTTCGGCGTTCGACGCCATCGCGCGCGTTGCAGGGGAGGCCGCCCTGGTGGAAATGGCCCACGACATGCCGTTCCTGCGCACACTGATTGATGACGTGGAAATGGTATTGGCAAAGTGCGACATGGACATTGCCGAACAGTTTTCACGCCTAGCCGGTCCCGAATTGCATGGTCGCTTCTTTCCGCGACTCAAGGCCGAATTTGACGCGACGCAACGATGGGTCCTCAAGGTCAAAGGATGCGCGAGATTGCTCGATGGCGAGCCTCGGCTCGCTCGTTCGATCCAACTGCGAAACCCCTATATCGATCCCATGAGCCTGATCCAGCTGGATTTCCTTGGGCGATGGCGCGCCACTGGTCGTCAGGATGAGCGCATGATGGCTGCACTCGTGGCGACGGTTAATGGGATAGCCCAGGGCCTCCAAAACACCGGATGACAGCTCGCGGCGTTCGCTGCTTTCTGATCTGGATCAAGGCTGATGGTGGCCGCCTGCAAGACACTGCGCGCATGAGCAGCCACGCACCGCGTCCCCCCCGATTTGATTCCGAACTGATTGCCACGTACGACGTGGCGGGTCCGCGCTACACGAGTTATCCGACGGCGCCCCAGTTTCACGACGCATTCGGGGAAAGCGAGTTGCGCGCCGCCGCGAAATTAAGCAACGAGGACCCCATTCCTAGGGACCTCTCCTTGTACGTACACGTGCCATTTTGCTTCAGTCCATGCTTCTATTGCGGTTGCACACGCATCATTACGCGGGACCGTGGCAAGACGGAGCAATACCTAGCCCATCTTTACCGGGAGATCGAATTTACCGCGCCACTATTCGATCGGGATCGAAAGGTCGTGCAACTCCACCTTGGCGGGGGAACACCCAATTTTCTTGATGTTCCGCAAATGCGCGAGCTGATAAATGTGCTTGGATCCTACTTCAGCCTTAGCAGCGCAGGAGAGAGGGAGTTTGGCATCGAACTTGATCCTCGCAGTGCGGATCCCGGTTACGTTCGAGCATTGGCGGAAATGGGCTTCAATCGCCTGTCGGTTGGTATCCAGGATTTCGATCATGCGGTGCAGCTCGCAGTCAATCGCATCCAGGGCATCGATGACACCGCGGCATTGTTGAATGCAGCGCGTGAAGCGGGGTTTCGATCAACGAGCGTCGATCTAATCTACGGCCTCCCACGCCAGACGCCCGAGAGCTTTGCGCGAACCCTAGATACAGTGATTGCGTTGGAGCCCGATCGAATCGCCGCGTACAGCTACGCGCATCTTCCACAGCTCTTCAAACCCCAACGTCAAATAGAAAGCAGCGACTTGCCTGACGCCGCCGGCAAGCTGGCGCTGCTCGGACTGACGGTGGAGAAGCTCACGGCGGCCGGTTATGTCTACATTGGCATGGATCATTTTGCACGGCCTCTGGATGAACTTTCGCGGGCACAACGGGCCGGCACGCTGCAACGGAACTTTCAAGGCTATTCCACCCATGCTGAATGCGACATTCTTGGTCTCGGACTCAGTTCCATCAGCAGGATTGGCGGCACTTACCACCAGAATGCAAAGGATGTCCTCGCCTATTACGCCGCTCTGGATCATGGCCGGATGCCGGTGAGGCGCGGAATCGAGCTTACCCATGACGATCACATCCGACGGGACGTGATCAACGCGCTGATGTGTCAGGGCGAGGTGGACACCGCCATCTTCTCGCTTCGCCACGGAATCGAGTTCGACCGGTACTTCGCCGATGCGATCCAGCGTCTTGTCGCTTTCGAAGCGGATGGGCTGGTCGCATGGCATGGGCCGACGCTAAGCATTACCGCAGCCGGTCGGCTGTTGACGAGACAGGTCGCCATGCAGTTTGACGCCTATCTTGTTCCTGCGCGCGAAACGCGTTTTTCGCGCGCGATTTAGGCCTCTACGTGGCCAAGCGGTCAGACCGCTTGGCGCGGGCATGGGATGCAGCGAGGTCAGTTGCGCCCTGCGCTACAATGAAGCGTAGGGGTGACATCAGAAGGCCATGAGCAGCAAGCCGAATGCCTGTGCGGTTCCCATGTCGGGGTTGGCCTGCGCAGTGCCGCCCGCTCCACACGTGTCCTGCGCCCGTTGTGCTCTGGTGCGGGCGTGCGGTGTCGCGGGCAACGGGAGCATCGCGTTTGCCGATGTGCAACGACTGGTCGAAGACGTCGGGCCGTTCCGTAGCGGTCAATTTGTGTTCCGTGCTGGGGAGCCGTTCCGCAGCCTTTATGCCGTCAAATCCGGCACTGTAAAAACCGTGCAGAGCGATGCCGATGGTCGGGCACAGGTGCTTGGCTTCTACTTGCCGGGAGAGGTCCTTGGGCTGGAGGCCGTGGATCCTGGCGTATACCCGGTCGACGGTGTTGCGCTGGAGAGCACGCGACTGTGCAGGCTCCCCTTTGATTCGGTCAGTCACGTCGCGCAGCGCGAGCCGGAAGTGCTCCAGCATTTATTCCGCATATTCAGCCGGGCCATCGCGTTGCATGAAGGTCGCAGTTGGGATACCGGGGCGGACCAGCGATTGGCGGCATTCCTGCTTGATCTATCCGTTCGCCACGCACAGCGCGGCTTGGCACCGGATCACTTTCACTTGGCGATGCCGCGCAGTGATATCGCCAATTTCCTGCATCTTGCGCCGGAGACGGTCAGTCGGGTGCTCGCTCGCTTTCGCGAGCAAGGGTTGGTGGATATCACTGGCCGTGAAGTGCATGTGGAGCGCGCGGATGCATTGCGCGCGTTGCTGCAGGATGCGGTGGCCTAAGACCTCGGCTGAGTAGCGCCCATTGCGTCGCCGAAGCGCGCGCACTGTTTCCGGTTGATGCAATTGCCGTTGGTATGAATGGACCCATGACGGGCGCACGCGCAGGCGATCGGTGGTGCCGGGCCTGTCCTTCATTCGTCCAAAATACCGAGGAACAACATGCCGACCTTGTTCGATCCCGTCCGAGTGGGTGCGCTCCAACTGGCTAACCGCGTCGTGATGGCGCCGCTGACCCGCAATCGCGCACCGGGTGGTGTGCCGACGGCCCTGATGGCTGACTATTACCGCCAGCGTGCGACGGCAGGACTGATCATTACGGAAGCCAGCCAGATCAGCGGCATGGCGCAGGGATACTTGGATACCCCAGGCATCTACACGCAAGCGCACATCGACGCGTGGCGTCCCATTACGGATAGCGTGCATGCGGCAGGGGGCAACATAGTAATCCAGTTGTGGCACGTGGGGCGGATCTCGCACACGTCGTTGCTACCGGATGGTGCAGACCCCGTTTCCTCGACCGCGCGGGCGGCCAATACGAAGACGTTTACTCGCGATGGATTCGTTCCGGTCTCCACGCCGCGCGCACTGCGTGACGACGAGATCCCCACGCTCGTAGCGGACTACGCGCATGCGGCTCGCTGCGCGGCGAATGCCGGGTTTGATGGCGTGGAGATTCATGCAGCCAACACCTATCTGATCGAGCAGTTTCTCCGCGACAGCATCAACGATCGCGTTGGTGCATACGGCGGACCCGTCGAGAATCGCGTGCGCCTGCTGGTCGAAGTCGTCCAAGCGGTCGGCCGCGAGGTGGGATTCGAACGTGTGGGCGTTCGCCTGAGTCCATTGACTACCTTCGGCGGCAGCGCCCCATTGGACAGTAATCCGCAGGCGCTGATGCACCACGTTATTTCCAGAATCGCCCCGATGGGTTTGGCATACGTGCACATGATTGAAGGTGAAACCGGCGGAGCCCGTCAGCCGGAAGGCGCGCCCGCGATGGATTGGCAGGGTCTCCGGCGTGCGTTCCCAGGCGCCTGGATGGTCAACAACGGCATCGACGGGGAGCGCGCGCAGGCAGCCATTGCCAGCGGCCATGCCGATCTCGTTGCTTTTGGTCGATCCTTCATCAGCAATCCGGACCTCGTGCGGCGACTGCGCGAGCATGCCCCACTCAATGCCCTGCGCGCCGATTTCCTTTATGGCGGTGGCGCGGAGGGCTATACGGACTACCCCATGCTCGATGAACGCGTCGCTGGCTGAAGGATCGGCAAGGCTCTATCAGCGAACTCCATAGCCATCGACCTCTTGCGGTGCGACCGCACATGTCGCGCCGCGGGCCCATGCGCCGTTTCAACGTGGCCGGAACCTGCGAAATACCAGACTCGATGGTATTGAAATTCAGCTTGATGAACCTCGCCTATGCGCGCGTGCAGGCGGAAAAGACGGAGCTAAGGGTTGTTCAGACGTCTTTTGCCAGAGTCCGCCCGCGTCGCGCACCCACGTGACGATTCCCCAAACAGAAGCTGGAGAACCACAATGAACAAGTCACTTTCTGCCCTAGCCCTGGCCGCCATTCTGGCGTTGCCCGTTGTGTCGCACGCACAGGAAGGCAATTTCTACATCAACGGTTCGGTGGGCGAGGCGCACTACGGCAAAAGCTACTTCGACAACCACCACCTAGGCTTCGATGCAAATGCTGGCTACCGCTGGGACGTCGCGCCCGCGTTCAAGGCTGGCGTGGAAGCGGGGTACGTCAATATTGGAAGCTATGGCGTCCGTTCGAACTTCCCGGGGATCACCTTGCCTGATGCGAACATCCACGGTTGGACATTGGGCGGGACGGCCAAATACGACATCAACTCGAACTGGTATGTCGACGGCCGCGCCGGACTCTGGCGTTGGACGGCGCGTACTGCCATGCCGATGGCCGGCATTCCAGTAGTGTTCGATGGCAATGGCACTGGTTACTACGCTGGCGCCGGCTTCGGATACAACTTTGATAGCAACTGGAGCCTCGGCCTTAACTACAACTACTACAACGGATCCAAGCACGGGTTCAGCGCTACGTCGAGCTTGGCCTCTGTATCGGCCGAATATCGGTTCTAGGTCGATTGTTCCTGGCTGCCCAATCGTGGCGAGGGCATCTCATGTATGCGGGCGTCACCTTGGCGCCTGCATACATTGGCAGTTGGGTTGGATTGATCACACCCGATAGTCCGGCTGTACCGGGAACCGAGGCGACGGATCCACTTCCTCTCCCGCGATAAGGCGCGGGGGTTGCTGCAGGAGTTGCCGCCGCACCTTCGGGAGATGGCGCAATTTGCTGTGATGACGGGGCTCCGGCAGCGCAACGTGTCGCTTCCGCGGTGGGACTAGATCGACATGGGTCGTGGTGTGGCGTGGATCAAGATCAGGCCAAGGCCTGAAGGCCGATTGGCGTCCCATTGAATGCCGGCGCGTTAGAGGTATAGCGTCGGTGCCTGGGTCGGGACCCTGCGTACGTGTTCACGTACAACGAGAGGCCGGTGGATCGGTGCTCGACCCATGCGTTCAAGAAGGCGTTGGCGCGTGCAGGGATTGAACGCGAGTTCCGCTGGCACGACCTGAGGCACACATGGGCCTCGTGGCACGTGCAGAACGGAACGCGGTTGCAGGAGTTGATGGAGTCGGGCAGTTGGTCGAGCTACGAGATGGTGCTTCGCTATGCGCATCTCGCGGCCGATCACTTGGGTGACGCGGCGGGTCGCATTGATGGCACGATTTCGCCACGCGGACGCCAACCGAAAACGCCGTGGATTGCGTAATGGCTTGAATTAGATGGTGGCCAGGGACGGAATCGAACCGCCGACACGAGGATTTTCAGTCCTCTGCTCTACCAACTGAGCTACCTGGCCACGACGAATGCTCGTACGTTGCGAGCCGCGTATTAAACGTTTGCTCGGGACTCCGCGTCAAGCATGGCACGCGGATGAACGGGATGCGAATGCAAGACGGGTCGCTGTGCGGGTCGTCTTCGCCAGGACTACCATGAACTGGCAAGTGCGCCGCCGCGCATTCCAAAGTTGGGAGGGTTCTTATGCGCATCAAGAATTTTATACTGGCTGGCTTAGCGGCAATGGCGATTGTGTCTGCTGGTTCCGTCCTAGCCGACACCGCCAAGGTGATGGCTGAAAACCTTGCACGGTTCCAGAGGTATGCCGGCAAGCCACAGGATTCCGTAACGGTATTCCAGCTCCAAGGCTGGCAGCCTCTTGGTGAAAATCACATCGCAATCTGGACCGGTGTTAACGATGTCTACCTGATCCGGGTTGCCAAACCCTGCATCAATTTGAGCTGGACCAACGGGGTGGGCATTCGGCCGCATATGAACGAACTTCGTACAAGGTTCGACAGCATCTATGTGCATGGCATGCCCTGCCAAATCGAAAGCATTCGCAAGGTTGATTATCTGGCGGTTCGAAGGAGCATGGGACCGCATGCCGAGGCCGTCGACCCGAGGCCTTTGGGCGGTAGCGAGGCGGCGAAAGCTCAGTCCTCGGGAGGCGCTTTGTAACCGGGTGGTGGTGCATTGCCGCCTGCGAACAAGAATTTCTCCATCTCCTCGACCAGCATCGTTCGCGCTTGCGGGTCGAGGGGGCTCAGTCGGTATTCGTTGATCAGCATCGTTTGTCGCTGCAGCCAAAGATTCCACGCATCTTGCGAGATGTGCTCGAAAATTCGTTTGCCTAATTCTCCAGGCCAAGGGGCGTAGGGCAAGCCTTCGGCGTCTCGGCCGAGGTGCTGGCAATAGACCATGCGCGTCATCGCGGCATCTCCGGCAAATGGGTTAACAGGCGTCGTACTGGCGCAGGTAGTGCAAGCTCGGTGGCGCAGGAAGGTGAATGCCACGCCATCATCGGGTCGGCGCACGCTGCGCGCGGCCGGACATTGTGGAATAGCACTGGATGTACATCCAGCGTGAAGTGCGTGAACGCGTGGCGCAGCGGCGGAAGCGCTTGCCGATCCGCTTCATTGAAGTCGACGAGCAACGCCGCATGCTGGTCGGGAGCGCTTGGCGCTTCCGGCAGGCTCCATAGCCTTGGCCACAATCCATCGGCTGATCGCTGTCGAAACAGCAATCGGCCAGTAGCTTCCCGCAGGAGAAGCCAGTGAATTTGCCGCACCGGCATTGATTTGCGCGGAGCACGAACTGGCCATTGCGTCTCTCGACCTTGTCGATGCGCGCTGCAGTGAAGGGCAATGGGACAGATCGTGCAGCGTGGGTGTTGCGGCGTACATACGGTCGCGCCCAGGTCCATTATGGCCTGTGCGTAGAGCCCAGCATGTTGTGACGGCGTGTGTTCTTCGGCCAGTTGCCAGAGTCGCCTCGTCACGGGACCACTGCCTGGCCATTGTCCAATTCCGTGGTAGCGCGTCAGGACGCGTTTGACGTTTCCGTCAAGGATCGCGAACGGCAGATCCCAAGCCTGCGCCAGTATGGCGCCGGCGGTTGATCGGCCTATGCCGGGCAGCGCGGCCAATGCGTCGAAATCCCTTGGTAGCTCGCCGTCGAATTGGTCAAGGCAGATTTTCGCAGCGGCATGCAGGTAACGTGCGCGCCGGTAATAGCCGAGACCCGACCACTGCGCGAGGACCGAATCCTCATCAGATAAGGCAAGATCGGAAAGTGTAGGCCACTTGGCGAGAAATCGCTCGAAGTACGGTATGACCGTTGCGACTTGCGTCTGCTGCAGCATCACTTCTGCAATCCAGATGCGGTATGCGCTGCGGGGTGGGCCTTGCCATGGCAGGTTGTGACGTCCAAAGCGGATCTGCCAAGCCAGCAAATCTTCGGACAGCCTGCTCATTTGCTTGCGCTGTGTGACGGCTGGCCCACTTTGCTTACGCTTGGAGCGGGCTTCCCATTGATCCTCACGCTGAGCCCACTGAATTGCACAGTCCCGAACGCGATTTGTGAAGCGGCTGCCGCAGCTGCCAATGGAGGTGGCGCCAACGGCTCCAGGCTAGGCCCTTGGGCGAAGAGACCCTTCCACCAGGCGAGCAGCTCTGCTGGATCGAAGTGCGCGTCCAGTCGCTGATGCGGGCGCCTTACCTGCACGTCGAGCATCGCTGGGCCTGCGGTGTTGCTGAAAGCGAGGTTCAGCGAGAGCGCGGGTACGCCAGCGTTACCTGCGACGGCCAATTGTGCGCGGCTTCCCCCAAGCCAGCGTGCGTGGCCAACGAGGTCAAAGCGCCCGTAACCTGGCAAAGAGCCCCTCAGTTGCATTGGCTCCAGCGCAACAACCTTCGCGTTGCTGTGGGGCACGCCAGTGACGGTAAGATTAAGCGGGAGCGCCGTAGCATTCCGTGCGCTGACCGTCATCCGGAATGGGCGGTCTGGCTCGAGCTGACCGATCTTTACGGTGACGTCGGCGAGCACGATTCGACCATGACTGGAGAGGCTGCCATCGTTGAGTACCACACCTGCCCGGATATGCGGGAGCCAGGGCGCTCTCCCGGTTGGGAGACCGGCGATATAGCCGCCCAGTTCATCAAGATTCATTTGCGGTGCATCGAGCTCCAGTTGCGTGATGGTCGGAACGCCACCAAGCAGCGCACGCCATGGAACCTTCAATTTCCCTTTTGCGGCGGTGAGTATGGGATCCGCGTGACCGGGAACGCTCAGACTGAGGCCTTCCAGGACCAATCCAGGAACCGGTAGCAATTCGGCATGTGCGGGATGTTCAAGCTTGAGCCTGAGATTTGCCACGGAAGCTGCACTTTCCAGCAGTGCAGTAAAGCGTTGCGGCTGAAGCAGCAAGTGCACGGCTAGCAGCAGACCACCAACGAGCATCGCCACGAGCGCAAAGCCGGCGACCAGCGTCATGCGCAAGCGATGACTCATCGCCATGGCCGATCAGTGGGCGCCCTGCAGGCGCCTGGGAAGAAGGCCATCCACAAACGCAATAGGGTCGAATTGGACGAGATCTTCACTGCGCTCGCCCGTGCCGATGAAACGAATCGGAATTTCAAACTCGCGTGCTAGAGCAAACACGACTCCACCCTTGGCAGTACCATCCAATTTGGTGACAACCAAGCCGGTGACGCCGACGATGTCGCGGAATTGCCGAACCTGACTGACGGCATTTTGTCCGGTCGTTCCGTCGATCACCATCAGGACTTCGTGTGGAGCCGAGGCGTCACACTTGGCCAGCACGCGCCTGACCTTCGCCAATTCCTCCATCAGCCCACTTTGCGTATGCAGGCGGCCGGCGGTATCGGCAATCAAAACATCGACGTGACGGGCGCGGGCCGCCTGAAGGGCGTCAAAAATGACACTGGCCGAATCCGCTCCCTGTGCCTGCGCGATCACCGGGACGTGATGGCGTTCACCCCACGTTTTCAATTGTGCTACGGCAGCTGCGCGAAAGGTGTCGCCAGCCGCGAGCATGATTCCAAGACCTTGTTTACCCAAATGCATGGCCAGCTTGCCGATCGTTGTCGTCTTTCCGGCACCGTTGACACCGACCATCAGCAGAACGAAAGGCTGACCGTTTTGGATCCTGAGGGGGCGCGCAATCGGGCTGAGGAGGTCAATCAGCCGGGTGCGAAGCGCGTCGAACAAGGAGTCGACGTCGGCAAACTCCCGCCCACGCATCCGTCTCCGCAGGTCGTCAAGCAGCGTGGTGGTGGCCGCTACGCCGACGTCGCTGCCGATGAGTACGGTTTCAAGTTCTTCCAAAAGCGCCTCGTCCAGTCGCGGCTTGCGGTTGAGCAGACTGTTCAAGCCCCGCGCAAGGGCGCTTTCTCCTAGGCGGTCGCGCCAACCGCGTGCGGCCGACGTTGGCTCAACTGGGTCCGTGCCCGTTTCCTTTTTGCGGAACAGTTTCATCATGCGGGCACAATGGGCGCGGGTTAGGATGGGAGAATGCTAACACCGCGACATAGAGCGCTTGCTGAGCGAAAACCGATCCCCGGGCAAGTCCGTATCATTGGTGGAATGTTGCGAGGGTCCCGGCTGGCTGTGCCCGACTTGCCCGGTTTGCGGCCGACGCCCAGTCGCGTGCGCGAGACCCTGTTCAATTGGCTGGCGCCGGTCTTGTCTGGTGCACGCTGTCTTGATCTCTACGCCGGTAGCGGCGCGCTGGGCATTGAAGCGCTCTCGCGGGGAGCCCGCGAAGCATGTTTTGTCGAAAGCAACGTCCGATTGGCCGAAGCTCTTCGGGCCAATCTGGAGCGATTGCGTCAACCCGGCGGGCGCGTAATCGACTCCGACGCGCTGGCATTTCTGGCGGGTGTTCCAGAGCCGTTCGACGTCGTTTTTCTCGATCCCCCGTATGCTGCCGATGCTTGGCCGGCTGCGGCCCGGGCACTGTTGCCATGGCTATCGTCCGGTGCGCGCGTATATGTGGAATATCCGTCTGCAAGCCCGGAGCCGTCGCTGCCCATCAACTGGCAACCGTTACGCAGCGGACGTGCAGGGCATGTGGCATTTGCCCTCTATGCTTGCGGTGGCCCTTCCGAGGCGTCGGCAGGCTGCTAAAGTGGCGCAGTGTTTCCATGGATGCGGTCATGAGTGAGTCCACGTCCGGCCATGCCAAGCAGCGGATCGCGGTTTACCCCGGCACCTTTGATCCAATTACCAATGGCCATGCCGACCTTGTTGCTCGAGCTGCGCCACTGTTCGAACAAGTTGTGGTTGCGATAGCCGAGAACCCGGGCAAGCAGCCTGGCTTCAGTCTTGATGACCGCATCGCACTTGCGCGGCTTGCCCTGGCCGGGTTGCGCAACGTCGAGGTGCGTGGCTTCGGTTCACTGCTCGCCGATTTCATGCGTGAGATCGGCGCGGGTGTCATCCTCCGGGGCTTACGGGCAGTATCCGATTTCGAATACGAGTTCCAGTTGGCGAGCATGAATCGTTATCTCATACCCGAGGCGGAGACGTTGTTCTTGACCCCCGCTGAGCAGTACAGCTTCATCTCGTCGTCCCTTGTCCGCGAAATAGCGCGACTGGGTGGCGATGTTTCCAGTTTCGTGCATCCCGCCGTGCAGCAGGCATTGCGGCAGCGGTGGCGCCTACGGCGGCCGACTGCGTCACAATAGGCATCTGCCGCGCCGGGCCAACGCTTTAACAACAATATTCAGAGAGAGGAGAACCCATATGCGCAAGACATTTCATGCTATCGCGCTCGGGCTGGGCCTAGCGTTGTCGCTAAGCGCCTGCCACAAGCAGCAGCAGGTTTCAGTGCAGCAGGCGGCCGTCGTGCAGCGCCCCGTAAACCCCGATGACGTTGCTGGCTGGCAGCAGTATCTCGGACAGCTTGTTCAGGACAACATGCAGGGCGTCACGACCGATAGCCCTTATGTCTACTTCGTTCCTGCCGGCACAGACGCTAATTCCAAGGGTGAGCGTGACCGTCAGCTCGAACAAGTTCAGGGCGTTGTTGCGCGCACAGTCCTGCCCGGAAACATGCTCGCTTTCGGCGGTCCGGATTCTGCGACAACAGCGAGGTTCATCGAGAATTCGTTCAGCGGCGCACAGGCGGGCTCATTCAAGGGCGTAACCGTTCTTTTCATTGGCGACAAGGCCGATGAGGCTGCGGTCGCGAAAGCCTTGGCGCCGAGTGCCGCAACGTACAAGTTTGTCCAGATGTAAGCCACGCGCGGCAGGTTCGCAATTTCACCCGCATCGACCCATGTCCCTGAAAATAACCGACGCCTGCGTCAATTGTGATGTCTGCGAGCCTGTCTGCCCAAACCAGGCCATTCGTATGGGGCCCGAGTACTACGTGATTGACCCAGCCCGCTGTACCGAATGCGTGGGCCATTACGACGAACCCCAGTGCGTTGTGGTTTGTCCGGTGGAATGCATCGTCCCCGACGAACTGCACGTCGAGTCGCGTTCGGAGCTCGAGTTCAAGTATCGAGGATTGGCGGACGATGGGGAGCGCGCCGCGTGAGAATTCACGCGGTTCCCGGCAATGGCCAGCGTCTGGACGGCGGCGCGATGTTTGGCAATGCTCCCCGCGCCGTTTGGTCGAAGTGGTTGGCGCCTGATGAGCAGAATCGGGTGGCGCTCGCCTGCCGCTGCCTCCTCGTTGAGGATCTTGATGGCAAGAACGTGCTGTTCGAAACCGGGATCGGTGCGTTTTTCGAGCCTCGGTTGCGCGAGCGGTATGGTGTGCAGGAATCGCGACATGTGTTGTTGGATGAGTTGTCGGCGCGAGGCTTTGCGGACGATGACATTGATGTCGTCGTGCTCTCGCATTTGCACTTTGACCATGCAGGCGGACTGCTCGCGGCGTGGCAGCCGGATTCCACGCCAAGACTGCTGTTTCCCCGCGCGCGCTATCTTGTCGGTGCGGAACATTGGCGACGTGCGCTGGCGCCGCATCCCCGAGATCGCGCTTCGTTCATTCCGGGCCTGCCCTCTCTGCTTGAGGCCAGCGGGAGGTTGCGGCTCGTCGACGGTGCCCATGATGCCGCGCTCGGGCCATGCGTGCGATTCCATTTTTCCGACGGCCATACGCCTGGACTGATGCTGGCTGAAGTCCAGCCGGGGCCCGGAGCCGCCGGTGGCGTGCTTTACTGCGCCGACCTTATTCCAGGCGTCCCGTGGGTGCATGTGCCGATCACCATGGGTTACGACCGATATCCAGAGCGCCTAATTGATGAAAAGCAGGCCCTTCTGGATGATGCGCTGGCCAGAGGCGTCCGATTGTTCTTTACCCACGACCCCTTGATCGCGATGGCGACATTGACGTGTGATGAGGGCGGTCGGTTTGGGGTGGTGGACGGCCAACCGACCCTCGAGGCCGTTGGCCTGTGAAGCGCGCTACTCGCCAGATCATTCGGCGAGAGCGCGCGCGCCGCGCAAAGCCTCGGGTGAAGTGGGATTGGCGGTCCTCTCCATGGGCCAGAGTCTCCTTGGGTGCGGTGTTTGTCTTATTGGCGTTGCTGGCTTCCTGGCGAGTCGAACAAACCTCGTTTCGTTACCATGCCGCGCTTCGCAGCTTGGTAGGCTCGACAGCTGGGGTGCAGGACCTGGGGCGTCACGCGTTGCCCACAGGTCGTCTCAACGGCACTTGGGTGCGTGTGGTCGGGATTCCCGAGGTGATCGTTGCGCCGCGTGATCCGGTGTTCAATCAGAGTGCCGACGCGGTATTGCTTCGCCGTGACGTGGCGATGTTCCAGTGGCAACAGGTTGACGTGGGCTACCCGGTGTACGAATTGGAATGGCATGCCGGCCGCGTGGACTCCTCAACCTTTGTCCAGCCCACGGGACATCAAAATCCACTATTGCCCGTTCAGCCCGCGGCATTTGTGGCCCCGCGAGTGGAACTGGACGGGTTCGTACTGGACCCAGTCCTCGTGGAACGGATCCCAGGCCGGGAAGCGCTGCCGGTCGCCGATGCGTTGCCGCCCAACCTTGTCGCGACGTTCAGCGTGCATGATGGCGATCTGTACAGCGGTAATCCGATGCATCCAAGGCTTGGCGATGTGCGCTTGGGCTGGCGTGCGGTTCCACCTCAGGAGGTGACGGTGCTGGCGCCAGTGGAAGGTAATCGACTTGCAGGGTCACCAGGCGCCAGCGTGCAATTGGGTGATCGCAGTCTTGGCGATGTTCTGCCCCAATTGCCTCCGCGTCCAATCGATGCGTGGCTGAGCCGACTCGTCGCGACGCTGCTAGCGATTGGGGGAGTTGCATTGATCTCCGCCACGCGCCTCAAGCGCGTCGACGGTGTAATAGTGGTTTCGTGCGGTGTGGCCCTGATGCTGGTGTGGCCAGTCCTCGTCTGGGCATCCTATAGCCTTTTGTTCGGCGGCGTGCTCGGCCTGATGCTATTGGGATGTCTTGGAGCAGCGCTGTGGCGGTGGCGCAGGCTGCGACCGGTCAAGGAATGAGCGACTGCCGTGGAGCTTGCGCAGGGATCCCCACCACCGAGCAGGCGGCCAAATGAACCGCTGATGGGCATGGGCAAAGGGCATCTGTGCAGAGCCGACCTTTGGATTCTGCCATTCGCGCTGCTTGTGCTTCTCCCGTTTGGCCGTACGGCCGAGCTGGCAACATTTGCCCTAATCGCACTGTGTGCGGCGATGCTTGTGCGCCGACCGCATGAGCTCATCCGAAGTTCCGGCGTGCGCTGGGCGATGGTGCTCTGGGGATGCTACGAGTTGGCTGCGCTGGCCTCGACCTTGCACGCCGTCATGCCATTGCGTACCTGGGAGACGGTAGCCGCCATGACCCGCTACCTTCCGTTAGCCGTAGGCATCGCGTGGATTCTCCATGAGGCGCGACAGTGGTCGTACCTTTCCAGAGCCATTGCATGGCTGGTCCTGTTTTGGACGCTGGATGCCTGGATGCAGGCATTGACTGGATGGAGCATCCGTGGGCATGCCGAGCCGCACAGGCTGACCGGCATCTTTGGTGCGGGTAATCCCAAGATTGGCCAAGTGCTGGCGACGCTTTCGCCGTTCCTTCTGGATCGCGCGCGGACAAGCCGATGGGGACGGCCTCTGCTCGCGGTTACCGCGCTGCTGATGCTGGGGCCGATTTTGCTATCCGGCTCGCGCGCGAGTTGGTTGACTTATGCGCTGGTGTTGGCGGTATTCCTTTGGCACGAGGCCGGTTCTTTTCAACGTTTCGCGCTGTGGGCGGGTGTGGCACTTGTGGCTGGCGCGTTGTCGATGGGCCTGGCTTGGCGGACTTCGTCCCGATTTGACGCGCGCATGGAGCGCACACTGTTGGCCTTACAAGGATCCGAACGAGGTCTCAACACGGCACTATCCTTCAGACTAAGCATCTGGGGCGATGCTATACGCATGGTGGCAGCCAACCCGTGGACTGGCGTCGGCGTGCGCGGGTTTCGCTACGCCTATCCAAGATTTGCAATCGCAGGTGATCCGTTCGTGAAGCCAGGCGCGCGCGAAGGCGCCTTTTACGCGCACCAGATCGTCCTAGAGGTCCTTAGCGAAAGTGGAGTCGTTGGCCTTGCCCTGTGGCTTTTTGGTACTGCCGTGGCAATCCGACTATGGCGCCGCGCATCTCTACGCGCTCGTGAGCGAGCGTGGCCGGCCAGTGTCGCGCTATTCGCCGCAACGTTTCCGTTTAATACTGCACTGGCTTTCTATTCGGCTTGGTGGGGTCTCGTTTTCTGGTGGCTTCTGGCGATTTGGATAGGCGTCCTAAGCAGCGATGTTCGGATTGGCGACCATGGCGCGTGAGCGTCTGTCTCTCGTCGTGACGACGTACAACAACGTCGACACGTTGGCCCGATGCCTCGATTCGGTGAGCTGTGCCGACGAGATCATGGTGCTCGATTCTGGCTCGACTGATGGGACGGTTGAAGTGGCGCGCCAAAGGGGTGCACGCATTGAGCACCAATCCTTCCATGGGTATGCCGAGCAGAAGCAAAAGGCGATTGATTTGGCTGAAAGCAATTGGGTGCTTCTGTTGGATGCGGATGAAGCGTTGACGCCGCAGGCAGACAACCTGATTGCACAGGTCAAGCTCAATCCGCAAGCCCGGGGATACCGTCTTCCCCGCAGAGAGCAGATGTTCTGGTCATTCCAGCATCCGCTGAGCCGCATGAACACGCATCTACGCCTATTTGATCGTCGCGTAGGCCGCATGAATCAGGCGCCGGTCCATGCCGCACCAGAGGTGAGGGGGCGGGTCCTTGTTCTGCGTGGAGCCGTGTTCCTCCATTACGGCGAACCTGACATCGCCACCAAGGTTCGGAAGCTCAATGCGTACTCGAGCGGCATGACTACCCCTGAGCGTGCATCCCGTGTCCGCTTCGTGCGGACGCGGATGGTCTTCTATCCGCCCTTCTTTTTCCTGCGGCAGTATGTATTCAAGCGCTATTTCCTCTCGGGTTGGGCGGGTTATATCAGTGCCGCCAGCGGTGCCTATTACGTTTTCATCAAGTACGCCAAGCTCTACGAACTGAGGCAATTGACGCTTTCCGGTCGCCGGTCTCCGGAACCATGACTTCCAGCCTTGGTGACAGCGAGATTGGTGAGTTGGTGTTGCGCTACACTAACCCACGGAGGCAACGCCATGGTACGGACCCGGTTTTCTAACTCTCTGGCCATCGCGCCGTTGGTTTTTGCGATCGGCGCGTGTATTAGTCCGGCGAGCGTTGCATCAGGATTGACCGTTGCCGCCCGCGCGGCAAACGGTGCGCTGCGGCTCGAAGGGAACGATGTCGTCATATCGCCCACCGGCCGCCCAGTGGCCCGCATCGACCCACTCGGCGGATTCACCATGAGTGGAAGGCCCGTGGTCGTGACGCCAGTGCAGCGTAGCGAGCTCGCGAGTTACCACCAGGCCGTGTTTGCCTTGGTCGGCAGCAGTGTCGCAGTCGGAAAAACTGGCGGGGCCATGGCGGGTAGGGTCATTGGGACGGTCATCAGCCATCTTCTCACCGGGAATGTACAGGACCTCCAGGCCAAGACCGATGCTGGGACACGCGTACTGCGTCGAAGGGTTGCCGTGCTCTGCCAGCAGGTGACCGAGATGGATCACTACCAAAACGCGGTGGCGACAACGATGCCTGCGTTCCGGCCCTACGCACTAGTCAAATTGGATGCAGTCGAACATTGCCGGGCTGGCGAAACGCCCTGAGCTGTCAGTTCCCTACAAATTGAGCGTTGGCGTCGACAGTGCTTCCGCATCGCGGGAACATGATTCGCGCAACTTGTTCACGACTGCCTCGGGTGTATGCTTGCGCCGGGATGCTGTTCTGGCCAAGAAGCCAGAAGCGGGGGTCAGGGGTGGTTTGACCGCAGGGGTCACTGATGGTGCTGTGGTTGCCCGCACAGTGGTTGGCCGTTGGAATCTGCCTGTTTGCAGGCGCGCACGTCCTGCAGACCAGCGCTGTTCGCCATGAACCGGTTTATGCAGTATTCGGCTCGCTGAGCCTCTTCGTTGCGCTTTACATCGCCTTGACGGCGATGCTGCAAATGCCCGCACAGCCTTTGGAAACGGTTGCGTGGATTGAGCGGACTCGCCTCGCGGTCGCATGTGTCATCTACCCGGTGGCCTTCGTCTTCATTGCACTGTTTACGCACATGCGCGACTGGCGCAAATGGGGCTACGCGGTTGCGGCATGGTTCCTCACTTTGCTTGTGGTCAATTTGAATCAACGCTGGGGCCTGCTGCGGGATTCGATGCGCATTGATCCGGTCCTGAGGCTGCCTTGGGGCGAGCAAGTTGCCCAATTCTCGGGCACTGTTTCGGACCTGGCTTGGCCGTTCTTCGCCTCCGCGCTTGCGGTGCTTGCATGGTCGCTGTGGCGATGCTTGGCACTTTGGAAGATGCGCGAGCAAGCAAGAGCTGGCGCACTCTCGACGTATCTTGCGGTTCAGTTACTCGTGGTTGCGTATGGCCAAGTGGCTACCGTCAAGTCTTGGAGAGGTCCTGACTTCACAGCTCTGCCTTTCCTCGTGCTGGTGGTACTGGTTAGTCACGTGCTCACAAAGGAATGGCGGCAACGCAGTGAAGATCTTGCTGCCAGTCTGGATGCGCTGGCAGTGGAGTCATCGATTCGCGAAGAGGCACAGGACTCATTGCGAAAAATGGCTTATCGCGATGCCGTGACGGGATTGCCAAATCGGAATCGATTGCTCGAGCAGATTGCCGCGATTCAAGGCCAGCACGATCAAAGAAGGAAGGCCGCACTGCTCCTTGTCGGGCTCGATGGATTTCACTCGGTCAACGACGCGCTTGGGCACGAGGCTGGTGACCAACTCCTGAGATCATTTTCCGACCGCCTGGTTGAGCAATGCCAACATGCCATGTGTGTTGCACGCCTGGAAGGCGGCGATTTCGCTGTTCTGATCGGTGAGGGCCCGTCATCCGATGCGTGCGATGCGGACGTCTTGGCACGCTGCTTGGCTGAAAGCATGTCTAGGCCATTGCGTTTTGATGCGCACGCGTTGGCGTTGGGGGTGAGCATCGGAATTGTTCACGTTAGTCAACCGGGTCCCGATGCGCCTCTCCTGCTGCAGCAAGCGGCATTGGCCCTTCGATCCGCACGCAATAGAAGTCGGGGATCCAAGTCTATCTTCGAGCCCCGGATGCAAACTGAAGCGAGTCGCCAAATTGCGCTAATTCGCGCCCTGCATGAGGCTATGCACGCGGGCCAACTGGGATTGCTTTATCAGCCCCAGATCGACAACCAAGGTCATCTCATTGGTGCAGAAGCGCTAATGCGCTGGCATCACCCGGAATTTGGAGTAATAGCCCCGGATGAATTTATTCCGCTGGCGGAACGTTCTGGTCTCATACACGTCCTTGGACGTTACGCGCTTGAACAAAGTTGTGCTGCCCTGAGGTCCTGGCCAGTCGATTCCCGGCGGGTGCGACTGTCCGTTAACGTAAGCGCCTGGCAGCTACGCCGTGCTGACTTTACGGACATGGTCACCGACGTGATCAATGCCTATTCGGTCACTCCCGGCATGCTCATGCTCGAGCTTACTGAAAGCGCGTTAATCGATGACGCGACAACCATGGGGAACAAGGTCCGGTTGCTTCGTTCCCTTGGTATCGGGGTGTCGATTGACGATTTCGGGACGGGCTACGCGTCGCTGGCCAGTTTGAAGAGCTTGCCGGTTGAGGAGGTAAAGATCGATCGATCCTTTGTCCAGGACATGAGTGTTTCAGAGCCCGATCGCTTCATCGGGGCGATCATTGAACTGGCTCGGGCACTTAATTTGCACGTGGTAGCTGAGGGCGTCGAGACGGATGCTCAGCGGGAAGCGCTGGCCCGCATTGGTTGCAACGCCTTCCAAGGACACGGTATTGCACGACCGATGGAAATGAATCAACTGCTTGCCATCGCCGGCGGCTCTGCGGGCTGAATGGTAGGTGCTTGATGCGGTGTCCACAGCCTATTGGTAAGAGAGTCTCAAAGCAGGCTACGCGCAATGCGCGTACATCCAGCACAAGCGTGCTGCTCAACTCTCATGCCGTTCGTCATGGTATTTGATCCAAGTGGCCAAGCACGCTGTTGATGCCAAGCCATAACCCTGGCGGCGCCCAGCCCGTGATGCACCCAGCGTCGGTGCTCAGCTGCCACGGTCGAGAGTTTGGGATCGTGTCCATCGCGCAATAGACCAGGTTTTTGGGCAATGGAGGCCGCCGGCCGTCGTCCCTGCGCTGTGTCATTGGAGGTAAAGGCCACCTCGTTGCGTTAGGATCCCGTCATGCCCTCCTTTGACATCGTTTCCGAAGTCGACCGGCACGAGCTGACCAACGCAGTTGATCAGGCCAACCGCGAGCTGCGAAGCCGTTTTGACTTTCGCAATGTCGATGCGAAGTTTGTCCTTGATGGCAACGTCGTCACCCAGATCGCGCCTAGCGACTTCCAGCTCAAGCAAATGCTGGATATCCTGCGAGCGCGTCTGGTCGCGCGTGGTATTGATTTGCGCTGTCTGGACGTCGGTGAACCGGACGTCAATCTGGCGCAGGCGAGGCAGAGCATCACCATCAAGCAAGGCATCAGCCAACCCGAGGCGAAGAAGATCGTCTCAGCGATCAAGTCGGCCAGGTTGAAGGTAGAGACGCAGATCAACGGCGAGAAGCTAAGGGTCGTCGGCAAGAAGCGCGATGAACTTCAGTTGGCCATCGCGCTACTGCGTGCCGGCGATTTCACGGTGCCACTTCAGTTCGAAAACCTTCGGGATTAGCGGGGGTGTTCCACTTTGCTTAGCAACCATCCGGCAATTGCCGGATGGCGAGGTGAACAGACGCAAGGAGCGACGTTGGATAATCGACTCCTTGCGCATGGACGTTTTACGCTGGCTGACGTGGTTTTGCCTCGGCTGGCCGCGATGGATTTAGGCTGCCTGTCCAAGGCTGGCGATGTC